>NZ_SSBQ01000002.1:462500-820000 GCF_004795255.1 Streptomyces sp. RKND-216 | reverse complement strand
TCCGACGCGGCCTTCATCGTCATCCCGCCGCTGGCGGCGCTCGTCTTCCGCGCCGTGGGCCGGCATCCGCTGGCGGGGCTTGCCGCCGGGTTCACCGCGGCCGGCGCCGGATTCTCGGCGAACTTCTTCGTCGCCGGCACCGACGTTCTGCTGTCCGGGCTCTCCACCGAGGCCGCCGGCATCGTGGACTCCGGGGCCGAGGTGTCCCCGGTCGCGAACTGGTACTTCATGGTCGCCTCGGTCGTGGTCCTCACCCTCATCGGCGTGTTCGTCACCGAGAAGATCGTGGAACCCCGTCTGGGCACCTACCGGGGCGAGGACGAGGAGGACGACGCCGCAGCCCTGGAACGGTCCCAGGTGACTCCCGAGCAGCGCCGGGGCCTGCGCAACGCCCTGCTGGCGATCGGTGCCTACCTGCTCTTCGTCGTCGCGTGCGTGATTCCCTCCTCCTCGCCGCTGCGGGGCGAGGGCGGCTCGCTGGTCGAGTCGCCGCTCCTGGACGGCATCGTCCCGCTGCTCTTCCTGCTGTTCGTGGTGGGGGCGGTGGCCTACGGTGTCACCGTCAACGCGCTGCGCAGCAGCGGCGACGTGCCCAGGTACATGGCGGAGGCCGCGAAGAACCTCGGCGGCTTCCTCGTCCTGATCTTCGCCGCAGCGCAGGCCATCGCCTACTTCGAGTGGAGCCGGCTCGGCCTGTGGGTCGCCGTCAACGGCGCCGAGCTGATGGAGAGCCTGGACGTCTCGGGTGTGGGCGGGCTCGTCGGCTTCAGCCTGATCACCCTCGTGCTGAGCCTTCTCATCGCGAGCGGTTCCGGGCTGTGGGCCATCGAAGCGCCCATCTTCGTACCGATGTTCATGCTGCAGGACGTCAACCCGGCCTACGTGCAGCTCGCCTACCGCATAGCCGACTCGTCGACGAACTGCATCGTCCCGCTGAGCCCGTACGTCGCGATCATGCTCGGCTTCATCCAGCAGTACGACAGGCGGGCGGGCCTGGGAACCCTCTTCGCGCTGGTCCTGCCGTACACCGTGGCGTTCTACGTCGGCTGGATGCTGCTGTTCGTGGCCTGGCTGCTCCTCGGCATACCCATCGGTCCCGGCGAGGCGCTCCACCTGTCCTGACCCGCGGCTCCCGGGGCTCCGGCCGCAAACCGGAGCCCCGGCCGGGGTCAGCTCCGGCCGTCGTCGGCGGCGCCCTGCGACGGGGCCGCGCGGAACGCGTCGAGGATGTGCTCGGCCGCCCGGGTCGCCGTCAGGTCGCCGTCCCTGACCTGCTGTTCCAGGGCGGGGGAGAGGCGCCGGACCTCGGGGTCGGCATGGAGGCGGCCGAGGAGTTCGTCGCGGACCATCGCCCAGGTCCAGTCGACCTGCTGGTCGCGGCGCTTCCCCGCAAGGCGGCCGGACGCCTCCAGCCGGGACCGGTGCTCCTCCAGGCGTTCCCAGACGGTGTCCAGGCCGGTCGACTCCCGGGCGCTGCAACTGAGCACGGGCGGCGTCCAGAACGCGTCCTTGCCGTGCATCAGCCGCAGTGCGCCCGCCAGTTCGCGCCCGGCGGCGCGGGCTTCGCGTTCGTGCGGGCCGTCCGCCTTGTTGACGGCGATGACGTCGGCGAGTTCCAGGACGCCCTTCTTGATGCCCTGCAGCTGGTCGCCGGTACGGGCCAGTGTGAGCAGCAGGAACGAGTCGACCATGTTCGCGACCGCGGTCTCCGACTGGCCGACCCCGACCGTCTCCACCAGCACCACGTCGTAGCCGGCTGCCTCCATCACCACGAGCGACTCGCGGCTCGCCCTGGCCACCCCGCCGAGCGTGCCGGCGGTGGGGGAGGGGCGGACGAAGGCCGCCGGGTCGACGGCGAGCCGTTCCATGCGGGTCTTGTCGCCGAGGATGGAGCCCCCCGTGCGGCTGGACGAGGGGTCGACCGCCAGGACCGCCACCCGGTGCCCGAGCGAGGTGAGCATCGTGCCGAACGCGTCGATGAACGTCGACTTGCCCACGCCCGGTACGCCGCTGACGCCGATCCGACGCGCCCGGCCGCTGTGCGGCAGGAGTTCGGTCAGCAGCTCCTGCGCGAGCGCGCGGTGCTGCGGGCGCGTGGACTCCACGAGCGTGATGGCGCGCGCGACGACGGCCCGCTTCCCCGCGAGGACGCCCTTGACGTACGTGTCGAGGTCGATGGCCATGGGCTTCAGCGGTCGTGTCCGAGGCCGGCCGCCAACTGCTCCACCAGGTCGTACGCCGCGTCCGGGATCACCGTGCCCGGCGGGAACACTGCGGCCGCCCCCATCTCCCGCAGGGTCTCCACGTCCTGCGGCGGGATCACGCCGCCGACCACGATCATGATGTCCTCGCGCCCCTCCTCGGCCAGCTGCTCCTTGAGCGCCGGGACGAGGGTGAGGTGCCCCGCCGCCAGGGACGAGACACCGACGACGTGCACGTCCGCCTCCACGGCCTGCCGGGCGACTTCGGCGGGGGTCTGGAACAGCGGGCCGACGTCCACGTCGAAGCCGAGGTCGGCGAAGGCGGTGGCGATCACCTTCTGGCCGCGGTCGTGGCCGTCCTGGCCCATCTTGGCGACCAGGATGCGCGGACGCCGGCCCTCTGCCTCCTCGAACGTGGCCACCAGACCACGGGTGCGCTCCACGGACGGGGACTCGCCGGCTTCGTTGCGGTACACCCCCGAGATGGTACGGATCTGGCTCGCGTGCCGCCCGTACACCTTCTCCAGGGCGTCCGAGATCTCGCCGACGGTGGCCTTCGCGCGGGCCGCGTTCACGGCCAGCTCCAGCAGGTTGCCCTCACCGCTGGCGGCCCGGGTGAGCGCGTCGAGCGCGTCCCGGCAGGCGGTCTCGTCGCGCTCCGCGCGCAGCCGCCGCAGCTTCTCGACCTGCTGGGCGCGGACCGAGGAGTTGTCCACCTTGAGGACGTCGATCTGCTCGTCGCTGTCGACGCGGTACTTGTTGACCCCGATCACCGGCTGGCGCCCGGAGTCGATCCGGGCCTGGGTGCGGGCGGCCGCCTCCTCGATGCGCAGCTTGGGGATGCCGGCGTCGATCGCCTGTGCCATCCCGCCGGCCTCCTCGACCTCCTGGATGTGCTGCCAGGCCCGGCGCGCCAGGTCGTGGGTCAGCTTCTCCACGTAGGCGCTGCCGCCCCACGGGTCGATGACCCGGGTCGTGCCGGACTCCTGCTGGATGAGCAGCTGCGTGTTGCGGGCGATCCGCGCGGAGAAGTCGGTGGGCAGGGCCAGCGCCTCGTCGAGGGCGTTGGTGTGCAGCGACTGCGTGTGCCCCTGGGTGGCGGCCATCGCCTCGACGCAGGTACGGGTGACGTTATTGTACACGTCCTGCGCGGTCAGCGACCACCCGGAGGTCTGCGAATGGGTGCGCAGCGAGAGCGACTTGGCGTTCTTCGGGTCGAACTGCCGGACCAGCTTCGCCCACAGCAGGCGCGCGGCGCGCAGCTTCGCGACCTCCATGAAGAAGTTCATGCCGATGGCCCAGAAGAAGGAGAGCCGCGGGGCGAAGGCGTCCACGTCCAGCCCCGCCGCCATCCCGGTGCGGATGTACTCCACGCCGTCGGCGAGGGTGTAGGCCAGCTCCAGGTCGGCCGTCGCCCCGGCCTCCTGAATGTGGTAGCCGGAGATGGAGATGGAGTTGTACCGCGGCATCCGCTGGGAGGTGAAGGCGAAGATGTCGGAGATGATCCGCATCGACGGCTTCGGCGGGTAGATGTAGGTGTTGCGGACCATGAACTCCTTGAGGATGTCGTTCTGGATGGTCCCCGCCAGCTTCTCGGCCGGCACACCCTGTTCCTCGGCCGCCACGATGTACAGCGCCAGCACCGGCAGCACGGCGCCGTTCATCGTCATCGAGACGGTCATCCTGTCCAGCGGGATGCCGTCGAAGAGCTGACGCATGTCGTAGATCGAGTCGATCGCCACGCCCGCCATGCCGACGTCCCCGGTGACGCGCGGGTGGTCGCTGTCGTAACCGCGGTGCGTGGGCAGGTCGAAGGCGACCGACAGGCCCTTCTGCCCGGCCGCCAGGTTGCGGCGGTAGAAGGAGTTGGACTCCTCGGCCGTGGAGAAGCCCGCGTACTGGCGGATGGTCCACGGCTGGTTGACGTACATCGTCGGGTACGGGCCGCGCAGGTACGGGGCGGCGCCGGGGTAGGTGCCGAGGAAGTCCAGCCCTTCCAGGTCATCGGCCGTGTACAGGGACTTGACCGGGATGCCCTCGGGCGTCTCCCACAGCGGATCGTCCGCGCCGGTGGCCTGCTTGACGGCCGTACGCCACGCGTCCGGGCCGCCGTGAGCGGTCGGGGAGCCCAGGTCGATCTCGGAGAAGTCGGGGATGCTCATCGGGACTCTTCCCTGCGGTCGAGGACGGCGGAGAGCACGGCGACGGCGTCGCATCCGGCGTGCACGTAGGTGTCGACGCCCGGGTACGGCCCGGGGCGCCCGGCGAGGAACACGTGCGAGGCACCGGCGGCCCGCAGCTCCTCGGCCACGGCCTGCGCGTGCTCCTCGTACAGCTCGTCGCTGGAGCAGAGGCAGACCTCGGTGGTGCCGCTCTCCCGAAACGTTCCCTGTGTGACGGGCTCGATGCCGCCGGCCTGGAAGAGATTGGAGGCGAAGGAGGCGCGCGCCGTGTGCGCGGCGGCCGGGCCGATCGTCGCCAGGAAGACGCGCGGCCGGCGGCCGGCAGCGGCCAGGTGGGCGTCGGACCGGGCCCGCAGGGCCTCGTACGCGTCGTCGCGGCGCACGCGCGGCAGACCACCGGCGGGCCGTCCGGGCGCGGGGTCGCGTACGAGGGGCTTCTCGTCGAGGTGGGGGAACTCGCTGACACCGGTGACGGGCTCGCGACGCCGGGCGAGCCGGCCGCTCCGGGCCTGCCAGGTGTCCGACAGCTCCTCTGCCAGCCGGCCCGACCGCAGGGCTGCGGCCTGCCCGCCCGCCCGCTCGATCGTCCGGAAGAACTCCCAGCCCTTGCGGGCGAGTTCGTCCGTGAGGTGTTCCACGTACCAGGAGCCGCCGGCCGGGTCGGTCACCCGGGCGAGGTGCGACTCCTCGATGAGGATCGTCGAGGTGTTGCGGGCGATGCGGCGCGCGAACGCGTCCGGCAGACCCAGCGCGTGGTCGAAGGGCAGCACGGTCACGGAGTCGGCGCCGCCCGCTCCGGCGGCAAGCGCCGCGACCGTCGTCCGCAGCATGTTCACCCACGGGTCCCGGCGCGTCATCATCACCGGCGACGTCACCGCGTGCTGCACCTGCGCACCCGCCTCCGGCACCCCGCAGACCTCCGCCACCCTCGCCCACAGGCGGCGCGCAGCCCGCAGCTTGGCGATGGTCAGGAACTGGTCGGCGGTCGCCGCGAAGCGGAACTCCAGCTGCGCGCACGCCTCGGCCGCGCTGAGCCCGGCAGCGGTCAGCTCCCGTAGGGAGGCCACCCCGGTGGCGAGCGCGCAGCCCAGTTCCTGGGCGGCCGACCCGCCGGCCTCGTGGTACGGCATCGCGTCAACCGTCAGGGCCCGCAGGTGCGGGTACTGCTCGGTGCACTGCCGGGCGAGGGAGGTCACCGCCGCGAAGCCGGTCTCCTGTCCGGTGCGGGCCTGGTGGCCCAGCGGGTCACCCCCGAGGTTGCCCCGGACCGCGTCCTCGGCCACGCCCCGTTCGGTGCACAGGCGCAGCAGCTCCCGCGCGGCGGGCTCGAAAGCGGCGCCCGCGTCCAGGACGACGGGTGCCAGGTCGAGGTAGACGCCGTCGAGGACCCGGGCGAGTGCGTCGACCGGGATGCTGTCCTCGCCCACCGAGAGCCACAGCGAGGTGACGCCGTTCTCCAGGTCCGCGAGCACCGCGGACCTGTCGGCTCCCGCGTGTCGCTGCCGTACGCCCCAGCCGCCGACGGTGTTCCCCTCGGCCCGGCCGCCGCGGACGAACGGCGCGAACCCCGGCAGTCCCGGGTCGGGAGCGGGGTCGGCGGCGGTGTACAGCGGCAGAGTGGCGATGCCGTCCTCCACCGCGGTGGACAGCGCTTTCTCGGCCTCGGCCCCCTCGATGTCCTTGCCCGTCTTCCGCAGTACGCCCGCCACTAGGCGCTGCCACTGCTCATGGGTCACGTCGGGGAACTCGGAAGCCAGCTCGAGCCGGTCGTCAGGCGGGGCCGTCATGGTCGGATGCTAAGACAGATCGACTAGGGAACTGCAGAGGACCAAGCTGTGACCTTCTTCTCTCAGCCCGGTCCGTGTGCCCCGGGGAGGGCCGGGATGTGAGAGGCGCGCCGGTTCCACCGGTCTCCCCCGGGTGCCGGTGACGGGTGACATGCCCCGCACCGGCACCCGGGCACCCGGGCACCCGGTGACGTCAGGAGATGCGGTGCAGCCAGCCGTCGGGGTCCGCTAGGGTGCCGTGGTGGAGGTCGACCAGCTGCTGCCGCAGCTGCAGGGTGACCGGCCCCGGCCTGCCGTCGCCGATGACCCAGTCGCCGCCCTCGTCGCGCACCTCGCCGACCGGCGTCACCACGGCCGCCGTGCCCGAGGCGAAGACCTCCGTGATGACGCCGCGGGCGCACTCGTCACGCCACTGGTCCAGGCTGATGCGTTCCTCCCTGGCCGTGTAGCCGGCCCGCTCGGCGAGCGCCAGCAGCGTGTCGCGGGTGACGCCGGGCAGCAGCGAACCGCTCAGCTCCGGCGTGACGATCTCCGCGCCGGGGCCGCTGCCCCGGACGAAGAACATGTTCATGCCGCCCATCTCCTCCACCCAGCGGCGCTCCACCGGGTCCAGCCACACCACCTGCTGGCAGCCGGCCTCCTGGGCGGCGCGCTGGGCCACGAACGAGCCGGCGTAGTTGCCGGCGCACTTGACGTTCCCGGTGCCGCCGGGGATGGCGCGGCTGTGCTCGTGACTGACCCAGACCGAGACGGTCTCGACGTCCTGGCCGAAGAAGCCGCCGGCGACGAACGCCATGAGCAGGTACCGGTACTGCTCCGAGGGCCGCAGCATCAGGTTGGCGTCGGCACCGAACATCAGCGGCCGCAGGTAGATGCTGTGCGACGGGTCGTCGGACAGCATCCCCTCGTCCGTCGCGACCAGCTGCTCGATCGACGAGACGAACAGCTCCTCCGGCAGTTCCGGCATCGCCAGCCGGCGCGCCGAACGCCGGAACCGGCGGGCGTGGTCCCAGGGGCGGAAGACGGACATGCCGCCGTCCACCCGGCGGTGCGCCTTGAGCCCTTCGAAGACCACCTGCGCGTAGTGCAGGCCGAGCGTCCCGGGGTGCAGACTGAGGTTCTCCAGGGGCTGCAGTTCGGGAGTGGCCCAGCCCCGGGACGCGGTCCAGTCGGTGGCGACCATGTGCGCGGTGAACGCGTCGCCGTGGCCCGGGCGACGGGCGGGCTGCTGTGCGACGGGCGGAGCGACGGAGCCTTCAGGGGCGGTGAGGGTCATGCGGAGGTCCTTTCCGTTCGTGATGGTTCGTGTCGATGTGTGACAGTGCGGGTGGTGCGGGTGGTGCGGTGCGGGAGGCGTGGCGCCTGCGGGGAGGCCCGCGACGGGGGAGGCCCCGCTCAGACCAGGGGGGCGAAGAAGAAGGTGTCGCGGCGGCTGAACCGGCCGTCCCCCGCTACCTGGAAGAAGTCGGCGAAGCGCAGGCTCACCGTGCTCTCGTCCCGGAGCACGCCGTTGAATTCGCCGTGCACGGCGATCCGGGCACCGTGCTCCACGACCGTGTCCAGGGTGTGCCGGCCCTCCTTGATGACGCGCTCCCCGGAGTAGAAGCTGGTCATCGCCTCGTGGCCCACCATCGGCCGGTAGCCGGGCCGGTGGTAGGTGGCGTCCGGCGTGAACAGGGAGACGAGGCCGGCGACGTCGCCGCTGTCGACCAGGTCGTAGTAGCGACGCACGGTGCTCTCGGAGGACTCGGCGCTCTCGGTGCCGGTGGCGCGGGCCTCGGCGGGCTGTGCGGGGTGAACGACGGTCATGTCGGGCTCCTTCTCGGTGTGGTGTTCGGTGGGTCGTGGGTGGTGAAGAGCGGGGGCGGGCCGTACGGGCACGGGCGCGGTCAGCCGGGGCGGCCGACGGCACCTGCCGGGACCTGCAGCCGGGAGGCGAGAACCTCGCCGATGCGGGCCGCCGGGCCGGGGAGGGCCAGTTCGCCGTGCCGGCACGGCACCCGGTGGACGCCCAGGCGCCCCCCGACGTGCGGCAGCCAGAGCTGCGGAGCGGGACTGTCCGCGGTCTTGTCCTCCGTGGCGACGAACAGGTCCATGGGGCCGTCGAACCGTTCCGGGGCGAACTCGCCTAGAAGCCGCCGGTTGTTGGCGAACACCTCACTCAGCCGTTCCACGCCGGAGGGGCCCAGCCCGGCCAGCGGGCCCACGCCGGCCAGTCGCTCGGCCACGTCTCGGAGTGTGGTCCGGCCGTGGTCCGGCGGCCGGTGCCCGAGCGAGGCGAGCAGAGCGGTCAGGGACTCCGCGGAGCCGGCCGCGGGCGCTGCGGAGGGCTGCGTCCCCGTTCCGGGGTAGCCGTCCAGTACCGCCAGCAGGTCGACGGGTTCGCCCTCGCCCTGCAGCCGGGTCGCCAGCGCGTGGGCCACCAGTCCTCCGAAGGACCAGCCGAGCAGGTGGTACGGCCCGTGCGGCTGCACCTCGCGGATGCGGGCGGCGTAGTCCTCCACCATCTCCGCCAGCCGGGTCGCCGGGCCCGTGTCGTCCGTCAGCCCCCTGGCCTGCAGGGCGTACACCGGCCGGCTGCCGTCGAGGTGGCGGAGCAGGGTCGAGTAGACCCAGCCGATGCCCGCGGCGGGGTGCACGCAGAACAGCGGTGCCTGCTCCGGCGCCGTCCTGCCACGCAGCGGCAGCAGCACGTCCAGCCCTTCCGCCGCGCGCGTCCCGTCCGCGGGTTTCCCGCCGTCGTCCAGCAACCGGCCGATCCGGGCCGCCAGTTCCGCGACGGTCGGGGCCTCGAAGAGCGTCCCCAGGCCCGGGTCGACGCCGAACTCCTCCCGCACCGCGTGCAGCAGCCGGGCGGCGAGCAGCGAGTGGCCGCCCAGGGCGAAGAAGTCGTCGTCGACGCCGCTCACCTCGATGCCCAGCAGGCCGGAGTACAGCGCGCACAACCGCCGTTCCCGGGCGTCCCGCGGCGGCGTCTTCGCCCCGTCGGTCGCCCACCGCGGTGCGGGGAGCGCCGCACGGTCCAGCTTCCCGCTCGGCGACACGGGGATCTCGGGGACCGGGACCACCGCGGCGGGCACCATGTGGGCGGGCAGCGTGGCGGCTGCGTACCGGCGCACCTCCGCCGCGTCCTCGCCGCCCACGACGTAGGCGACGAGCCGCAGGTCGCCAGGCCGGTCCTCCCGCAGCACGACGGCGGCGCGGTGGACGCCGGGATGGCCGGTGAGCGCCTGGGCCACCTCGCCGGGCTCGATGCGGAAGCCGCGCAGCTTCACCTGGTCGTCGGTGCGCCCTAGGAACTCCAGCACCCCGTCCCGGTGGCGGCGCACCAGATCCCCGGTGCGGTACATCCGTTCCCCGGCCGGACCGTGCGGGTCCGCCACGAACCGTCCGGCGGTGAGCGCCGGCTGCCCGAGGTAGCCGCGGGCGAGCTGCGTCCCGGCCAGGTACAGCTCACCGGGAACCCCGGGCGGCACCGGCCGCAGCCACCGGTCGAGCACGTGCACGCGGGTGTTCCACACCGGCGTGCCGATGGGGACGGTGGGAGTGCCGCGCTCGGTGTCGGCGCACGTGAAGCGGTGCGCGGTGACGTCTACCGCCGCCTCGGTGGGCCCGTACAGGTTGTGGATCTCCACCGACGGCCCCAGCACGCGGGCACAGCGCTCCGCCAGGGCGGTCGGCAGCGCCTCCCCGCTGCACACGACCCGCCGCAGCGACGGGCAGCGTGCCGCCCCCGGCTCGGCGAGGAACGCCTCCAGCATCGACGGCACGAAGTGCAGCGTCGTGATCCCACGGCTCCGCACCAGCCGGGCGAGGTACTCCGGCTCCCGGTGGCCGCCCGGCCGGGCCACCACCAGGGTCGCGCCGACGGACAGCGGCCAGAAGAACTCCCACACCGACACGTCGAAGCTGGACGGCGTCTTCTGCAGCACCGCTTCACCGGCCGTCAGCCCGTAGGCGTGCTGCATCCAGCACAGCCGGTTGACGATGGCCTCGTGCGGGACGGTCACCCCCTTGGGCCGCCCGGTGGACCCCGAGGTGTAGATGACGTACGCCGGGTGACGCGGCGTCACGGCCGACAGGGCGGAGGAAGACGGCGCCTCGTCGCGCAGCTCCCGCAGCGTCCCCGGCGTCAGGTGCACGACGGGGGCCGCGTCCGCCAGCATGGCCGCCACCCGGTCGCGGGGGTAGTCCGGATCGACGGGCAGGTAGGCGGCCCCGGCCTTGTGCACGGCGTACAGCGCCACGACGAGGTCCAGGGACCGCGGCAGGGCGACCGCGACGCACCCCTCCGGCCCGGCGCCGCGGCGGCGCAGCCGGCGGGCGAGATCGTCCGCGCGGGCGTCCAGCTCCCGGTAGGTCAGCGTCTCGTCCTCGAAGACGACCGCGACGGCGTCCGGAGTGCGCTGCACCTGCGCGGCGAACAGGGCCGGGAGCGTGGTGCCGGCGACCTCGCGCGCCGTGGCGTTCGAGTCGTGCAGGGCGCGGGCCTCGTCCTTGCCCAACAGGTCCACGTCGTGCAGCCGCAGGTCCGGGTCGGCCGCGAAGGCGGCCAGCAGCCGTCGCAGCCGCTCCGCGATGCCCGCCGCGGTGGCGTGGTCGAAGAGATCGGTCCGGTAGCCGACGCCCGCCTCGATACCTGCCGGTGCGCCGTCGGCGGTGTGGCGTTCGCGCAGGCCGACCGTGAGGTCGAAGGACGTGCCGTTGCCGGAGACCGGCACGTCCTCCACCCGCACGCCGGGCAGGTCGAGCGGCGCGGATCCCGTGTTCTGCAGCACCAGCAGCACCTGCACCAGCGGATGCCGGGCGAGTGACCGCGCGGGGTTGAGCTCCTCCACCAGCCGCTCGAACGGCAGGTCCTGGTGGCTGAAGGCGGTGAGGTCGGTCTCCCGCACCCGCTCCAGCAGCTCCCGGAAGCGGGGGTTCCCGTCCGTGTCGGCGCGCAGCACCAGGGTGTTGACGAAGAACCCGACCAGGTCGTCCAGGGCCGGGTCGGTCCGGCCCGCCACCGGTGTGCCCACGGGCACGTCGGTGCCCGCCCCGAGCCGAGTCAGCAGCGCGGCGAGCGCCGCGTGGGCGACCATGAACAGCGTCACCCCGTGGGCGCGGGCGAGCTCTGCCACGGAGCGGTGCAGCGCGGCGTCCCACTCGGCCGACACCAGTCCCGCGCCGTGGTCCGCCACGGCCGGACGCGGCCGGTCCGTGGGCAGCGCCAGTTCGTCCGGCAGACCCGCGAGCGCGCTGCGCCAGTGGTCGAGCTGTCCGGCACACACGCTCCCGGGATCGTCCTCGGAGCCCAGCACCTCCCGCTGCCACAGGGCGTAGTCGGCGTACTGCACCGGCAGCGGGCGCCCCTGCGGCTCCCGCCCGGCCGCCCGCGCGGCGTACGCACCGGACAGGTCGCGGAGCAGCGGCCCGAACGACCAGCCGTCGCTGACGATGTGGTGCATCACCATCACCAGCACGTGGTCCTCGGGGGCACGTTCCACCAGCGCGGCCCGGAACGGCAGGTCGCACGTGACGTCGAAGGGGCGTGCGACGAGTGCGTCGACCACCTCCCGCCAGCCGCTCCCCGCCACCGCGGACGTGCCCAGGGACGGGCGGGCGGCATCCGCCGCCACCACGACCTGCTGCGGTTCCCCCGCCTCCTCGGGGAAGACGGTGCGCAACGCCTCGTGCCGGGACACCACGTCACCCAGCGCCTGTTCGAGCGCACGCCGGTCCAGGGCCCCCCGCAGCCGGAAGGCCGCCGGCACCGCGTAGGCCGCGGTCCCGCCGTCCAGCCGGTTGAGGAACCACAGGCGGCGCTGCGCCGGGGACAACGGCAGCCGGGACGGGCGTGTGCCGGGCCGCAACGGCGGCCGCGCCGGAGCGGCGTCCAGGGCCAGGCCGGCCAGGGACGCCGGGGTCGGCGCCCGGAACAGGTCACGGACCGTCAGGCCGGCACCGAGCGTGGCCCCCGCCCGGGCGATCAGCCGGCCGGCCAGCAGCGAGTGGCCGCCCAGCGCGAAGAAGTCGTCGTCCGGACCCACCCCGTCGGGAACGTCGAGCAGTTCGGCGAACAGGTCGCACAGGATCTGCTCGCGCGGTGTCCGCGGTGCCCGCCGCGTTCCGGTGCTGCGGAGCGGGCGGGGGAGGGCCGCACGGTCCAGCTTGCCGTTGGCTGTCAGCGGGAACGCGTCGAGCTGCACCAGGTCCGCCGGGACCATCACGGCGGGAAGCGTGTCCCGCAGGTGGTCGCGCAGCGTCCGGGTGGAGGCTTCCGGGGCGACCACGTAGCCGACCAGCCTCCGGTCTCCGGGCCGGTCCTCGCGCACGACGACCGCCGCCTGGGAGACCTCGGGGCGGGAGGCGAGCGCGGCCTCGATCTCCCCGAGTTCGATCCGGACACCGCGGATCTTGACCTGGTGGTCGGCGCGGCCCGCGAAGTGCAGCGTGCCGTCACGGCCCCACCGCACCAGATCGCCGGTGCGGTACATGCGTGCACCCGGGGCGCCGAACGGGCAGGCGACGAAACGCCCGGCGGTCAGTCCCGGCCGGCCGAGGTAGCCGCGGGCCAGGCCGGTGCCGGCCAGGTACAGCTCGCCGACCACCCCGGGCGGGACGGGGCCGAGCCGCTCGTCCAGGACGTAGGCGCGGGTGTTGTCCACGGGACGTCCGATGTCGGGGGAGTCCGCCGCCCCCCGCGCGGCGACGTCGCCTGCGGTGGCGACGACCGTGCACTCCGTCGGCCCATAGTGGTTCACGACCCGGAACGGGAGTCCGGTCGCGGGCCGCCGTCGCAGGGCGTCCCCGCCGGTGAGCACGGCCCGCAGCCGGCCGGACGCCAGTGCAGGATCGTCCAGCACGGTCTCCAGGCGGGGCGTCGAGAGGAAACACAGAGTCAGCGCGGTGTCGGCCGTCCAGGCCGCGAGAGCCGCGGGATCGTCCAGCACGTCCTCGGCGGGAAGATGGACGGAGGCGCCGGCGCACAGGTAGGGCCACACCTCCCAGACCGCCGCGTCGAACCCCGGCGCCGCCGTCTGTCCCGCCCGGTCCTCCGGGGTGACGGCGTAGCGGTCGTTGTGCCATGCGACGAGGTCCGCGAGAGCCCGGTGCTCCACCACCACGCCCTTCGGGCGGCCCGTCGAACCGGAGGTGTAGATGACGTAGGCCGCGTCGTCGCCGCTGACCTCGGTCGCCACGGGGGTGTGGGGCTGCACCCGCAGACGCGCCTCCTCCTCGTCGAGGAGCAGGAGACGGGGCCCGGGGGCACCGCTCGCCGTCTCCGGGAACGTCCCCGCGAACGTCTGCGCGAGCTCGCGGCACGACACCACCAGCGAGGCGGCCGTGTCGGCCAGGACGAACGCCAGTCGGTCGGCGGGGTGTCGCGGGTCCAGCGGCACGTAGGCGGCGCCCGCCTTCAGCGTGGCCAGCAGGGTCACGACCATGTCCGCGGAACGCTCCAGGCACACCCCGACGACGCTGCCCCTTCCGACGCCGATTCCCAGGAGCAGATGCGCCAGGCGGTCGGCGCGGCTGTTCAGCTCCGCGTAGTCGACAGTCGTCGTGCCGTCGGTCACGGCGACGGCCGTGGGCGTGTGCGCGGCGCGTTCCGCGATCCACTGCGGGACCGTGCGGTTCTTCTCCCGCGGGGCGTCGGTGGCGTTCCAGGCATGCAGGGTCCGGTGGCGTTCCTCCGCGTCCATGACGTCGATCCCGCCGAGGGGCTGTTCCGGGTCCGCGGTCGCGGCCGCCAACAGCCGGGCAGTCCGGGCCGCCAGGGCGGCGGCGTCCGCGCGGTCGAACAGGCCGCCGGCGTACTCCAGCCCGAGGGCGAGGCCGGCGGGCGCGCCGTCCGCCGCACGGCGGTCGGTGAAGGCGAAGGTGAGGTCGAACTTGACCTCGCCGGTGCCCACCGGCTCCCAGGAGGCCGTCAGCTCTGCCAGCTGCGCCCCCGGAGTGTCGGTCGCCTGCTCGTTCTGGAGGACGAGCATGGTCTGGAAGAGCGGGTTGCGTCCGGCGGCGCGGGCCGGGTTGAGGTCTTCGACGAGGGTTTCGAAGGGGAGGTCCTGGTGGGCGTAGGCGGCCAGGTCGGTGTCGCGTACGCGGTGCAGGAGGGTGCGGAAGGCGGGGTTGCCGCTGGTGTCGGTGCGGAGGACGAGGGTGTTGACGAAGAAGCCGATGAGGTGGTCGAGGGCTTGGTCGGTGCGTCCGGCGACGGGGGTGCCGAGGGGGATGTCGGTGCCGGCGCCGAGGCGGGTGAGGGTGGCGGCGAGTGCGGCGTGGAGGACCATGAAGACGGTGGTGCCGGTCTCCCGCGCCAGTTCCACCACGCGGGCGTGGGTGGCGGGGGACATCTCGGCGTTCACCACCGACCCCCGCCGGCCCCGCGGCTCCGCCCCGCCTCCGGCGGCCGGCAGGTCGATCTGCTCGGGCAGGCCGGTGAGGGCGTGGCGCCAGTGGTCGAGCTGGGTGGCGAGAAGGCTGTCGGGGTCGTCGGGGTCGCCGAGGAGTTCTCGCTGCCAGAGGGTGTAGTCGGCGTACTGGACGGGGAGTTCGTCCCAGTCGGGTGACCGGCCGTTGCTGCGGGCGGTGTAGGCGGTGCCCAGGTCGCGGAGCAGCACCTCGCGCGACCAGCCGTCGCTGGCGATGTGGTGCAGCACCAGCAGCAGGACGTGGTCGTCCGGTGCCGAACGGAACAGCCGGGCCGTGAAGGGGGGCTCGGACGCCAGGTCGAACACCCGGCCGGCGGCCTCGTGAAGCCTGGCCGCCAGGCGCTCGCGGGAACACTCCTCCACGGGGAGCGGGCACGCGCCGGGCGGCAGGACCTCCTGGCGCGGCACCCCGTCCGTCTGCGGGAAGACGGTGCGCAGCACCTCGTGACGGGCGGTCAGGTCCGCGAGAGCCGCGGCCAGACCGTCGGCGTCCAGGCGCCCCCGCAGCCGCAGGGCGTACGGCGAGTTGTACGTGGTGCCGCCGTCCTCGGAGTCGGTGAGGAACCACAGCCGCTGCTGCGCGTACGACAGCGGCAGTGTGCCGCCTCGCTCCCTCGCGCGCAGCGGCGGCCGGGCGGGCCCGGCGGTCCGGGCACCCGCGGCCAGCGCCGCGGGAGTCGGCATCCGGAACAGGTCGCCGACGGCCAACTCGACGCCCAGCGCGGCCCGGGCCCGGCTCAGCAGCCGCATCGCGAGCAGCGAGTGCCCGCCGAGGGCGAAGAAGTCGTCCTCCGCCCCGACCGCGTCCAGGCCCAGAGCCTCCGCGAAGAGGCCGCAGAAGATCTCCTCGTTCGCCGTCCGCGGCGCCCGCCCGGTGCGGGCCGCCGCGTAGTCGGGCGCCGGGAGCGCACGGTGGTCCAGCTTGCCGTTCGCGGTGAGGGGCAGCTTCTCGAGTGCGACGTACGCGGCGGGGACCAGGTGGGCGGGCAGCCGTTCGGCCGTGTGCCCGGCGAGGTCAGGCGGAAGATGCCCGCCGTGCGGCACGACGTAGGCGACCAGGCGCGGGTCGCCGGGACGGTCCTCGCGCACGCGTACCACCGCCTGCCGGACACCGGGATGCGAAGTCAGCGCGGCCTGGACCTCTGCCGGCTCGACGCGGAAGCCGCGGATCTTGACCTGGTCGTCGGTCCGGCCGAGGTATTCGAGCACGCCGTCCCGGCGCCAACGCACCAGATCCCCGGTCCGGTACATCCGGCTGCCGGGAGGGCCGTACGGGTCGGCGACGAACCGCTCCGCCGTCGCCGCCGGCCCACCGAGGTAACCGAGCGCGAGGCCGGTCCCGGAGAGGTGGAGCTCGCCGGGGACACCCGGCGGCACACGGCGGAGGGCCCCGTCCAGCACCTGGGCCCGCTTGCCCCGCACGGGACGGCCGACCGGAACGCTGCCGGAGGCGACGTCCCGGGCGGTCGCCGTGTGGACGGTGGAGAATCCCATGCTCTCGGCGGGACCGTAGCCGTTGCCCACCCGTATGTGGCCGAAGTCCTGGAGCAGCCGCGCCACATGCGCCACCGAGGCGGCCTCACCGCCGGTGAAGGCGGCGCGCAGCCGGGGCAGCATCTCCGGGTGCTCGTCGACCAGGAGGTTGAACAGGCCGGCGGATGCCTTGAGCACGGTCGCGCCGTGCTCCTCGGCGAGCTGCGCGATCAGCAGCGGGTCCGGGCGCTGGCCCGGCTGCAGCACACACGTGGCACCGCCCATCAGCGGGCCGAGGAGTTCGGTGGCGAAGGCGTCCCAGGAGACCGGGGCGCACTGCAGCCACACCTCGCCGGGCCCGAACGGGGCGTAGTCCTGGTCGCACAGGCTGCCGGTGAGCGCCCGGTGGGGGGCCACCACGCCCTTGGGCGTGCCGGTCGACCCCGAGGTGAACATGACGCACGCCGGAGCGTCGGGGGAGAGGCCGGCGCGCGGCGGCGTCGCCGGAAGCGTCGCGCCCTCCGCCCACAGGTCGGGGAGGCGCAGCACGTCCGCGGTGGAACCGCCCAGCCAGGACGGCTCCTCGTCCGCCGTCACGATCAGGGCGGGCCGGGTCGCCTCCACCACCTCGGCCAGCCGTGCGTCGGGGAAGTCCGGGTCGAGCAGGGTGTAGGCGGCGCCGGACGCCAGGGTGCCCAGGAGGCACGTCACCAGGTCCGCGGAGCGCGGGAGGTGCAGCGCGACGATGTCGCCGTCGCCGACGTCCCGCGCGCGGAGCAGGTGGCCGAACCGGTGGGACTTGTCCTGAAGTTCAGCGAACCGCAGCCGCCTGCCCCGGTCGACGAGGGCCACCGCGTCCGGAGTCCGGGCCACCTGTTCGGCGAACCGCCCGCACACCGTCCCCGGCCGCACCACCGGAGCGGTCGCACCGCCCCATTCCTCCAGGGACGCGGACTCCTGCGCGGTGGTCGGGTCCACCTCCGACAGCCGGCGGTCGGGATCGGTCAGCATGCTCTCCAGCACGTGACGGAGCCGCTGGGCGAGCACGGTCACGGTGGCTGCGTCGAAGAGGTCGGTGGCGTAGCCGATCCCCCAGTCCAGGCCCGCCGGGGAACCGTCCGCCGCGTGCCGCTCCGCGACGCCGAAGGTCAGGTCGAACTTCGCCGTGCCGGTGCCGATCGGTTCCACCGCCGCGTTGAGTCCGGGGAAGGCGGAGATCTCCTCGCCGTCGCCGGAGCCGGAGGTGAGCACCAGCATCACCTGGAAGAGCGGGTTGCGCCCGGCGGCCCGGGCCGGGTTGACGTCCTCGACAAGACGGTCGAAGGGGACGTCCTGGTGGGCGTACGCGGCCAGGTCGGTGGCCCGCACGCGGTCGAGGAGGGTGCGGAAGGAGGGGTCGCCGGAGGTGTCGGTGCGCAGGACCACGGTGTTGACGAAGAAGCCCACCAGGTCTTCCAGCGCCTCGTCGTCGCGCCCCGAGACGGGGGTGCCGAGGGGGATGTCGGTGCCGGCGCCGAGGCGGGTGAGAAGTGAGCCGAGTGCGGCGTGGAGGACCATGAAGACGGTGGTGCCGGTCTCCCGGGCGAGCTCCACCACACGGGCGTGCACGTCCGCACCGAGGTGCAGCGGCACGGTGTCGCCACGGTGGCTGGGCACCCCCGGCCGACGGCGGTCGCCCGGGAGGGTCACCTCCTCGGGCAGGTCGGCGAGCGCCGCGTGCCAGTGGTCGAGCTGGGCGGCGAGCACGCTCTGCGGGTCGTCCGCGTCTCCCAGCATCTCCTGCTGCCACAGGGTGTAGTCGGCGTACTGGACGGGGAGTTCGTCCCAGTCGGGTGCGTGGCCGCGGGTGCGCGCTGTGTAGGCGGCGCCCAGGTCCCTGAGCAGCGGCTGCAGGGAGCCGCCGTCGCTGACGATGTGGTGCATCACCAGCAGCAGCACGTGCTCCTCCCCGGGCCGCACCTCGAACAGCCGGGCGCGGAAGGGCACCTCCGTCGCGAGGTCGAACACTTCCTGCGCCGCATTGGAGAGGGCCTGTCGCAGCTCACCGGCCTCCGTACGGACCGTCGGGAGGCCGGAGGGGAGGTCGCCCGGGTCGAGGATGTGCTGGTGGGGTTCGCCGTCGGGGGCGGGGAAGACGGTCCGCAGCGCCTCGTGGCGGGTGAGCACATCGTGCAGCGCCGCAGCCAGAGCCGCGTGGTCCAGCGGCCCGGTGAGCCGCAGGGCGAACGGCACGTTGTAGGCGGGACTGTCGTCGGAGCGGCTGAAGAACCACAGCCGCTGCTGCGCGTACGACAACGGGATCATGGACGCTCCTCAGGACCGGGCCCGCCGGCGCAGCGCCGGCCGGGCCTTCGCCGCGTTCTCCGTGCGCAGCGCGAGCGCGGCCGGAGTGGGGGCTTCGAACAGGGACGTGATGGACAACTCGGCCCGGCAGGCCGAGCGGATGCGGCTGATGAGCCGGACTCCCAGCAGGCTGTGTCCGCCGAGGTGGAAGAAGTTGTCGTCGGCGCCGACGGTGTCGAGGCCGAGGACGTCGGCGAAGAGGGTGCAGAGGATCTCTTCGCGGGGGGTGCGGGGCGGGCGGCCGGTGGTGGTGGCGGGCTGCTGGGGTGTGGGGAGGGCGGCGCGGTCGAGTTTGCCGTTGGGGGTCAGCGGTAGCGCGTCGAGGAACACGTAGGTGCGGGGACGCAGGTGCTCGGGGAGCTGCTCGTCGGCGTGACGGTGCAGGTCGGAGACCGCCAGGCTCGCTCCCTTCTCGGGGACGATGTAGGCGACGAGTTGGGTGTTGCCGGGGGTGGGTTGGTGGGGGAGGACTGCGGTGTGGCGGATGTGGGGGTGGTTGGTGAGTGTGGTTTGTATTTCGGTGGGTTCGATGCGGTAGCCGCGGATTTTGATTTGGTGGTCGGTGCGGCCGTGGTATTCGAGGGTGCCGTTGGGGAGTTGGCGGGCGAGGTCGCCGGTGCGGTACATGCGCTCGCCGGGGTGGCCGTGGGGGTTGGCGGTGAAGCGTTCGGCGGTGAGGGCGGGTTGGTGGGTGTAGCCGTGGGCGAGTCCGGTGCCGGTCATGTAGATCTCGCCGATGGTGCCGGGTGGGACGGGGTTGAGGTGGGGGTCGAGGAGGAGGGTGTTTTTGGTGGGGAGGGGGGTGCCGATGGGGATGGTGGGGCGTTGGGTGTCCTCGGGGGTGATGGTGTGGGTGGTGGTGAAGATGGTGGATTCGACGGGTGAGTAGCCGTTGGTGAGGGTGAGGTGGGGGTGGTTGTTGAGGGCTTTGGTGATGTGGGGGACGGAGAGGGGTTCGCCGCCGGTGAGGGTGTGGTGGGTGTGGTTGAGGAGGTGGGGGTGGGTGTCGAGGAGGTGGTTGAAGAGGCTGGCGGAGAGGTGGAGGTGGGTGGGTTGGTGGGTGGTGATGAGGTTGGCGATGGTGTCGGGGTCGGGGCGGGTTCCGGGTTGGAGGATGCAGGTGGCGCCGTGGAGGAGGGGGGTGAAGAGTTCGAGGGCGTAGGCGTCCCAGGGGATGGGGGAGCACTGGAGCCAGGTGTCGCCGGGTGTGGTGGTGGTGAAGTGCTGGTGGGTGAGGGTGGTGGTGAGCGCTTGGTGGGGGGTGGCGACGCCTTTGGGGGTGCCGGTGGAGCCGGAGGTGAACATCACGCAGGCGGTGTCTTCCGGTGTGATCGCCACGTCCGGTGGTGTGGCCGGCTGTGTGGTGATGGTCGCCTCGTCGCGGTCCAGGAGGACTACCTGGGTCGCGTCGTCCAGCCATTGGGTGTTGTGGCTGGTGGTGGTGATGAGGTGGGTGGCGTGGGAGTGGTGGGTGATGGTGGTCAGGCGGGTGGTGGGGAAGTCGGGGTCGAGGAGGGTGTAGGCGGCGCCGGTTTTGAGGACGGCGAGGGTGGTGGTGGCCAGGGGGAGGTCGCGGTCGAGGAGGACGGCGACGGTGTCCCCGCGGGACACCCCGCAGGCGCGCAGGTGGTGGGCCAGACGGTTGGCGGCCTCGTCCACCTCGCGGTAGGTCAAGCTCTGCTCACCACAGATCAGCGCGGTCAGGTCCGGAAACCGATCAGCGGTGGCCTGGAAGGCGTGGGTGAGGGTGAGGGGCCCGGTGGTCGCGGTGGTGCGGGTTGCCCTTGCGTGCCAGGTGGTGTGTTCCTCGGGGGTGAGGAGGTTGATGGTGCCGATCGGGTTGTCGGGGTGGGTGGTGGCGGTGGTGAGGAGCCGGGTGAGGCGGTCCAGAAGCTTTTCGATGGTGGTGTGGTCGTAGAGGTCGGTGGCGTATTCGGCGTGACCGGTCAGACCTGCCGGGTGCCCGTCGGCGTCGGTGTGCTCGGTCACCGCCACCGTCAGATCGAACTTCGCCTCCGTGTTCGCCACCGGAGCCAGCTCTGCGTCCAGTCCTGGAAGGTCGATGTCGGTGGTGGCGTTGTTCTGGAGGACGAGCATGGTCTGGAAGAGGGGGTGGTGGGTGAGGGTGCGGGTCGGGTTGAGGTCTTCGACGAGGGTTTCGAAGGGGAGGTCCTGGTGGGCGTAGGCGGTGAGGTCGGTGTTGCGTACGCGGTGCAGGAGGGTGCGGAAGGTGGGGTTGCCGCTGGTGTCGGTGCGCAGGACGAGGGTGTTGACGAAGAAGCCGATGAGGTGGTCGAGGGCTTGGTCGGTGCGTCCGGCGACGGGGGTGCCGAGGGGGATGTCGGTGCCGGCGCCGAGGCGGGTGAGGGTGGCGGCGAGGGCTGCGTGGAGGACCATGAAGACGGTGGTGCCGGTCTCCCGCGCGAGCTCCACCACACGGGCGTGGGTGGCGGCGTCCAGGGTCAGGGGGGCGTCGGCGCCGTGGCCGCTGGGCTGTGCGGGGCGTGGCCGGTCGGTGGGCAGGGTGAGTTCTTCGGGCAGGCCGGCCAGGGTGTGGCGCCAGTGGTCGAGCTGGGTGGCGAGGAGGCCGGCGGGGTCGTCGGGGTCGCCGAGGAGTTCTCGCTGCCAGAGGGTGTAGTCGGCGTACTGGACGGGGAGTTCGTCCCAGTCGGGTGACCGGCCCTCGCGGCGGGCGGTGTAGGCGGTGCCCAGGTCGCGCAGGAGAGGGCCGACGGACCAGCCGTCACCGGCGATGTGGTGCAGCACCAGCAGCAGCACATGCTCGTCCGGAGCCGAACGGAACAGCCGGGCACGGAAAGGAACCTCCGACGACAGGTCGAACGGACGCGCCGCCTCTGTGCGGACCGCCCCGTCCACGTCCTCGGCGTCCGGCGTGCCGAAGGGGAGCTCCACCGTGTCGGGACCAGGCAGCACGTGCTGGTGCACGAGCCCGTCCTCCTCGGAGAACACCGTGCGCAGCGCCTCGTGACGGCCCACCAGGTCGGTCAGGGCCGCCGCCAGTGCGACCCGGTCCAGGTCTCCCGCCAGCCGCAACGTGTGCGCCACGTGGTAGGCGGAGCCGGTGATCCGGGTGAGGTCGAGGAACCACAGACGTCGCTGAGCGGGTGACGCCGGCAGTGCCGTCGGCCGTTCGACCCGCTGCAACGCCGGCCGGGCGGCCTCCGCCGACCCGATCAGTCCGGCGAGACCCGCCACCGTGGGGCAACGGAACACGTCGCGGATCGACAGCTCCACACCGAGGACCCCCCGGACCCGCGCCGACAGGCGTGCGGCCAGCAGCGAGTGGCCGCCGATCCGGAAGAAGTCGTCGTCGACGCCCACGACGTCCCGGCCGAGCAGCTCGGCGAACACGCCGCAGAGAATCTCCTGGTGCGCGGTCCGAGGTGCCCGGTACGGAGCACTCCCGCGGAACTCGGGCTCCGGCAGGGCGCGACGGTCCACTTTGCCGTTCGGGGTCAGCGGCAGCGCCTCCAGCGGAACGAACACCGACGGCACCATGGAGTCCGGAAGTTTCGCCCGCGCGTGGGCGTGCAGTTCCGCGACATCGGCCGACCCCACCAGGTAGGCGACGAGGTGACGCTGACCGGCCTGGTCCTCCCGCACGGTCACGAGCGCCTTCTCGACGTCCGGGTGAGCCGCCACGGTGGCTTCCACCTCGCCGAGCTCGACCCGGAACCCGCGGATCTTGACCTGGTCGTCTGCCCGGCCGACGAACTCGAGCTCGCCGTCGGCCCTGCGCCGTGCGAGGTCCCCGGTGCGGTACATCCGTGCCCCGGGCGGCCCGAAGGGGCAGGCGACGAACCGCTCCGCGGTCGCCGCGGGGCGCCGGAGATAGCCGTGCGCCAGGCCGTCACCCGCCACGTACAGTTCGCCCACGACGCCGTGCGGCACGGGTGCCCCGGCCTCGTCGAGCAGGTGGACCTGGGTGTTGGCGAGGGGCCGTCCGATGGGCAGCACCGCCCGATCGGCGTCGGCGGGCGACACCGGGTGCGTGGTGGCGAACACCATGCTCTCCACCGGCCCGTAGCCGTGCACCAGCCGCAGCCCGGCATGCCTGCGTCGCACCGCGTGGACGTGGGCGACCGAGGGGGCCTCGCCGCCGGTCATTACCTGGCGCAGCGTGTCGAAGACCTCCGGGTGGTCGTCCGCCATCACGGCGAACAAACCGGCGGACAGCCACATCGTGGTGACCGCGTGCCTCCGCACGAGGTCCGCGATCGACAGCGGTTCCGGCGTCTGTCCCGGTGCGAGCACGCACGCCCCGCCGTGCAGCAGCGACGGCCACAGTTCGAGGGTGAGTCCGTCCCACGACACCGGGGCGCACTGCAGGGACACCTCGCCCGGGCCGAAGGCCACGTAGTCCTGCCCGAAGAAGGTGCGGACCGTGGCCCGGTGGGGTGTCGCCACACCCTTGGGCCGGCCCGTCGATCCCGAGGTGTAGAGCACGCACGCCACGTCGTCGGCCGAGACCGTCACGGCGGGCTTCCGGCAGTCCTCCGCGTGCAGCGCCTCCACGTCCCGGTCGACACGGACCACGTCTGGGCCCTCGGGAATGCGTGTGCTCAGCGCCTCGTCGGAGACGACGGCACGGACACCGGCCTCCGACAGCACGGTGCGGGTGCGCTCGGCCGGGTGCTCCGGGTCGAGCGGCACGTAGGCCGCCCCGGCCTTCAGGGCGGCCAGGAGGGCAGTGACGAACTCCGGGCCTCTCGGCAGCAGCACCCCGACGCGGTCGCCGCGCCGCACCCCTCGTCGGAGAAGCAGCCGGGCGAGCCGGTTCGCGGACGCATCCAGGTCCCCGAAGGTCACCGTGCGGTCCGCGAAGAACAGCACCGGCGCGTCCGGGGCGGCGGCCGCCCGCTCCTCGAACAGTTCGTGCAGGCAGCGGTCCGCGGGGTACGGGGTCGCCGCCCCCGCGGCCTCGGACAGCAGCACGCGGTGCTCCGCCTCCTCCAGGACGGCGACGGACCCCACCCGCAGATCCGGGTCGGCGACCACCTGCGTGAGAAGGCGGACGAACCGCTGAGCCGTGCGGTCCACGGTCTCCGCGTCGAACAGCGCGGTGGCGTACTCCAGCACTCCGTCGACCCCGCCCGGCGAGCCGTCCTCGCCACGGGTCTCGGTCAGCAGGAAGGACAGGTCGAACTTCGCGGTGGAGACGGGCACGGGTGTGGAGTCGGCGTCCAGTCCTGGAAGGTCGATGTCGGTGGTGGCGTTGTTCTGGAGGACGAGCATGGTCTGGAAGAGGGGGTGGTGGGTGAGGGTGCGGGTCGGGTTGAGGTCTTCGACGAGGGTTTCGAAGGGGAGGTCCTGGTGGGCGTAGGCGGTGAGGTCGGTGTTGCGTACGCGGTGCAGGAGGGTGCGGAAGGTGGGGTTGCCGCTGGTGTCGGTGCGGAGGACGAGGGTGTTGACGAAGAAGCCGATGAGGTGGTCGAGGGCTTGGTCGGTGCGTCCGGCGACGGGGGTGCCGAGGGGGATGTCGGTGCCGGCGCCGAGGCGGGTGAGGGTGGCGGCGAGTGCGGCGTGGAGGACCATGAAGACGGTGGTGCCGGTCTCCCGCGCGAGCTCCACCACGCGGGCGTGGGTGGCGGCGTCCAGCTGGAACCGGTGCAGCCCTCCGGTCCGGTCCGCCTCCGCGGTGGCCGTCCGGTCCGCCGGCAGCTCTATCCGGTCTGGCAGGCCGGCGAGAGTGTGGCGCCAGTGGTCGAGCTGGGTGGCGAGGAGGCTGCCCGGGTCGTCGGGGTCGCCGAGGAGTTCTCGCTGCCACAGGGTGTAGTCGGCGTACTGGACGGGGAGTTCCTCCCACCCGGGTGCCTCGCCGTCGCTGCGGGCGCTGTAGGTGGCACTCAGGTCGCGTAGCAGCACGGGCATCGACCAGCCGTCGCTCACGATGTGGTGCATCACCAGCAGCAGCACGTGCTCCTGCGCGGACACCCGCAGCAGGTGTGCCCGGAGCGGGACGTCCCTCTCGAGGTCGAACAGCCGGGCGGACTCCGCCTCCACGGCTGCGGCGACCTCATCCTCGGCGCAGTCCACGACGGACCACGACAGGTGGAAGTCGTCCGACGGCAGGATGTGCTGGTGGGGTTCGCCGTCGGGGGCGGGGAAGACGGTCCGCAGCACCTCGTGACGGGCCACGACGTCCTTCGCCGCACGCCGCAAGCGGTCCGCGTCGAGCGGTCCGCGCAGGTGAACGGTCCACGGCACCTGGTAGGCGGCGTCGCCGCCCTCGGTCGCGTCCAGGAACCACAGCCGCTGCTGCGCGTGCGACAACGGAATGCGCGGTGGACGACACGCCGGATGCAACGGAGTCCGCGCCTCCTGCGTATCCGACAACCGGCCGGCCAGGCCCTCGACGGTCGGAGCACCGAAGAGGTCGCGGATGCCGGCCTCGACGCCGAGCGTCGCGCGGATGCGGCTGATCAGCCGGGCGGCGAGCAGGCTGTGTCCGCCGAGGTGGAAGAAGTTGTCGTCGGCGCCGACGGTGTCGAGGCCGAGGACGTCGGCGAAGAGGGTGCAGAGGATCTCTTCGCGGGGGGTGCGGGGTGGGCGGCCGGTGGTGGTGGCGGGCTGCTGGGGTGTGGGGAGGGCGGCGCGGTCGAGTTTGCCGTTGGGCGTCAGCGGCAGCGCGTCGAGGAACACGTAGGCGCTCGGCACCATGTATTCCGGCAGCCGTTCAGCCAGCCGGGAACGCAGCGTGGCGGACGTCGTCCCCTCCTCCGCCACCACGTAGGCGACGAGTCGGGTGGTGCCGTTGTGGTCGTCGCGGGGGAGGACTGCGGCCTGCTGGACGGAGGGGTA
Organism: Streptomyces sp. RKND-216; assembly: GCF_004795255.1. Lineage (NCBI taxonomy): Bacteria > Bacillati > Actinomycetota > Actinomycetes > Kitasatosporales > Streptomycetaceae > Streptomyces > Streptomyces sp. RKND-216. The sequence continues at coordinate 794,774 of NZ_SSBQ01000002.1, read as the reverse complement.
TCCGGACAGTGTGGTTTGTATTTCGGTGGGTTCGATGCGGTAGCCGCGGATTTTGATTTGGTGGTCGGTGCGGCCGTGGTATTCGAGGGTGCCGTTGGGGAGTTGGCGGGCGAGGTCGCCGGTGCGGTACATGCGCTCGCCGGGGTGGCCGTGGGGGTTGGCGGTGAAGCGTTCGGCGGTGAGGGCGGGTTGATGGGTGTAGCCGTGGGCGAGTCCGGTGCCGGTCATGTAGATCTCGCCGATGGTGCCGGGTGGGACGGGGTTGAGGTGGGGGTCGAGGAGGAGGGTGTTTTTGGTGGGGAGGGGGGTGCCGATGGGGATGGTGGGGCGTTGGGTGTCCTCGGACGTGATGGTGTGGGTGGTGGTGAAGATGGTGGATTCGACGGGTGAGTAGCCGTTGGTGAGGGTGAGGTGGGGGTGGTTGTTGAGGGCTTTGGTGATGTGGGGGACGGAGAGGGGTTCGCCGCCGGTGAGGGTGTGGTGGGTGTGGTTGAGGAGGTGGGGGTGGGTGTCGAGGAGGTGGTTGAAGAGGCTGGCGGAGAGGTGGAGGTGGGTGGGTTGGTGGGTGGTGATGAGGTTGGCGATGGTGTCGGGGTCGGGGCGGGTTCCGGGTTGGAGGATGCAGGTGGCGCCGTGGAGGAGGGGGGTGAAGAGTTCGAGGGCGTAGGCGTCCCAGGGGATGGGGGAGCACTGGAGCCAGGTGTCGCCGGGTGTGGTGGTGGTGAAGTGCTGGTGGGTGAGGGTGGTGGTGAGCGCTTGGTGGGGGGTGGCGACGCCTTTGGGGGTGCCGGTGGAGCCGGAGGTGAACATCACGCAGGCGGTGTCTTCGGGCGTGATGGGGATGTCTGGTGGTGTGGCCGGCTGGGCGGCGATGGTCGCCTCGTCGCGGTCCAGGAGGACTACCTGGGTCGCGTCGTCCAGCCATTGGGTGTTGTGGCTGGTGGTGGTGAGGAGGTGGGTGGCGTGGGAGTGGTGGGTGATGGTGGTCAGGCGGGTGGTGGGGAAGTCGGGGTCGAGGAGGGTGTAGGCGGCGCCGGTTTTGAGGACGGCGAGGGTGGTGGTGGCCAGGGGGAGGTCGCGGTCGAGGAGGACGGCGACGGTGTCCCCGCGGGACACCCCGCAGGCGCGCAGGTGGTGGGCCAGACGGTTGGCGGCCTCGTCCACCTCGCGGTAGGTCAAGCTCTGCTCCCCGCACACGAGCGCGGTCAGGTCCGGAAACCGATCAGCGGTGGTCTGGAAGGCGTGGGTGAGGGTGAGGGGCCCGGTGGTCGCGGTGGTGCGGGTTGCCCTTGCGTGCCAGGTGGTGTGTTCCTCGGGGGTGAGGAGGTTGATGGTGCCGATCGGGTCGTCGGGGTGGGTGGTGGCGGTGGTGAGGAGCCGGGTGAGGCGGTCCAGGAGCTTTTCGACGGTGGTGTGGTCGTAGAGGTCGGTGGCGTATTCGGCGTGACCGGACAGCCCTGCCGGGCACCCGTCGGCGTCGGTGTGCTCGGTGACCGCCACCGTCAGATCGAACTTCGCCGTCCCCCGGGACGGGTGCTCGACCGAGACCTCCAGGCCCGGCAGAGCAGGGGGCGCCTCTTCGTCCTGCAGCGCCAGCATCACCTGGAAGAGGGGGTGGTGGGTGAGGGTGCGGGTCGGGTTGAGGTCTTCGACGAGGGTTTCGAAGGGGAGGTCCTGGTGGGCGTAGGCGGTGAGGTCGGTGTTGCGTACGCGGTGCAGGAGGGTGCGGAAGGTGGGGTTGCCGCTGGTGTCGGTGCGCAGGACGAGGGTGTTGACGAAGAAGCCGATGAGGTGGTCGAGGGCTTGGTCGGTGCGTCCGGCGACGGGGGTGCCGAGGGGGATGTCGGTGCCGGCGCCGAGGCGGGTGAGGGTGGCGGCGAGTGCGGCGTGGAGGACCATGAAGACGGTGGTGCCGGTCTCCCGCGCGAGCTCCACCACACGGGCGTGGGTGGCGGCGTCCAGGGTCAGGGGGGCGTCGGCGCCGTGGCCGCTGGGCTGTGCGGGGCGTGGCCGGTCGGTGGGCAGGGTGAGTTCTTCGGGCAGGCCGGCCAGGGTGTGGCGCCAGTGGTCGAGCTGGGTGGCGAGGAGGCTGCCGGGGTTGTCGGGGTCGCCGAGGAGTTCTCGCTGCCAGAGGGTGTAGTCGGCGTACTGGACGGGGAGTTTGTCCCAGTCGGGTGACCGGCCGTTGCTGCGGGCGGTGTAGGCGGTGCCCAGGTCGCGCAGGAGGGGGCCGACGGACCAGCCGTCACCGGCGATGTGGTGCAGCACCAGCAGCAGCACATGCTCGTCCGGAGCCGAACGGAACAGCCGGGCACGGAAGGGAACCTCCGACGACAGGTCGAAGGGGAGAACCGTCGCCTCCTGGATCAGCGCATCCGCTTCCTGCTCGCCGCATTCCCGCTGCTGCCACAGGTCGCGGGCGGCCGACACCGGCACGATGTGCTGCCGCGGTACGCCGTTCGTGACGGGATAGACGGTGCGCAGCGCCTCGTGACGGCGCACCACGTCCCGTACCGCTTCGCGCAGGGCGCTCACGTCCGGTTCACCGCGCAGGTGGAGCAGGAACGGGACGTGGTAGGAGGCGTTCGGCCCCTGCGCCTCCTCGAGGAACCACAGCCGCTGCTGGGCCGACGACAGCGGCAGTGCGTCGGGGCGCGCGTACCGGGAGAGCGGCGGCTTCGCCCGCTCGGCCGTCTCCAGACGTGCCGCCAGGGCCGAGACCGTGGGGAAGCGGAACACGTCGGCGACTCCGGTCTCCACCCCCATCGTCGCCCGGACGCGGCTGCTCAGCCGCGCCGCCAGCAGGCTGTGGCCGCCCAGGTGGAAGAAGTCGTCCCGCACGCTTACCGTGTCCAGGCCGAGTACCTCGCAGAACAGCGCGCACAGGGCACGTTCCCGCGGAGTCGCCGGCTGTGGGCCCTGGGATGCACTCGCCCGCTCCGGCTCCGGCAGGGCACGGCGGTCGACCTTGCCCGAGGCTGTCAGCGGCAGCGCGTCGAGCGGCACGTAGCTCGCGGGCAGCAGGTGCGGCGGCAGGTGCTCTTCGGCGTACCGGCGCAGCGCTGCGGTGTCGACCGGGGCGGAGCCCCGGCGGCCGACGACATGGGCGACGAGCTGCACTGAGCCGGTCGCCTCCGACGTGTAGGGCGTGACCACGGCCTGCCGCACGTCCGGATGACCGGCGAGGGCGCCTGCCACCTCTGCGGGATCGATGCGGAAACCGCGGATCTTCAGCTGGTCGTCGGCGCGGCCGTGATGCTCGATCGTGCCGTCGGCCCGGCGGCGCGCGAGGTCCCCGGTCCGGTACATCACGCTGCCCGGAGGGCCGTATGGGTCCGCCACGAAGCACTCGGCGGTCGGGCCGGGCAGGCCGGCGTACCCGTGGGCGAGGCCGAGGCCCGCCACGTACACCTCACCGAGAACGCCGGGCGGCACCTCCCGGAGCCGTGCGTCGAGGACATGGACGGGCTTGCCCGCCAGGGCCCTCCCCACCGGGATCGAGCCGGACGCCGGGTCCTGCGGTGAGATGGCGTGCGCGGTGGCGAAGACGGCGGCCTCGACCGGGCCGTAGCCGTTCACGAACCGGGTCCCCGGATACTCCCGCAGCGCACGGGCGAAGTGCGGCGGCGAGAGGCGTTCACCGCCGGACATCAGGACCCGTACACCCTCGAAGGCTGCGGGATGGTTGTCCAGCAGGTGGCTGAACAGACCGCTGGACAGGTAGGCGGTGGTGACCCGGTGCTGCCGGATCAGTGCGGCCACCTTGGCGGGGTCGACCCGGTTCCCCGGGTGGAGGACGCACGTCCCCCCGTGGAACAGCGGCCCGAACAGCTCGAGTGCGAAGGCGTCCCACGAGATCGGCGAGCACTGGAGCCACGTCTCCCCGGCACCGAAGTCCGCGTAGCTCTGGCCGAGGACCGTGCCGACCAGTGCGCGGTGGGGGGTGACGACGCCCTTGGGGGTACCGGTGGAGCCCGAGGTGAACATCACGCAGGCGGTGTCCTCGGACGAGACCGTGAGCGCCGGCGGTGTGGCCGGCAGGTTGCCGATCGCGGCCGCGTCCCGGTCGAGCAGGACGAGCTGCGTCGCGTCGTTCCGCCAGCCCGCGTCGTGAGCGGTGGTGCTCAGTACATGGCTGACGTCCGCCTGGTCGGTGACGGCACGAAGTCGCGCCGCGGGGAAGTGAGGGTCGAGCAGCGTGTAGCCCGCCCCGGCCTTCAGGACGGCGAGCAGGGCCACGACCAGCCCGGCGTCGCGCTGGAGAAGGATCGCCACGGTGTCGCCGCGGGTCACCCCACTGGAGCGGAGGTGGTGGGCGAGGCGGTTGGCGGCCTGGTCCAGTTCGCGGTAGGTCAGACGCTCCTGCTCGCAGACGAGTGCGGTGGCGTCGGGGTGGCGGTCGGCGGCGGATGCGAAGGTCTCCTGCACGGTCCCCGTCACGGGCCCCCGACGCACCGCCTGCCGCTCGCTTCGCAGCGCCTCCCGTTCCGCGGCCGTCAGCATGTCGACGTCGCCGATCGTCGCACCGGGGTCCGTGGTCATTGCCTCGATCAGCCGCGTCCAGCGCTCGGCGAAGTCCTCGGCGGCCCGGCGGTCGAAGAGGTCGGTGGCGGTTGTGAGCGTGCCGGTCAGCCCCGCCGGTTCGCCGTCGTCGTGCTGTTCCGTCACGTCGACGGTGATGTCGAACTTCGCCGAGTCGAGTGCCAGGACCTGAGGCGCCTCCGCCTCCACTCCGGCCATCCGGAGCGTGCCGGTGGCGTTGTTCTGGAGGACGAGCATGGTCTGGAACAGCGGGTTGCGTCCGGCGGCGCGGGCCGGGTTGAGGTCTTCGACGAGGGTTTCGAAGGGGAGGTCCTGGTGGGCGTAGGCGGCCAGGTCGGTGTCGCGTACGCGGTGCAGGAGGGTGCGGAAGGTGGGGTTGCCGCTGGTGTCGGTGCGGAGGACGAGGGTGTTGACGAAGAAGCCCACCAGGTGTTCCAGGGCTTGGTCGGTGCGTCCGGCGACGGGGGTGCCGAGGGGGATGTCGGTGCCGGCGCCGAGGCGGGTGAGGGTGGCGGCCAGGGCTGCGTGGAGGACCATGAAGACGGTGGTGCCGGTCTCCCGCGCCAGTTCCACCACACGGGCGTGCAGCTCGGCCGGGAGGTGCAGCGGCAGTGCCGCACCGGCGCGGGCGCTGTCGTCCGAACGCCGTCCCGGCACCGGCAGGGTGAGTTCTTCCGGGAGGCCGGTGAGGGTGTGGCGCCAGTGCTCGAGCTGGGTGGCGAGGAGGCTGCCGGGATCGTCGGGGTCGCCGAGGAGTTCGTGCTGCCACAGGGTGTAGTCGGCGTACTGGATGGGGAGTTCGTCCCAGTCGGGTGCGTGGCCGCGGGTGCGCGCGGTGTAGGCGGCACTCAGGTCGCGCAGGAGGGGGCCGACGGACCAGCCGTCGCCGGCGATGTGGTGCAGCACCAGCAGCAGCACGTGCGCACCGTCGCCGGTGGAGAACAGCCGGGCGCGGAAAGGACTCTCCTCCGCCAGGTCGAACGGGCGGGCCGCCTCCGCACGGACCGCCCCGTCCACGTCCTCGGGCGCGACCCGGGAGACACCCCAGCGCAGCGTGACGTCACGGGACTCGAGGAGGTGCTGGTGGGGTTCGCCGTCGGGGGCGGGGAAGACGGTCCGCAGCGCTTCGTGACGGGTGATCACGTCCAGCAGGGCGTCCCGCAGGCACCCCTGGTCCGGTTCACCGTGCAGCCGCACGGTGAACGGCACGTTGTAGAGCGAAGACGGGCCTGCCGCCTGGTCCAGGAGCCAGATGCGCCGCTGCGCGTGAGCAGGGGGGACGTGCTGGGGACGCGGTCCCGCGGTCAGTGCCGGGCGCGCGCTCGGGGCGCCGGCCACCACGGACGCGAGTTCTGCCACGGTGGGGGACCGGAGGACGTCCCCGACCCCGATCTCGGCGTCGAGTACGGAGCGTATGCGGGCGACGAGACGCGCGGCGAGCAGGCTGTGTCCGCCGAGCTGGAGGAAATCGGCGTCGGCGCCCACCTCCGCCAGGTCCAGGATTTCGGCATACAGCGTGCAGAGCCGTCGTTCCAGTGGCGTTTCGGGGGCACGGCCTTCGGTAGCCGTCGAGCGGAAGTCGGGTGTGGGGAGGGCGGCGCGGTCGAGTTTGCCGTTGGGGGTCAGCGGCAGCGCGTCGAGGAAGACATAGGTGCTCGGCACCATGTATTCCGGCAGCCGGCCGGAAACGTAGCGCCGCAGCTCGCCCGGCGTGATCTCGACTCCGCTTTCGGGGACGATGTAGGCGACGAGTTGGGTGTTGCCGGGGGTGGGTTGGTGGGGGAGGACTGCGGTGTGGCGGATGTGGGGGTGGTTGGTGAGTGTGGTTTGTATTTCGGTGGGTTCGATGCGGTAGCCGCGGATTTTGATTTGGTGGTCGGTGCGGCCGTGGTATTCGAGGGTGCCGTTGGGGAGTTGGCGGGCGAGGTCGCCGGTGCGGTACATGCGCTCGCCGGGGTGGCCGTGGGGGTTGGCGGTGAAGCGTTCGGCGGTGAGGGCGGGTTGGTGGGTGTAGCCGTGGGCGAGTCCGGTGCCGGTCATGTAGATCTCGCCGATGGTGCCGGGTGGGACGGGGTTGAGGTGGGGGTCGAGGAGGAGGGTGTTTTTGGTGGGGAGGGGGGTGCCGATGGGGATGGTGGGGCGTTGGGTGTCCTCGGGGGTGATGGTGTGGGTGGTGGTGAAGATGGTGGATTCGACGGGTGAGTAGCCGTTGGTGAGGGTGAGGTGGGGGTGGTTGTTGAGGGCTTTGGTGATGTGGGGGACGGAGAGGGGTTCGCCGCCGGTGAGGGTGTGGTGGGTGTGGTTGAGGAGGTGGGGGTGGGTGTCGAGGAGGTGGTTGAAGAGGCTGGCGGAGAGGTGGAGGTGGGTGGGTTGGTGGGTGGTGATGAGGTTGGCGATGGTGTCGGGGTCGGGGCGGGTTCCGGGTTGGAGGATGCAGGTGGCGCCGTGGAGGAGGGGGGTGAAGAGTTCGAGGGCGTAGGCGTCCCAGGGGATGGGGGAGCACTGGAGCCAGGTGTCGCCGGGTGTGGTGGTGGTGAAGTGCTGGTGGGTGAGGGTGGTGGTGAGCGCTTGGTGGGGGGTGGCGACGCCTTTGGGGGTGCCGGTGGAGCCGGAGGTGAACATCACGCAGGCGGTGTCTTCGGGCGTGATGGGGATGTCTGGTGGTGTGGCCGGCTGTGTGGTGATGGTCGCCTCGTCGCGGTCCAGGAGGACTACCTGGGTCGCGTCGTCCAGCCATTGGGTGTTGTGGCTGGTGGTGGTGAGGAGGTGGGTGGCGTGGGAGTGGTGGGTGATGGTGGTCAGGCGGGTGGTGGGGAAGTCGGGGTCGAGGAGGGTGTAGGCGGCGCCGGTTTTGAGGACGGCGAGGGTGGTGGTGGCCAGGGGGAGGTCGCGGTCGAGGAGGACGGCGACGGTGTCCCCGCGGGACACCCCGCAGGCGCGCAGGTGGTGGGCCAGACGGTTGGCGGCCTCGTCCACCTCGCGGTAGGTCAAGCTCTGCTCACCACAGATCAGCGCGGTCAGGTCCGGAAACCGATGAGCGGTGGCCTCGAAAGCCTCGTGCACACACGACCAGGTGGCGGACGGGGGCATCTGCGAAAGGTTCTCGACCGATGACGAGGACACGGTCACCATCTCCATGACGTGAGCGAGCAGAAAGGGGCCGGCAGACGGTGCCGGTTCGGGAAAAGGGCGGGACGTCAGCCCGACTTGGCCATGTCGGCGATCAGCGAGGCCGGGCGCATGTCGCGCCAGTTCTCGTCGATGTAGGAAAGGCACGCCTTTCGTTCATCGGGGCCGTGCTGCGTCTCCCAGCCGGCCGGAACCTCCAGATCGGCGGGCCACAGCGAATGCTGGTTCTCGTGATTCGTCAGCACGAGGTACTGCACATCGTCGTTCTCGAAGGGATTCGTCATGGCGGATGTTCCTTTTCTTCGGTGAATCCGGACACGTCGAGAATAGAAAGAAGAAAGGAGGTCGAACGGCAGCAGTGGGGGCAGCTCACCGGCAGTTCCGCGACTGCATTCCTGCCGATCCGAATGGTCTCCGCGGCTTTTCAGAAGCCGTCGGCGGCGGCGACCCGCCACTCGGCGCAACAGGACTCGACGGCGAGGGCCACCGGCAGCAGAGAGAGGGTGTCCGCGGGACCGAACACGGACATGCCGATCGGCAGGCCACCCGAGAACCCCACGGGCACGGAGGCGTTCGGGTAGCCGGCCAGGGCGGCGGGCGTGCAGCTGGACTTCACGCGGGGATCCCCGGCCCGGTGGTCGACGGGCCAGGCGGGTCCGTTGGTCGCCGCGACGAGGGCGTCGACGCCGTGCTGTCGCCGCGTGTCGTCGAGCAGGGTCCGGGCCAGGTCCCGCGCACGACGCCGACGGCCGGGTGCCAGCGCGCGCTGCTCCGGCGTGACCTCCGCGGCCTGCTCGAAGAGATCCTGGCCGAACAGCGCCAGTTCGGCGGCGTCGGCACGGTTGCCGGCGATCAGATCCTCCAGCGTCCGCGGCGCGCCGGGGCGGGTGCGCAGATAGCCCTCCAGGCTGGGGCGGAACTCGGCGTACAGCGCCCGGAGCCCTTCCACGAGCATCTCCACCGGCAGGTCCAGCGTCACCGGCACCACCGACACGCCCGCCGCCCGCAGCCGTTCCTCGGCGCGGTCCAGGACGGCCTCCGCGGCCGGTTCCATGCGGCGCACGCGCCAGCGCCCCAGACGCAGACCGGCCGGGGACACGGGAGCCGGCACGGTGGAGACCGGCAGCCCGCCCAGCACGGCGAGCGCGGTCGCCACGTCGCCGAGCCGTGCGGCCATCGGGCCCGCGGCGTCCTGCACGGTGGAGACCGGCACGATCCCCTCCAGGGGCAGTGCCCCCGGTTCCGGCTTCAGCGCCGCGACGCCGCACGCGCCCGCCGGACACACCAGGGAGCCGTCCGTCTCGGTGCCGAATGCCAACGGGACCATCCCGGCCGCGACGGCGGCGGCGGAACCCGCCGACGAGCCCCACGGACTGTGGCCCGGGGCGTGCGGGTTCTCCGTCTGTCCCCCCATCGCCGACCAGCCCTCACTGCCGCTCGTCGAACGGAAGTTGGCCCACTCGGACAGGTTCGTCTTGCCCAGGACGATCGCTCCGGCCGCGCGGAGCCGCGTCACCAGCGGCGCGTCCGCCACGGGCGGTGCGTCGCGCAGCAGCCGGGAACCGGCGCTGGTGGCGAGTCCGGCGGTGTCGATGGTGTCCTTCAGCAGGACCGGGATGCCGTCCAGCGGCCCCCGCGACCGGCCCGCCGCGTGGCGCGCGTCGGACTCCCGGGCCTGCTCGTCGGCGCTCGGGTCGAGTGCCAGCACCGCGTTCACGCGGTGATCGACCGCTGCGATCCGGGACCGGCAGCGTGCGACGAGCTCCGTGCTCCGCAGGCCCCGGGTCCGCAGCAGGACGGACAGTTCAGCGACCGAACGTGTCTCGGGCGGGGCCGCCGGTCCCGGGCAGGAGGCCCCGTGTCCCGCCCGCGTGCCTATGGTGTCGGAGTCAGTCAAGGCGGGCCTCCCGCAGCGGTCGCACCAGAAGAAGGGTCAGTGCCGCGCAGGCGGCGAGCGCCGCGTGCGCCGTCAACGCCGTCCGCATGCCGAAGCCTTCGGCCAGCACACCGATCAGCAGGTTGCCGAGCGGGGCGGCGCCGAAGACCAGGAGGGCCTGCACGGACATCACCCGCCCCCGGGCCGACTCGGGAGACCAGCGCTGCACGAGGGACACCAGGACGATGCCTCCGACGCCGGAGACCAGCCCGATCAGGCAGTAGGGCACGAGGGCCCAGTGCAGTGACGACACCGTGGCCAGCGTGGCCAGGCTGCACGCCTGGATCACGCTCCCCAGCAGCACCACCCGTCCCGCCCGGCGGCGGGCCGGCCACACCAGCGTCAGCAGAAACCCGGCGGTCGCCCCCACGGTGAACAGGGTGAGGAGCAGGCCGGCTCCCCCGGCCCCCGAACCGTAGGTGCCGGCCAGCAGCACGACGCCGACGTTCACGGGACCGGCGGCGCTGAGTTCCACCAGGCCGATGACCAGCAGCACGGACCGCAGCCGCGGGCGGCGGAACACCGTCCGCAGCCCGTCGGCGATCTGCTGGCGGAAGGTACGGGAGGTGGGCGGGGACGTGTCCTTCGCGGCATCCGCCGTCGCGTCCCCGTGGGCCCGCGCCCGGTCGTCCGTACTGCCGGGCAGGCCGCGCGCCTTGCGTACGGCGAAGGCGGCCAGGCCGAAGGTCGCGGCGTTGACCACGGCGACGAGGGGAACGCCGCCCAGCGCCAGCAGTCCACCGCCCAGCGGCCCTCCCAGGGCCTGGCCACCGCGCAGTCCGCTGAGGTAGAGGGCATTGCCCCGCACCAGGTGCTCCCGGGGCAGCAACCGTGCCCGGAACGCGCCGGAGGCCGGCACGAAGAACGCGCTGAACAGGGCGAGAGCCGCGGCCGCGACCACCAGGACCACCACGTCGGGGCCGGTCACGACGACGACCCCTGCGGCGAGCGCCATCACCCCGGCCCGGGCCACGTCCGCGCGGAACATCACGCGGCGCGGTCCGGCGGAGTCGGCGATCGCCCCGCCGCCCAGCAGGGTGAGCAGCCGCGGCAGCGAAGCCAGAGCGAGGACCGCTCCCGCCCTTCCCGGGCTGGTCGTCTCGGTCAGGGTCCAGGCGAGGGTGACGTACCAGGCCGCGTCACCCAGCGACGACAGCCCCATGGCGGAGACGAAGCTCAGGTAACGGGCCGTGAAGAGTCCGCCGGCGCGCGCGCGGACGGGGGCGGCCGCGCGCCCGGTCGCCAGGTACTTCACGGCGCCCCTCCCGGCACGAGGGCCGTGGGCGCCTCCACCGGTACGCCGTCTCCGCCGGGCGACCACAGATCCTCCGGACCCAGATCGCCGACCCGGTACTTGCCCACGGCGCTGACGAGCAGCCGCAGTTCCAGCGCCAGCGCCTCGACCAGGCGCACCAGGCCGTTCTCGGGGTCCTCGGCGACCGCGACCAGCGCGGCCCGGCCCAGCCCCACCGCACGGGCACCCAGCGCGAGCGCCTTGACCGCGCGGGTCCCCTCCCACATCCGTCCGGAGGCGAGCAGGTCGTGCTCGGGACGTCCCACACGTCGCAGGCACTCGCCGAGCGGGAGACCGACGTGGTCCAGGAACGCAGTGGGCGCCCATCCGCTGCCGCCCTCGGCGCCGTCGACGGTGACCGCGTCCGCGCCGCTCTCCCAGGCCACGCGGGCCGCTGCTCCGACGTCCCGGCCGGGCGGCAGCTTCACCCACACCTTCACCCGGGGGAAGTTGTTGCGCATCAGTCGGATCTGCTGCCGCAGGATCTCGTCGGTGAACGTTCCCGGACTGCTGCAGCGCAGCAGGCGCTCGCCGCCCGCGTCCAGCGAGCCGTCCACGGTGTACTGCCCGGACACCCGCGCCGCCTGGGCGTGCGGCAGCACCGTCATCCCGCCGAGGCCGGGCTTGGCTCCCTGACCGACCTTCAGCTCGAAGGCGAGCCGGCCGGTGTCCAGCAGGGGCGCGGCGCCCGGGTCGCTGTGCACCAGGTTCCAGACCTCGGCGTCCGCGTCCTCGGTGCTCTGCTGCACCACGACGCCCCCGACGCCGTCGGGTACGCCGCCGAGGTAGGCGTGGAGCCGGGCCAGCAGCATCCGCTCGGCCTTCTCCCCGTCCTCGCCCCCGGTGCCGTCGGAGCGGCCGTAGCCCTCCACCGGGACGATGTTCTCCCCGACGACCATCGGGATGCCCAGGCGGCCCGCCTGGCGGCTCGCTGCCAGGCCCAGGTCGCCGCCGGCGATCCGGGTGGAGCCGAACGCGGACAGGTACACCGGTGCGGCGGACGCGAACCCCCCGAAGGCCGAGGTCAGTTCGACGTCGTGGTGGACCGGCTCGCGGGCCAGGTCCACCAGCTTCTCCAGTCGTTGCGGCATGAAGACCGGAGGCACCAGCCGGAACGCGTCGAGGGGGTCGGCCCAGAGCGCGGGACGCGCCGGGTCCGCGCCGAACAGCGTCGAACCGTACGCGTCGAGGGGCGGGAAAACGGCGGCCGTGCCCCGGCGGGCCCGGTCGCGGACGGCGTCGGAGGGGAAGCCTTCCGCGACGGGACCGGCCGGTGCGGGCGTGGGGCTGTTCACGGCGTCACCTCTCCCGGCACCTTGGGGAACGCGCTCGCCTGCCACACCGAGTCCAGCCCGGCGACGTAGCGGGTGAAGCGCTCCAGCCCGATGCCGAAACCGGCGCTCGCGGGGATGCCCTGGCGCGCCATCCGCAGGTACCACTCGTACTTGGCCGGGTTCTCCCCGGTCTCGCGCATCCGGGTCACGATGCGCCCGTAGTCGTGCTCGCGTTCGCTGCCGCTGCACAGCTCCCCGTAGCCCTCGGGCGCGAGGATGTCGAAGTTGCGCAGCGCGCCCGGCTCGGTGCGGCTCTCGCGGTCGTAGAAGCCGCGCGAGCCCTTGGGGTAGTCGGTGACGAAGAACGGCTGCTCGCTCTGCCGCGACAGCAGCGCCTCTCCCTCCCAGTCGATCTCCGCGTCGGCGGACTGCGCGTGGCCCAGCACGTGCAGCGCGGAGACGGCCTCGGCGTGCTTCATCGAGCCGAACGCCCCGTCGAGCAGGGGTGCGAGAGCGGAGACGTCGCGGCCGAGCTCCTTCAGGTCGTCGGAGTGCGCGTCCAGCACCCCCCGCACCACGGCCCGCACGAGGCCCTCGCCGACGCCCATGGCCGCCTCCCGGTCGGCGCCGGCGATCTCGACGTCGATCTGGTGGAACTCGGCCAGGTGACGGCTGGTGTTGCTGGTCTCCAGCGGTTCGAGGCGCACGCAGGGGGCGATGCAGAAGATCTTGTCGAACGCGAGCAGCGACGCCTGCTTGTACAGGATGGCGCTGCTCATCAGCTTGTAGCGGTGGCCGTAGTAGTCCACGTCGACCTGCTTGGAGCCGCGCACGCCGGGGTCCGTGACCGGCCCGATGACGGGCGGCAGGAGCTCGGTGAACCCGGCTTCGCGCAGGTGCGCGCGGGCCGTGGCCAGCATCGTTCCCTGGATTCTGATCACGGCCCGGGTCACCGGGTCGGTGAGGTGCACCGGGGGTTCCTGGGGCAGCCGGGGCCGTCCGGAATCGGCCGTGGCGGTCCCGGACTGCTGCGGGAGCGGGCCGGCCTGGTGCCTCGTGGCGTCAGGAGTGCGAAGCAAGACGTTCACCGTCCTTCGTGGGGTGGGGTGGGATGCCGGACCCTGCGATCGCGGCGGGTGGGGTGGGGCTCCGGTCGAGGACCGGCCGGTCGTAGCGCTGTTCGACGTGGGCCAGTGCGCGCAGCAGGTCCCCGGAAGTCATCCGCGGCGCCTCGGTGATCTCCACCAGGCCGCCCAGGGGCATGCTGCCGATGGCCGCCCAGCGCAGCCGCCCCTCGGCGTCGATGCTGCCGCGGGAGCGCTGGGCGTTGTCCGGGTGGAGGCAGTAGGGCACGTCCAGATAGCCGCGCTGGAAGGCCCGGGGGAGTGCGACCGTGAGATCGGGGGAGAGGTCGAGGACCGCGCCGACGAGCGCCGAGGCCTCCGCGTGGATCCCGGTGTCGGGCGCGGAGGCGGCGGGCCGGACAGCTGCCGCCTCGTCCGCCGCGGCACGGTCTGCGGCCTCCAGGGCCCGCACGTTCTCCTCGACCGTCGGGATGCGGTGGGCCTCCGCCGTCGTCTTCACGATGAGCCGTGCCGCCCCGGTGCGGACCGCCAGCCGGGCGGCGTCCTCCAGCAGTCCGCGGGCCCCCTCCGGGGTGCGGGGGAAGACTCCCATGTAGGCGTAGAGGACGAGGTGCCGTTCGACGTCGGGGATGAGCGTGCGGGCGAGCCGGTCCAGCGCCCGCAGCGCCTCCTCGTCCTGCTGGGGGTGGGTCTGCTGGGCGTAGCTCAGGGAGACGCTGCGCACCCCGTGCTGGGCGAAGAACAATCCTTCGAGCACGCTGAGGGCCACGAGCAGGCTGGGGGGGCAGAGCTGGCCCATCATGCAGCCGCCGAACGTCTCCAGATGGGGCTCGACGCCCCCGTCGCGGGCGTGCAGCAGCAGGTCGCAGGCGTGGGACCAGTTCGTGACGGCCTCGCGGAGCGGGGTGCGGCTGTACGGCAGGCAGTAGGAGACCGGTCCGCCTTCCGTGGCGTGCAGGCCCGCGGCCACCAGGGCCCGCATGATGTCCTGCGGGCAGGCCGAACCGTGCCGCACCTGTACGGGGAACCGTGGCCCCTCGACGCCGTCCAGCACCTCGCGCGTCGTCGTCCGCGGGTGCGTCACGAGGGGGTAGCCGTTCAGGCCGACGCCGTCGGCGAGGGCCTGGCGTGCCGCCTGCAGTGCGCCGACGCGGGTGTAGCTGTCCACCGTGAGGGTGCCGACGGTGCAGGCGCGGGCGTCCCGCGTGGCCAGCAGACCGGATCGCATGGCCGTGGGAGAACTCATGCCCATCCGCGGCTGGACCACCAGCCGGCCCTCCCGCCGCGCGGCCTCCACGAACCCGCCGAACGAACCGTCCGCCGGGGCGGTGGGCAGCCGGGCGGCGCCCGGGTCGGTGGGGCGGACCGCCGCGCCGGGCGCGTCCCCGCTCACGGGGCGACGCTCGCCGGTATCGCCCGCCGTCCGGCCTCGACGGACTGCAGGAAGGAGCGGAACGAGGCGAGGCCGGAGCCGTCCTCGAAGACCGCGTCGAATCCCGCTTCGAGCAGCGGGCCGGTCTCCTGCCCGTCCGGCCCGGAGATCCCCAGCTTTCCGCCGATGACCATCGGCAGGCGACCGCACTCCGGGTCCTCGCGCAGCAGCCGGGCGACCCTGCGGCCGTCGGCGCCGCCGTGCCCGTTGACGCTGCTGAGCACCAGCAGGTCGGGCCGCAGCTCCCGGCACTCGGCGAGCAGGGTCCGGTCCGGAACACAGGGCCCCAGGTTCGTCACGCGGTGCCCGAGCTCCTCCAGGAGCAGTTGGAGGAACACCAGGTTCCACGTGTGCGCGTCGGACGCCACGCCGGACACCACCACGTGCAGACCCGCCGCGCGGGTTCCGGACACCTCTCTGGCGGCGACTTCCATCTGTGGGCCTCATTCCCTGCGGGTCGGGGTCTCCTCGAACGCGGCGTTCCGGGCGGCGGGGCGTTCCGCAGCCGTTCGATCGGGTCCGGGCCTGAACCGCCTTGCGCGGTCGGCGGATTCACCGTAGGAGCGGGACGGGGGCGTCATCGGAAGTCGCACCGGCAGGTCACCGGCAGATCGAGGGCACCCGGAAGTCGGGGCGCGTCCGCACGCGGGGCAGCCGGCCCTCCGGGAGGGCCGGCACGTGCACGCCCGCCTTCACGCCGCTGTCCGGCCGCCCGCCGCGACCAGCAACGGGCGGAGGCGGTTCAGCACCCGGAACCTGTCGGTCCCCTCCTCGTCGGCCGTCCGCAACAGGCCCCGCAGGAGCAGCGCGTGCAGCAAACCGGCGGTGTGCCGGGTGGTCGTGCCCGACAGCAGGACGGCCTCGTCCACCGTCCACCCGCCGGGCAGGGCCGCCAGGCGTGCGAGCAGTTCCCGCTCCCTGCTGCCGACGTCGGCGAGCGCGAGGGCCAGCGGGTCCGGCAGGCCGTCCGGGTCCGTCGGGGGGAAGGCGAAACGCTCCGGGTCCTCGGCCTCGGTCATGGCGCGCAGAAGTTCCTCCGGGGACTGCAGGAGGCACCAGGACGCCGCGTCCACCAGCCGGGCGGGAACCCCATCCAGCCAGCGGCACAGGGCCGCGACGGCGGCCGACGTCTCCACGCCGAGCGTCTGGTGCGGTCGCAGACGCCGCAGGTGCGTCCTGAAGAGACGCACCGAGGGGCAGCCGGCCGCGTCGTCGCCCCTCCCGTCCGGCCCGCCCGGAACGGGGAGCGGACCGACCGGCATCAGGTGGGCGCCGTCGCCCTGTCCCGGCACCTGCGCGGTGGTGACGACCCGGAGGCGCGGAAAACGGTCCAGCAGGCGCCCGGCCGCCTCGGCTGCCGCAGTGCCGCGCGCCCCGTCGACGACGAGCAGCGTGTCCTCCGCGCCCCGTCCCGCGAGCACGCACTCGGCCGACTCCGCCAGGCTCCCGCCGTCGGGGACGTCGCTCGCGTCGCGCCAGAGCACCGACCACCCCTCCCGGTCGCGCAGAGTGGTGGCCACCTCCAGGGCCAGGCGGGTCTTGCCCACGCCGGGTATGCCGACGACGCACACCCGTCTGTGGCGTTCGAACGTCAGCAGGTCGCTCAGGGCGCGGAGTTCGCGTTCCCTGCCGATCAGCGGAGTCGGGGAGACCGGCGGCAGCCAGTCGACCTCGCCTCCGTGCCCGGGCTGCGGCAGCGGATCGGCGGCCGCCTCGAACGCGGCGCGGCTCCCGCCGCTGAGCCGCAGCACGTCGCCCAGCAGCTGGACGGTCGCCCGCCGGGGACGCCGGGCCCGGCCGCTCTCCAGGTCGCGTACGGCGCGGACACTCAACGTGGCCAGGTCGGCTACCTGTTGCTGCGTCATGCCCGCGCGTCGCCGGTGGGTGCGCAGCACCTCGCCGAACGTCGCGGGTTGCCGGGTGGTGGCGGTGGCAGCCTTCATGATCCCCTCTCCTGTTACTGTGTCCGGCCGAGTACCGGGCCCGGCGCGGATCTTTCTCAGCGCCGAGGAGACGCTGCCTGCCGGGCGGTAGTCATCTTCGGAAGGGGACCGTGCGCCCCGCATGGGGAGCGCGCCCCCACATTCCGCGGCTCCTGCGCGGACCTCCCGTGCCCGGCCGGCCGCGGCCTCCGACCAGCGCCCCCGTCACGCGCCGGAGACCGGGCCGCCGCAGGCTGCGCGTACACCCGGAATGCCGTGGGGGAATATGGGGGCGCGTTACCCATGCGGGAGTCCGCGGTCGCTGACAGCGTGGGGGACGTGACGAACCCGAGATCCTTCCACGACCCCGCGGGAGAAGGCCTCGCCCCGTACTGGTGGGCGCGTGGGCTCACCCTGCGCGACCGGCTCCACGCCGGCGCCGCCGAGGCGGTCACCGCCGCGACGGGTGCGGAACTCGACGACTGGCGGCGACGTACCCGGACACTCGATCCGGACGGGGCGATGGCCCTGCGTCTGGACGCCCTCCAGCTGGGAGAGGGCGAACTCGCCGCGCTGGCCTCGGAGCCGGCGGCCCGCCTGGCCGGCCGCAGCGAACTCCCTTCCTGGGCACGGTTCGTGGCCGACGCGCTGGCCGACGCCCCTGCCGCGGCCCCCGAGGCCGGGCCGGACGGCGACTGGCGGGCGGCGTTCGCCCAGGTCTTCGCGCCGCTGGTACGCGCCGCCGCGCTCCGTCTGCAGGCCGGAGTGCCGCAGGACTCCCAGGTCGTGGACGCCGCCCGCGTCAACGATCGCTTCTCCGAACGGCTGGGACGGCGGCTCGCCGAACCCGCGGCCCGCACCCTGGTCCTGGAACTCCACCGGGCACGGGAGGCCGGCAGGCTCTCCGGCGCGGACCCCCGCACCCGCTTCGCGGACTTCGTCCGGCGCACCGGCGGGCGGCAGGACCTCTGCCGGCTGTTCGCGGACTATCCCGTTCTGGCACGGCTGCTGGCTCAGCTCTGCCTCCAGACCTCCGACGCCACCGCAGAGGTGCTGGAGCGCTACCGGGCCGACAGGGACGCCCTTCGCACCACGCTGTTCGGCGGACACGACCCGGGCCCGGTGGTGGAGGTGGACCTCGGGCAGGGCGACACCCACGACCGGGGACGGTCGGTGGCGAAGCTGCGCTTCGCCTCGGGCGCCCGCGTGGTGTACAAGCCCCGGTCCACGGCGCAGCACGCCCCGCTGGACCGGATGATCCACTGGCTCAACGGCAAGGTGCCCGGCCTGGCGCTGCAGACCCTGACGACGCTGGACCGGCCGGGCTACGGATGGGTCGAGCACGTGGAGCGGCGTCCGTGCGACGAGGACGCCGACGTGGACCGCTTCTACCGGCGGCAGGGCGCCCTCCTCGCCCTCCTGCACGCGGTGGAGGGGGTGGACATGCACTGCGAGAACCTCATCGCCTGCGCGGACCAGCCGGTGCTCGTGGACGTCGAGACGCTGCTGCATCCCTCCGTGCCCCCCGCCACCACGGCCGGTTCCGACCCGGCGGCGGTCGTCTTCGCGGCCTCCGTGCACCGCACCTGCGTCCTGCCGCAGCCGATGTTCGGCGAGAACGGGGCGCTGGATGTGTCGGCGCTCGGCGGATCGAGCGGCGGGACCTACCCCACCTACTGCGTGACCTGGGCCGACCCCTGCACCGACCTCATGCGCCTGGTGCGCCGTCCGCAGTCCTACGCGGGGGCGGACAACCTTCCCGCACGCGCCGGGGCGGACGCCGACCCGGGCGCTTACGAAGCCGCGCTGCTGTCCGGCTTCCGTGCCGGATACGACGCGCTCACCGCGCATCGGGACGAACTCCTCGCCCCCGGCGGTCCGTTGAGCGCTTGCGGGGAGGCCCAGCTGCGGCTGATCGCGCGCCCGACGCGCCTGTACGGCACGCTGCTGGAGGAGTCCACCCACCCCGAACTGCTCCGGGACGCGCTGGACCGGGACGCCGTTCTGGCCGCCCTCCATCTGGAGTCGGAAGGCGACGAGCTGCGCAAGCGGCTGGTGGAAGCCGAGATCGCGGACCTGTGGCAGGGCGACGTACCGCTCTTCCGGCACCGCCCGCAGTACCGGCACGCCTGGACGTCCGACGGCACCCGGCTGACGGGCCTCCTGGTCCGGTCAGGGCTGCAGTCCGCCCACGAGAAGGTCCGTGACCTGTCCGAAGTCGGGCGGCACCAGCAGGAGTGGCTGATCTCCTCGGCGCTGGCCGTCCACCGGAGCGGCCCCCAGGCCCACCGCAGCGGAACTCCCTTGCCGTCTTCGCCGCCTGCGGCGGCAGTCGGGGAGCGGCGGCTGATGGCGGCGGCCTGCGGAATCGCCGACGAGATCGTCGGCCGCGCCGTCCACCGGGACGATCGCGCCAACTGGCTCGGGATGGAACCGGTCGACGGCGCGCACTGGTCCGTGCTGCCGATGGGGGCGGGCCTCGCCCACGGGTACACCGGCCCGGCCCTCTTCCTGGCCCAACTGGGGGCGCTCACCGGCGTCGCGCGCTACACCGAACTCGCCGCGGACGCGGCACGTCCCCTGCCGCTCCTCACCCGCGCCCTGGCCGACGACCCCCGGCTGGCCCGCGCGGTGGGCATCGGCGGCTTCAACGGGCTCGGCGGCCTGTGCTACGCCCTCGCCCGGCTCGGCACGCTGCTCGGCGGGACCGCCGGCGACGGTCTCGCGGACGCCCTGACCGCCTGGGCGGCCGCGGGAGCGGCGGCGGCCGAGGAGGACGACGGGCCGACGGGTCTCGGCGACGGAACGGCCGGTGCGCTGGTCGCCGCCCTCGCCGTACACCGCGAGACCGGTCTCCCGCACGCCGCCTCGCTGGCCGACGACTTCGCCGCACGCCTCCTGCCGGCGGCCGAGGCGCACCTCGCCGCGCCCGCCGTCCCCCCGTCGTCCGGCGGCGGTTCGCCCCACGGCTTCGCCGACGGCCTCGCCGGCGTCGGCTGGGCACTGGCCCGCTATGCGGCCCGGGACGGCCGCCGCACGCGGTACGCCGAGGTGGCCCGCGCAGTGCACCGGACTGCGCTCCAGCGGGCCCGCCGTGCCGGCGACGACCACAGCTGGTGCTCCGGGATGGCCGGCGCGCTGCTCCCGACCCTCGAACTCGGCCCGGTGGGCCAGGAGTCGTCCGCCGACGTCGGCCCCTGGCTCAAGCAGCTGGCCGCCACCCCGGTCGGCGCCGATCTGAGCCTGTGCCACGGCGAACTCGGTGTCGTGGAGGCCCTGCACCTGCTGCGGACCTCCGGGAACACCGCTGCCGGAGACCTGCTCCGCCACCGTTCGGGCCTGGTACTCGGCGCTCTCGACCAGTGCGGCCCGCGGTGCGGCACGCCCGAGGGCACCCGCACTCCCGGGCTGCTGAGCGGACTCGCCGGAATCGGCTACGCGCTGCTGCGTCTCGGCGCGGACCGGCACGTGCCGTCCGTGCTGCTCCTCGACACCCCGCCCCGGCCCGAACCGGGGGCCGCCGGCTTCGAGGGGCACGGCGGCGCCGCCCGGAGCGGCACGAACTCCCGGAGGCGTACGGGCGCCCGGGGCGGCCGGTCCGACGGAGCCTGCGAGACCCCGGAACGCACCTCCCACACACCCTTCCCCACCCCGACCGTCATGTGACCATCCCACCCACCGAAAGGAACCACCCATGCGTCAGCACACCGCACGCCAGGCCGTGTCCCCCCGCGAGGGCGACGGAGCGGCGCTCGTCGCAGGACCGGCCGGCGAGATCAGACCGACGGGACGCGCCGGCCGTTCCGCCCGTGCGCAGGTCCTCGCCGGACTCAACCTGGGCACGGGCCTGGTGCCGGTCCTGAACGAGGTGCACACCAGCGTCAGCGTGCCCGTCGTGCCCTCCTGACACGACGCAGCGGGCCACCGCCGTCGGCCCGGCCGCCCTCCCGGGCGACCGGGCCCACTGCCGTTGTGCCGCCGGGAGAACGATTGGTCATCTCCGAGATGTGACCAACTCGTGCACATGGCGGGTACATTCCGCCTCATGCAGCCTCACGTTCCGCAGACTGTCGGCCGCGAGGAAGAACTCGCCCGGTTGGAGTCGCTGGTGCAATCCGGGATCGCCAGCCGCGGCCACTCGGTCTTCCTCGCCGGCGAGGGCGGCATCGGCAAGTCCCGCCTGGCGGCGGAGGCGACCGGGCGAGCGGTCGGCGCCGGGATGCGCGTCATGACGGGCCGCGGCAGCACCATCGGGCCGATGCTGCCCTTCCGGCCCCTGACGGAGGCGCTGATGTCGCTCTTCCGCACCGGGCCCCCGGTCGAGGAGTCCGGACTCGGGCCCTACCGGCCCGTGCTGGGCCGGCTCGTGCCCGACTGGAGCACCGGGGAACACGGCGACGAGTCGCTGGTCGTCCTGGCGGAGGCCGTGCTGCGCCTCCTCGCCGTCGTCGGGCGCGACGGCGGCTGCATGCTCGTCCTCGAGGACCTGCACGACGCCGACACCGAGACCCTTGTCGTCGTCGAGTACCTGATCGACAACCTGTCCCAACTCCCCGTGGCGCTCCTGGTGACCACCCGCGCCGAGCCCTGTCCCGCCCTCGACCTGGCGCGCTCCGCGGCGCAGCGCCGCTCCGGGGAACTCCTCGCCCTCCGTCCGCTGACGGAGGACCAGGTCGTGAGCATGGTCGCGTCGAGCCTCGGGACGGAGCCGGATCAGGTGCCCCGAGCCGTCGTCGAGAGACTCTGGCAGGACAGTGCGGGGAACCCGTTCCTGGTCGAGGAGCTGTTACACGGCCTCGTCAACAGCGGCTCCCTGGTGCAGGGCGCCGACGGCTGGCGTGCCATCGGGCCCCAGCGGACCGCCGTGCCCAGCACTCTGGTGCAGGGGATAGCCCGGCGTACCGACCGCCTCGGGCCGCAGGGCCGCGAACTGCTGTCCGCCGCCGCCGTGCTCGGGCGGCGCTTCCCCCTCTCCGTCCTGCAGCGCACCACGGAGATCGACGACCGGAGCCTGCTCAGCCACCTGCACGCCGGCGTGGCCGCCCAACTCGTCGTCCCCGACGACCCCGCGCCCGACTGGTACGCCTTCCGCCACCCCCTCACCGCGGAGGCGCTCCTCGCCCAGCTCACCTCCTTCGAACGCGCCTCCCTCAGCCGCCGGGCCGCCGACGCCGCGGAGTCGCTGCATCCCGCGCTGGACGGCGAATGGTGCGCCCTGGTGGCGGCGCTGCGCCGTGACGCGGGGGAGACGGACGTCGCCGCCCGGCTCTTCACCGAAGCAGGCCGCAGAGCGTTGGACCGCGGTGCGGTGCAGTCGGCGATCACCCTGCTCGAAGGGGCAGACGAACTGCTGGCCGACGGCCGGGACACCACGGCGCGCGCGGACACGCTGCAGGTCCTCCTGCCCGCGCTCGCCGAAGCGGGCGAACTGGACCGTGCGCTCCGCCTCGCGGAGACCCTGCACGACACCGTGGGCACCGGAGTGGCCGCGAGCCGGCTCGCCGACCTGCACACCAGGCTCGCCCGCATTGCCCACCTCGCCGGCCGCGGCGCGGACGGCGAGGCGCAGGTGGCGGAAGCCCGGAGGCTGCTTTCCGCCACGCCGGGCAGCGAACACACCGCGTCCGTCGACGTGGTGGCCGCCCACCTGGCACTGGACGCCCCCGGGGCGGACCGCACCCAGCACGCCGAGAAGCTGGCGCGCGCCGCGGTGGCGTCCGCCTCGCTCCCCGAGGCCCCCCTGCCGCACGTCGCCTGTCAGGCATGGGAGATCCTCGGGGTGCTCGCCCGGGAACGCGATCTCTCGGAAGCGGCCGACTGCTTCGAACGCGCCCGTAGCACCGCCGAGGAGCACGGCCTCACCATCCCCCGGCTCTACGCCATGGTCCACCTGGGCGGCAGCCAGTGGCTCGCGGACGGTGAGACCGCCGTGCTGCAGACCGCCCGGGCCGAGGCGGCCCGGGTGGGCGCCGTTGTGATCACCCTGACCATCGACGCGATCACCGTGCTCCACGACACCCTGCGCGGACGGCTCGACGCGGCCGCCGCGCACGCCGACGCCTGCCTGGAGACCGCGACACGGCTGCGCCTGGCACCCGTCGCGCGCTACCTCCTGATGGCCCGCTCCGTCGCCGCCGCCCACTGCGGGGACCGCGCCGAGATGGAGCGCGCGGAGGAGGAGTTCGCCCGCTGGGAAGGCGCGGGCTCCCACGAGGAGCCCCTGCAGCTCGGTCTCGCCCGCGTCTTCTGCGCACTGCTGGAGGAGGACCGGGAGCGCGCGCTCCGGGACCTCGACCGGGTGCGCAGCAGGGAGGAGGACGGCCCTACTCGCTTCCACCTCGGTGGGCGCCACGGCCTGCGCATCCTGTTGGACGTCCTGTCCGGCGACGCGGGCTGGGACCGCTACGTCGAGGCGTCCGCCACTTCCGCCGGACGGATGCGCTGGAACCGGCAGTTCGTGGCGCTCGCCCGTGCGGTGCTGCTCGGCCGTGACGGACGCGGCGAGGAAGCAGCCGAGGCCGTCGCCGAAGGCGCACGGCACGCCGAGAGTTTCCCCGTCGCCCGGCATCTGGGACTCCGGCTGGTGGCGGAGGCGGCCCTCGACGACGACTGGGGCGATCCCGTCACCTGGCTGAGGGAGGCGGAGGAGTGCTTCCACGGCAGGGACGTGCCCGCCGTGGCCGGCGCGTGCCGGGCCCTGCTGCGCCGCAGCGGCGTGTCCGTCCGGCAGCGCCGGAGCGGCACGGACCGCATCCCCGCTGCTCTGCGGGCCCGCGGCGTGACCGTGCGGGAGTACGAGGTGTTCCAGCTGCTGGCCGAGCGCCTCAGCAACAAGGGCATCGCGGCCCGCCTGTACATCTCGCCGCGCACGGTGGAGAAGCATGTCGCCCAGCTCATCGCCAAGATGGAGGTGCGCGACCGCGAACAGCTCTGCGCCGTGGCCGCGGACACCTGACATGCGCGCCTCCGGGGCCGGGGTGCCGCTCCGCGGCACCCCGGCCCCGTCGCGTACCGTCGGCCCCCGTACGAACCCGGCCGGGGCTCCCACCCCGGCTCGGGAGCCGGTGCCGAACCAGGAGACAGCCCATGGCCGACCCCGTACCGGGACAGTCACCCTTCCGCGACGCGCGGAGTCCGGAAGAGGATCCCGCGCCGCACGCACTGCTCGAACCGGTGACCGGCCTGCTGGGCACCTGGGTCGGCAGCGGACACGGCGGATATCCCACGCTCGACGGCGACTTCGCCTACCGGCAGCAGGTCACCTTCAGCCACGACGGCCGCCCTTTCCTGCACTACGAGGCGCGTGCCTGGCTCGTCGACGCGGACGGCACCCCGCTGCGTCCCTCCGCACGCGAGACCGGCTGGTGGCGGCTGCAGCCCGACGGGCACGTGGAAGCGCTGATCACGCAGCCCACCGGCGTCGCCGAGCTTCTGACCGGCCGGTCCGGCTCCGGCTCGGCCGACCTCGTCAGCGGTCAGGTGGCCCTCACCCCCACGGCGAAGCAGGTCGACGCCAGCCGCCGCCGCTACACCCTCACCGACGCGGACACCCTCGACTTCCACCACGACCTGCAGGCCGTGGGACAGCCGATGCAGCGCCACCTGTCGGCCCGTCTCCACCGCACCCCGGCCCCTTGACCGGATCGGCCCGCGCGGGGGATCGTTCACGGCTGCGGATGCACCTGCTGAACAATCCCCCGCGGTGCTTCGGCAGAGGGTCCGACCACGTGAGCGCGCTGCGGGCGGCGACCTGACCCCCGTCACCGGCCGCTCGCGGCTGCCGACCCCGGGGGAGCCCGTCCGCGCCCGGCACACTCGGCTTCGACACGCTGCTCGCCGACGACGGACTTTTCGCCCGGTTGCTCGGGACGACGCGCACGGGTCGTCATCGCAGGCCGCTCTACGGCCCGGACCTCCCCGTGGTGATCCTCGGTCGGCGGCCTGGGGAGGGGGGGAAGGGACGGTTGCTGCGCTGCCTCCGGAAGGAGTTCGGCCCGTACGTTCCGACCGCACAGATCGACTGCGGGTCGTCCGTGCACCGGGTCCGGGCCGGTCAGAGTTCGGCGGCCCGCACCGAGGCCACCGAGGCGCTGCGTGAGCTGGCACTGCGACTGCACGCCTGGCAGGGTCCGGGCGGTGCGGTCGCCACCCCGAGGCTGTACGCGGGGCTGGTGGCGGCGATCCCGGGCGACGCACCCGACGACCTGTTCGGTTCCGCCGTCGCGCACGGCCTGCACCACCGTCTCGCCGCCGGCCACGTCGGGGCGATCAAGTGGCTCGCTCGCCAGCCGTTCGGCAGGCACGAGTACGACGCCCTCGTCAGCCACGTGCCGGCGGTTCTGCCGGTCCGCCGGAAGCGGGACTCCACCTCGACACGGTGACGAAGCTCCCCCTCGAGCCCAGGAGGCGGTCCCGGTCAACGAAGTCAACTCACCGTTCCAACATGCGAGGTGAGGGTCCTGCGGTGAGGGGCACCGGCGGAGTGGCCGGACGGGGGCAACTCCGGGGCGTCGGTGTGCGTGACGGGTTCCCCGAGGCGACGCGTACTCCCTGCGTGCCTTCAGGTGTGTCCTGTCCCTCAGTAGACGTCGATAATCGTTTTCATTACAGTGCTACCGTTCTCGTTCCCGGTGACCGCGCGACTCCGCCTGTCGCGGACCGGGCCATGTCGTCGCACTGAGGGAGCAGCATGTCCACACCCCGCAGCCGCAGGAACTTCCTCGCCCTGGCGGGCACCGCGAGCACGGCAGGAGCCCTGGCGCTCACCGGCTGCGGCGCCGGGACGGGGAGCGGGAGTGACGGGGCGAAGGGCGGGCCGCAGCGTGGCGGGCAGTTCCGCGCGCTGTTCACCGGGGGAGGCGAGCGGGAGACCATCGACCCGCACGCCGAGGCGCTGGCCATCGACATGGCCCGCACCAAGGCCCTGTTCGACCGGCTCGTCGAGCTGGACGCCTCCATGGCACCCGTTCCGCGACTCGCCACGAAGTGGGAGTCCGACGCCGAGGCGACCGTGTGGCGGTTCACCCTGCGGGACGCGACGTTCCACGACGGGAAGAAGCTCGTACCCGACGATGTGCTGTTCAGCCTCGCCCGCATTCTCGACCCGAAGGCCACGAGCCACTTCGCGCAGTCGCTGCTGTCCGTCGTCGACCTCAAGAAGAGCCGCAGCATAGGCAAGAACACCGTCGAACTCCGGCTCACCCGGCCGTCCGCCGATTTCCCCTCCCTGCTGGGCACACTCGGCACCGCGATCGTCAGCTCCCGCTACGACGACCCTTCCCGGCCTGTCGGGACCGGCGCCTTCCGGCTCACGTCCTTCCGGCCCGGGCAGTCGTTCACCGCCGAACGGTTCGACGACCACTGGGACGGCGGCGCCTACGTCGACGAACTGCGCATCCTCTCCGCGGAGGCCGAGGCCCGTGGCAATGCCCTGCGCGCCGGTGAGGCGGAGTACGGCTACGAGATGACGCCGACCTTCGCCCGCACGGCGGAGGCGGACGGCTCGGTGCGCATCGTGACGGCGAAGGCCGGCACCGCGCAGGCGATCGTCATGAAGTGCGACCGGGAGCCGTTCGACAATCCGGACGTCACGCTCGCCTTCAAGCTCCTGGCCGACCGGCAGAAGTTGGTCGACGTGGTGCTGGCGGGCCGGGGCACGGTCGGCAACGACATGTTCGGCAAGGGCTACCAGTACTACCCCGAGGACGTCCCGCAGCGCCGGCGTGACGTCGCCGAGGCCCGCTCGCTGCTGAAGAAGGCAGGGGCGCTGAACAAGGCGTTCTCGATCTTCACCTCCTCCGCCGCCGCCGGGTTCGTCGAGGCCGCCACGCTGTTCGCCGAGCAGGCCGCCGAAGCGGGGGTGCGGATCAGGATCGACCAGGGCTCCCCGGAAACCTACTTCAAGGACCAGCTGGCCAAGGGCGCGATGGGCAGCCACCGCTCGGGAGCCATGACGATCCCCAACTACCTCAACGACCGGCTGCTGACGGAGTCGCCGTTCAACGCCTCCGCGTGGCGCCGCCGTGACTTCGACAAGACCTTCGCCGAGGCGCAGTCGACCACCGACGAGGCGCCCCGCACCCGGCTGTACGGCGAGCTCCAGCGCACCGTTCGCGACGAGGGCGGGCTGTTGTTCTGGGGCCACCCGGACTGGCTGAACGCCGTCTCCTCGCGGGTGGGCGGCGTCAAGGAGGCCCCGCCCAACACGATGGACTCGGGCCGTTTCGACAAAGTGTGGCTGGCCTGACGATGCGCGGGTACGCCTTGCAGCGGCTCGCTCTGGGAGTCGTTCAACTCGCTCTGCTCACCGTCCTCGTCTTCGCTCTGACCTCCCTGCTTCCCGGTGACGCCGCGGACGTCCGCAACAACGAGGACGCCACACCGGAACAGGTGCAGGCGCTGCGCGAGCAGCTCCAGCTCGACCGGCCGCCCCTGGAGCGGTTCGGGGACTGGGCCCACGGCATGCTCACCGGCGACCTCGGCACCTCCCTGGTCAGCGGTGGGCCCGTCCTGGACGTCCTGGCCGAGTCGGCCGCGGTCACCCTGGTGCTCGCCGCGGTGACCCTCGCCGTGGTCGTGCCGCTCGCGGTGCTGCTCGGGGTGCTCTCGGGGCTGCGCGAGGGAGGGCGCCTGGATCGTGCCGTCACCTCCCTGACGCTCACGCTGAACTCGGTTCCCGACTTCGTCCTCGCTCTGCTGCTGGTGGCCGGACTGTCCCTGCGGCTCGGCTGGCTCCCGGCGACCTGGGTCGGGGTGGGTGCCGCCGAACTCCTGGTGCAGCCAGCACTGCTGGTCCTGCCGGTCACCGTGGTCGCCGCCCGGATGATCTGCCTGCTCTCCCGGCAGGTGCGGGCCGGGATGGTGACGGTGCTGCACGCCGGCTACGTGGCCCAGGCGCGCCGCCTGGGCGTGCCGCGCCGGACGCTGCTGGTGCGGCACGTGCTGCCCAACGCGGCCGTCCCCGGCATCCAGGAGCTCGCCCGGGTGGGCGACAACCTGGTGGGCGGCGTCCTGATCGTCGAGGCCGTCTTCGCCATCCCCGGCGTGGCCAGCGCCCTGGTCGGCGCGGTGGAGGCCCGGGATGTGCCGACGGTGCAGGGGCTGGCACTCGTACTCGCCGTCGCCGCGCTCCTCTTCAGCCTCGCTGCGGACCTGGTCTGCCATCGGCTCGTTCCCCGGACGGAGGTGCTCCGGTGAAGACGAAGACCGTGACGGCGTCCCTCGGCGGCCTGCTGCTCGTTCTTCCTGTGGGGCTGGCGCTGGCCGGCCCGCTGTTCGCCGACGTCCCCGCGCCGGGGGAGGCCCTGCCCTATGCCGGCAGCGGCGGCGCGCACCCGCTCGGGACGGACGGCCTGGGCCGCGACGTGCTGGCCCTGCTCCTGCACGGTGGCCGCAGCGCGCTGGGCATGGCGCTCGGTGCCGTGGCACTCTCCTACCTTCTCGGTGGCTGTGTCGGCCTGCTCGCGGCGTCGGCCCGCAGCCGCTGGTTGGACGAACTCCTCATCCGTCCGCTGGACGTGCTGCTCCCGCTGCCCACCCTCCTGGTGATCAGTGTGGTCGCTGTGGGATGGCGGGGGTCGCCCGTCGCCATCACCGTCGCGGTGGCCGCCGTCAACGTGCCGCCGGTCGCGCGACTTGTGCGGGCAGCCGCTCTGGACGCCGCGAGCAGCCCCGTCGCCGAGGCGCTGCGGCTGCAGGGCGAGTCCCGGGCACGAATTCAACTCGACTGGGTGGCACGTTCGGTGCTGCCCCCGGTCGCCGCCGACATCGGCACCCGCATCACCTTCGCCGTGTTCCTGGTCGGGTCCGCGAACTATCTGGGCCTCGGGCTGAGTCCGACGGCGCCCGACTGGGCGGTGAGCATCGCCCGGAGTCGTGAGGGCCTGCTGCTCCAGCCGTGGGCCGTGGCGGCACCCGCCGCTCTGCTCGTCATGTTCACCGTGGGCCTCAACCTGCTCGCCGACCACAGACTGGCGCGTTCTCGCCCTCTCCAAGAGGAGGCCGCTCGATGACCCTGCAAGCGCCCGTGGTCTCCGCACGCGGGCTCACAGCTCGGGTGGGGGAGACCCTGCTCCTCGACGCGGTCGACTTCGACCTGCACCCGCGACGGGTCACCGCCCTCGTCGGGCCCTCCGGCAGTGGCAAGACCACGGCGGCCCTGGCCCTGCTGGGCGAGGCCGGCCCGGGGGTGAGCCTCACCGGCAGGGTCACGGCCGGCTCCGTCACCGTCGTGGACGGCGACGGAGTGACCCGCGAGGCCGCCGGGATACCGGGCCGCGTCGTCGCCTACATGCCCCAGCACCCGGGCAGTGCCCTGAACCCGGCGCGGCGCACCGGGACCGTGCTGGCCGAACTGGCGCGGCTGCACCACGGGCCCGGCACGGGAGCGGTGACCAAGGCGCTCCAGGCGGCGCAACTGCCCGCCGGCCGGGACACGCGGCGACGCTTCCCCCACCAGTTCTCCGGCGGGCAGCGCCAGCGCGTGGCGCTCGCGCAGACCCTCGTGTGCCGCCCCCAAGCACTGGTACTCGACGAGCCGAGCACCGGTCTCGACACGGTCACCCGCATGCGGCTGGCGGAGGAACTGGCCGGCCTGGCCGGTGCCGGCCTGGCAGTCCTGCTGCTCAGCCACGACCACGATCTGGTCCGTGCGCTCGCCGACCACGTCGTCGTCCTGCACCGCGGACGGGTGACCGCTGCGGGGGAACCGGAGGAGGCACTTCCCCCTCGACGGCCCGTGTCCGCCGAACGGCACACCCCTCACGACGCCTTCGCACGGCCCCCGGTGCTGGAGGTACGCGACCTGACCGCGCATCTCCACGGCCGCGGCCGAGGGCGTGTGCTGGACTGCATCGGGCTCGAACTGCCCGCAGGCGCGTGCCTCGGCGTCGCCGGGGTCTCCGGAAGCGGCAAGACGACACTCGCCCGCTGCATCGCGGGCCTCCACGAGCGCCACCGCGGCGAGGTGCTGCTGGACGGGACCCCGCTTCCCGTACTGCGCCGCCGCTCCGGGGAGCAGAAGCGGCGCGTGCAGTACGTGTGGCAGGAGGTGCGCACGTCGTTCGACGAGCGCCGCCCGGTGGCGGAACAGGTCGCCCGCACCGCCGTACGGCTGCGCGAGGTGGCACCGGACCGTGCCCGGGCGGAGGCGCGTGACCTCCTCACCCGTCTCGGGATCGCCCCCGACACCGTCGAGCGGCGTCCCGGCGGCCTGTCCGGAGGCGAACTCCAGCGCGCGGCCCTCGCCCGTGCCGTGCTGGCCCGGCCGGACGTGCTCGTCTGCGACGAGATCACCACCGCCCTCGACCCCGACGCGACCCGAGCGGTTGTGGACGAACTCGCCCGGCTGCGCGGCGAGTACGGCACGGCTCTGCTCTGGGTGAGCCACGACCTGGAACTGCTCTCCGCCGTCGCCCACCACATCGTCGTCCTCGACGGCGGACGCATCGTCGAGGACGGAACCCCCGAGGAGGTTCTCCACACGCCCCGAACCCGTCAGGCCAGAGAACTCGTCGGCGCGTCGGACCTGAGCAGAACCCGGCTGGACCCCGCGGTGGTCGCGCCCGCGCCCGGTGCGTGACCGCACCTTCCCCCCCACCCCCCCCACACACACACCAGTCCCGATCGCGGAGGACACATGACCGACCGGACTTCAGCGGACGTTGCCCCTTCCCAGGACGCCGTCCGCGCCCTGCTCGACGAACTGCCCGACACCCTGCCCCGCGACGAGATCCTGGCCCTCAACAGCTCCTCGTCCGACATCCACACGCAGCGCGCCTACTCCTACAACGGCTGGTCGTTCGAGCTGCCGCCGGGGGTCTTCCGGCCCGGTGACACCAGCCGGATCATCCACGACCGCATGCTGGACGGCACCATCGCGCTCGCGGGACGTTCCTATGCGGCGATCGGCGTCGGTCTCGGCGTGGAAGCCGTGATCGCCGGAATCATGGGTGCCCGTGAGATCTGGGCGGCGGACATCCACCCGGACAGCGTGGCGACGGCCCGCGCCGGCTACGAACGTCTCGTTCCCCAACGGCCGGACACCACTTTCCGGCCGCTCGTCTCCCATCTGTTCGAGGAGTTCCCGGACTCCGCCCGTCTCGACGTCATCACCTTCAACCCGCCTGCCGTCAGCACCCGGACCAGCGACGACCCGACGGTCATCCGCAACGTGTGCGTGGGCATCGAGATCGTGAGGCGCTTCTTCGACCAGATCGAGGCCCGTGATCTCCTCGCGCCCGGCGGCGAGGTGTACCTGATCGTCTCCAACACCTCCGAGCTGAAGGACATCGTCGCTCACGCGATCGACGCGGGCTTCATACCGGAGGTCGTCCACCGGCAGACCTGGGAGGGCGACAACTGCCAGGCGTACCTGTTCAGGATGCGCCGCGGACACCAGGCCTGAGCGGGAGACACCGACCATGTACGAGCACATAGCCGAAGCACTCAAGGAACCCGACCTGGTCAGGATTCCTCCCGGAGCGGTCTGCGTCCGTTTCGAGACGATGAAGCTCTACTCGGCGCTCGGCGCCGTCCGCCACCTGCTGGAGACCGGACAGGTCGCCCCCGGCGACACGCTCGTCGACAGCTCCAGTGGCATCTACGCACACGCCCTGGCCCTCGCCTGCCACCGGTACGGCCTGCGATGCCACATCGTCGGCTCCACCACCGTCGACCGCACGCTCCGCGTCCAACTGGAGGTACTCGGTGCCACTCTCGAACAGGTCCGCCCGTCCAAGAACCTGCGGCTGGACCAGAACCTTCGCGTCGAACGGATCGGCGAACTGCTGAAGAAGAACCCCGACTACCACTGGATGCGGCAGTACCACGACGACATCCACTACCTGGGGTATCGCGACGTGGCCGCGCTGATCGGGGACGAAGTACCCGAGGGCCCCCTCACCCTGGTCGGAGGCGTCGGCACCGGGGCCTCCACAGGAGCGATCTCCACGTACCTGCGCGAGGCGGGGCGCAAGGTCAGCCTCACCGGCGTGCAGCCCTTCGGCAGCGTCACCTTCGGCAGCGAGCACGTCTCCGACCCCGACATCATCATCGCGGGCATCGGCAGCTCCATTCCCTTCGACAACGTCCGCCACCACCTCTACGACCGCATCCACTGGGTGAACTTCGACTACGCCATGTCCGGCGCCGTCGAACTCCTCCGCGCCAGCGGGATCTTCGCCGGCCTGTCCGCCGGAGCGGCGTACCTCGCGACCCTCTGGGAGCGTGCACGCGACGACGCACCCACCTACGTCTTTCTCGCAGCCGACACCGGGCACCGCTACGTCGACACCGCCTACGCCCACCACTGCAAGGCCTTCGGACTGGGCTCGATGGTCCCGCACGAGGTCACCACCCACGACGACCTGCGTCATCCCTGGTCGGTGATGGACTGGCCGCCCGGGGAGAGCGCACACACGCGCGACGAGACCGTCCTCGTTCCCGGAGCGGCGTGAGCTCCCACCGCGCCGCACCGCGGGCCCCGGCGCGCGGGCCCGAGATTGCTCCGCACTCCCGCGTCACGAAGAACGGCTGAGGCTTCCTCCTCCGAGCGACCCTCCGACCGGGACGCCGTCCCATCGGAGCCCCCGACCGGCCTGCCCCCGACCGCCGACCCCCCGACAGAAGAGAGCCCGCATGCCCTCCCCACCACCCCGGTCCACAGCCTCACTCCGCCAAGCGGTCCTCGACGGCGTGTACGGCCAGCCTCCCGCAGATTTCACGGTGACCAGCGCGTTCTGGCTCCACCACACCACCCGCCTTGCGGGCAGCCAGGTCACCTACCGCAACCACTACCTCCTGCTGCGGTCCGGGAACGTCTTCGGGGCGTGCTCCTTCGAAGCAGGCGACCTCGGCCCCGACTTCTGCGCCGACGCCTCCGGCCACACCCTCGACCAGCTCATCCGGCACGAGAAGCCCGCCGTCGGCGTCGCGGCTCTCGACGCCTATCTGGCCCGCCTCCAGCCGCACTCCGCGCATCCCGGCGCGGATACCGTCACGCTCCCGGCCGGGACACCCGACACGCGCGCCCGGGCCAGGGACGCCGCAGTCACCGGCCTTCTCGACATCCCCGAAGGCGCGAAGGTGGCTCTGATCGGCGTCGTCAACCCGCTGGTCGCGGCGATACGCGACCGGGGCGGCGTCCCCCTGCTCTGCGACTACAACCTGCGCACCACCAACTGGGGCGATCCCGTCACAGACGACATGCACCAAGTGCTCGCCGAGGCGGACGCGGTGATCGCCACCGGCATGACCCTCGTCAACGGCAGCTTCGACGACATCCTCGACCACTGCCGCAAGCACGGAACACCCCTCACCGTCTACGCACAGAGCGGCAGCGCCGTCGCGCGGGCGTTCCTGGGCGCGGGCGTGAGCGCACTCTCCGCCGAACCGTTCCCCTTCTCCCAGTTCAGCGCCGACGCGACCGCGCTGTACCGGTACCGGGCGGTGACGCCATGAGCAGCGGTGCCGAGCGGTTCGGGAAGAGTGCGTCACCCGGCACGGAGGACCCGGCGGGCACCCACGCACCGCAGACGGCACCGGCACCGGCACCGGCACCGGCACCGGCACCGGCACCGGCAGCGGCACCGGTGCCAGGGACAGAACCGGGGAAGGACGCCGTCCCGAACGACTGGCGGATGGCCCGGGAGCTGTGGCCCTTCATGCTGGCCTCGGCCGTGGGCCTCGTCCCCTTCACCATCTACAGCACCTTCCTCGTCCCCATCGCCGGAGTCGCCGAGGGCTCGGTCGCGGCGCTGGGACAGCTGCGCGGCCTCGGCGGCCTCGCCGCGCTCGCGGTGGGCACCGCCCTCGCCCCCTTCATCGACCGTGTGCGCAAGGAACGGGCGGCGGCCGCGGGACTGGTGGTCCTGGCCGTGTCCGCAGCGCTCGGCGCCGGCGGAGAGTTCCTGCTGCTGGCGGCCTTCTGTCTGCTCGTCGGGGGCGGTACCGCCGTTCTCAACCCGGCGCTCACGGCCGCCGCCGCGGACCGCTTCTCCAGCGAGGCCGCCGCGGGCCGGGCCGCGACGCTCATCACCGCCACGCAGTCCTTCACCGCGCTTCTGGCGGCACCGCTGGTGGCGCTGCCGGCCATGGTGTGGGGGTGGCAGGGTGACCTGTGGGCCGTCACGGCCCTCTGCTCCGGGCTCGCCCTCTACTTCCTCCTCCGCCTCGGTCGCCGCGCCCCCGGCGGCCCGCACGGGGACGAGGCGACGCATCAGGACCGGCCCGGCTACCTGGCGTCGTTCAGGCTGCTGGCCGGACTTCCCGGAGTGATTTCGCTGCTGTGCGTGGCCATGCTGCGCACCGCCGCGTTCATGGGGTATCTCGCCTACCTGGCGGCGTTCTACGACGAGCGTTTCGGACTCAACCCCAGCACTTTCGCTCTGGTCTGGACCCTCAGCGGAGCCTCGTTCTTCGTCGGCAACCTTCTCGCGGGCAGGCTCCTGAGCGCCGACCGGCACACCGCCTCCACCGACCGCCTCATGACGATCGCCCTGTTCGTCGCCCTGGTCGCCCTGGTCGGCGTCTTCCTGAGCCGATCCCTCTACGTGGCTCTCCCGCTGACCGCCATGATCGGCGTGGGCCACGCCACCGTCGCCGCCTGCGTCACCACCTCCCTCGTACGGCGATGCGGGAACCTGCGCGGCACGGCCCTGAGCATCAACGCCGCCGGCATGAGCTTCGGGGTGTTCCTCGGCGCCGGGGCCGGCGGCATCGGCCTCGCCGCAGGCGGATATCCCGGGACGGCCGCGGCACTCGGCGGACTGACCCTCGTGGCACTCGTCTTCGCGCGTCTCGCCGGCCGCTCCGCGGCGACCGCGGGGAAGTGACCGTACCGCACCGCCGGGCGGCTGCGGGCTCCTCACGGGAAGACCTGCTGTGGGGGCTCCCGCAGCCGCCGGTGGCTCCGGTCCTGCCGGGGCGGTTCGCGCGGGCTCTGCGAGCCGAGGCGGGGGCTACGCCTCCAGGGCCGCGGCGGGTGACGCGGGGAGACGTCCGTTCGGGTGCTCGGTCTGCAGTGTCACGTGCGACAGCGCGAACTCCTTCGCCAGTATCCGTCGCAGGTCCCGGCTCACGGCGTGGCAGTCGCCTCTCACCACGACGTGGGCCGACAGGGTGGGTTCACCCGAGGTGATCAGCCAGACGTGCAGGTTCCTCACCCCTTCGACCCCCGGCAGCTGGGCCATCCGTCGCCGGATGGCGTCGGGGTCGAGGTGGTCGGGCGCCGCCTGGAGGAAGACGCGGGTCGCGTCACGAACCAGGCCCCAGCCCGCCTTCACCATCAGGGCGACGACCAGGAGTGTGGCGAGCGGATCCGCGCGTACGAATCCGGTCGTCACCACGATCACGCCCGCGACCGCGGTGCCGATGAAGGCGAAGAGGTCGTTGAGGATGTGCTGGTAGGCGCCCTCGACGTTGAGCGAGGACCGGTTGGCGCGGGAGATGCACCACGCGCAGGCGACGTTGACGACGATTCCCGCCAGCGCTGTCCACACGACCACCCCGCCCTCCACATCGGGCGGGGAGAAGAGCCGGTGCACCGCCTCGTGCGCGAGCCAGCAGGCCAGGAGAAGCAGCGTCAGACCGTTCGCCTGTGCGGAGAGGATCTCCACCCGTTTGAGCCCGTAGGTGTACCCGCCCTTCGGGGGCCGGGACGAGAGACGGAGCGCCACCAGCGCCAGGATGATGGAGACCGCATCGGTGAGCATGTGTGCCGCGTCCGACAGCAGCGCCAGCGAGCCGGCCATGACTGCGGCGACCGCCTCGACCAGCATGAACGCGACCAGCAAGGCCAGGGCCAGGGTCAGCCAGCGTCTGTCGGTCTCGGCCGACACGCCGTGATCATGCCCGTGACCACTGTGTCCGTGATCGTGTCCACCCACTGTCGCTCCCTCGCTCGGCGGACCGAAACGCGCAGAACCGCGCGGATCCGCACCTCGCCCCGGCTTCAACCGTGGCTTATCCAACCGCCCTGACTCCCTCTCGAAGAGGCCGTGTCGGGCTGGGTGCTGATCCGCGCACCGCCCGTGGACCGGGCGGCCGCTCCGGATGACGGCGGGCCCCGCCGACGCTTCTGCGCCAGATGCCCTGTCCGCGGTTCCGGCGCCGGACTGCCGGCCGAGGCCGCACTCGGCCGGTGCGTGGCCACGCACCGTGGACACCCTGTACATCGCCGTCGGCGTGGTCAAGGAACGCCGCGGGGCAGGGCGTCGCGACCGTGGGTCTGCCACTCGCCCGGCAGGGAGGTCAGGGGCCGGCGGTGGAGGCACGCCTTCGAAAGTCCCCTTCAGCGGGCGTCGCTGCTGCACACGGTGAGGATGCGGACGGCGCGTTCGCCCGTATGGGCGTCGCGGCCGTGCCAGACGCGGTAGTTGTCCAGGACGAGGATGTCTCCTTCGCCGAGCCGGAAGCGGGGGAGCGGGGGCTCTTCTTCGTGCACGATCTTCGCGAACCGGTCGAGCATGGTGCGGACGTGCTCGAGGTCCGGGTCCCGGTGGAGGGGAACGGCGCCGTCGGTGCGACGGACGATGCGGCGCCCGGTGCGGGTGTACTCGATGTGCCGGGCGACGCGAGGGCTCGCCGGCAAGCCGCGCAGGTGGGGCCACGCCCCGTAGAGGTCGACGTCCTGGGTCGTGAGGAACCGCCACAACTCCGGGTCCGCGGTGCGGCATGCGTCGGCGAAGCGGTAGGCGTCGAGGGCGAAGGAGTCTCCTCCCGCGGGCGCCGCCTTCAGACACTGGATCAAGACGTAGTCCTCGTCGGGATGACGGCGCCGGTGCCGGACGCCGCCGATGTCGACGGTCAGGTCGAGACTGTCCGCGTGCAGGTGGACGGGGCCGCCGTCGTACGAGGCTCGCACGCGCTGAGGGAAGAGCCGGCTCAGACGGCTGCCGAGAACCTGGGCGGCTGCCACGGTGAGGGCGTCGCCGCTGCTGCCGTATCCGGCGAGGATGACAGCACCACGCCGGTCCAGTTCCGCGGACGCGTGGTGGATGTCCTCGGGCCCGACCCGGGCGGGGAGGTCCATGGGCGGCGCTCCTTGCTGCGGAGTGAGGGGTGTGCACTGCTGCGTCGATCCCGCGGAGGGCACGGCCGGCTCGAGGCGGGCGGCGCCCTGCCCGCTCGCGGGCGGCCTAGGGACCTCCCTGTCGATGCACAGAAGCTCTTGCGCA
Organism: Streptomyces sp. RKND-216; assembly: GCF_004795255.1. NCBI lineage: Bacteria > Bacillati > Actinomycetota > Actinomycetes > Kitasatosporales > Streptomycetaceae > Streptomyces > Streptomyces sp. RKND-216. The sequence goes on along the minus strand of NZ_SSBQ01000002.1, from coordinate 757,986 downwards.
CAGCTTGCAACAAGTGGCGGGCTCGCCACCAGTCGGGTCACCCTCGCGCCCCGCGGGCCGGTCCTGCGTAGGCGGCGTGCCATCGCCCCAGAGCAGGTCGCGCCGTCTCGACGGAACGAAACCCTGTCGTCGCCCGTCACAGGTGCGGGTCGCGCGTGGCGATGCCCGTCGCGCATGCGGCCGTGGTGGGCCCGGCAACGGCCTGGCCGCCACGCGCCGCTTCATCAGGAGGACTTGGTCATCCCTGGCAGGTGGCCCGCGTGGGCGTGCCGGCGCATGCGCACCCGGGAGAGGCCGAATGTGCGGAGGTGGCCTCGGGGGCGTCCGTCGACGCTGTCCCGGTTGCGGACGCGGGCCGCACCCGCATCCCGCGGTCGGCGACGCAGCTGCTGCGGAAGTTCATCTCCGATCGCGGCAAGATCCGCGGCCGCCGCGTCACCCGCGTCAGCCGCTGGCAGGTAGGCAGACCCGCTTCGCGGGCCGTGTGCGAGCGCACGGGCCGTGCGCTCCGTGAGGGGGGGCCGCGACTTCAGGCGCAGGGAGGTGCAGTGGCTGATTCCAAACGCTTCTTTTCCGCCATTCGGCCGGTTGTGGACGCGCCTGGTGGCCGGTTCGCGGGGGGCTGGACCGCTTCTTCTCGGGCGGCGGCGCCTGCGTCCCGTGTTGAATCGCCTGCTCAACCGTCGCACGGGTCGTTCGCAGGTGGTGGTCGCACGTCATGCCGAGCTGGTGCGTGCCGTCGCCCCGGTGTCGGGCCTGCTGGATTCGCCGACCGGCCCATGTGGCCGGTTTCGCCCTGTATATCAGGCGCGAGATCGTCCGCAGTCGTGACCTGAAACACACCTTGCTGTCGTTGCGAGCAGTCGGGAATGCTGGTCCGCGTCTGGCGCAAACATGTCAATGTAAGCGCTGGGCAACGGCCGTCCCCACCGGCCGTTCCCCCACAGCACCACCGGAGGAATTCCGTGAGCATCAGATTCGCAGGGCGCGCGCGCACCATGGCAGTGGCCACCGGACTCCTGGCGGTCGGCGCGCTCGTCACCCCCACCGCCGTGGCGGCCGAGGCGGACGCGCCCAAGGCCACGGTGGCCCAGCTCAAGGCGGTTGACAGCGCCGTCGAGAAGTCGGACATCGCGGGTACCGCCTGGTACACCGACGCGAAGTCCGGCAAGGTCGTCGTCACCGTCGACAGCACCGTGAGCAAGGCGGAGATCGCCAAGATCAAGCAGACCGTCAAGACCGACTCCGCCCTCGAGATCAACCGCACCAAGGGCGAGTTCACCAAGTACATCGCCGGCGGCGAGGCCATCACCACCGGCGGCAGCCGCTGCTCCCTCGGCTTCAACGTCCAGGACAGCGCGGGCACCAAGTACGCCCTGACCGCCGGGCACTGCACCAACATCGGCAGCTCCTGGTCGATCGGCAGCACCGTCGGGTCCAGCTTCCCGAACAACGACTACGGCCTCATCCAGCACTCCAACCCGGGTGCCGCGGACGGCCGCGTCTACCTGTACAACGGCGGCTACCAGGAGATCACCGGCGCCGGCAACGCCTCGGTCGGTCAGTCCGTCCAGCGCAGCGGCTCCACCACCGGCCTGCACGGCGGCTCCGTCACCGGCCTCAACGCCACGGTCAACTACGGCGGCGGCGACGTCGTGTACGGCATGATCCAGACCAACGTGTGCGCCGAGCCCGGCGACAGCGGCGGCGCCCTGTTCTCCGGCAGCACCGCCCTGGGCCTGACCTCCGGCGGCAGCGGCAACTGCTCCTCCGGCGGCACCACCTTCTTCCAGCCGGTCACCGAGGCGCTCAGCGCCTACGGCGTCAGCATCATCTGACGCACACCCCACGCAGCACCACGGCGGGCCGCCCCTTCGGGGCGGCCCGCCCCCGTGCGTCCCGCGGCGGGAGGTGCACCGGGCGGGGCCTTCAAGATCGCTCGCCGACCCGGTTGGTACATACCGGGCTTCTTCTATTCCCGGAGCGGGCAAGCCCCGGTCGGTCAACACAGGCCGGTCATCGCCGTCAGCCGCCCCTTCCGGCCGGAACGGGAACCCTTCAGCAGCGTCCCTCGCTGACGCTCACGCCGTCCCGGACGGTGCGTCAGCCACAGCGACCTGTCGGATCGGCGGGGCTGGTGGGGCCGGAGGACGGGACGGACGACTGATACCGCACTCCTCCCCGACTCGCTGAGCAGCCGGTCGGGCCGGGTGCTGCGGCCTCCGCGGTTCAGATGTCGCGGAAGGTCTCGATCTGGGCGCCGACTTCGTTGAGGCGTTCGGCGAGGTCCTCGTAGCCGCGGTTGATGACGTAGACGTTGCGCAGCACGGACGTGCCCTCGGCGGCGAGCATGGCGAGGAGGACGACGACGGCGGGGCGGAGCGCGGGCGGGCACATCATCTCGGCGGCGCGCCAGCGGGTGGGGCCCTCGACCAGGACCCGGTGCGGGTCGAGCAACTGCAGGCGTCCGCCGAGGCGGTTGAGGTCGGTGAGGTAGATGGCGCGGTTGTCGTAGACCCAGTCGTGGATGAGGCTCTGCCCCTGGGCGGAGGCGGCGATGGCCGCGAAGAAGGGGACGTTGTCGATGTTGAGGCCGGGGAACGGCATGGGGTGGATCTTGTCGATCGGCGCCTCCAGTTTGGAGGGACGGACCGTCAGGTCGGTGAGCCGGGTACGACCGTTGTCCGCCGCGTACTCGGCGCTGCGGTCGACGTCGAGGCCCATCTCCTCCAGGACGGCCAGCTCGATCTCCAGGAACTCCACCGGCACCCGGCGCACCGTCAGTTCGGATTCGGTGACGACCGCGGCGGCGATGAGGCTCATGGCCTCGACCGGGTCCTCGGAGGGGGAGTAGTCCACGTCGCGGTCGATCTCGGCGACGCCGTGCACGGTGAGAGTGGTGGAGCCGATGCCTTCGACGCGCACGCCGAGCTGCTCCAGGAAGAAGCAGAGGTCCTGGACCATGTAGTTGGAGGAGGCGTTGCGGATGACGGTGACGCCGTCGTACCGGGCGGCGGCCAGCAGCGCGTTCTCGGTGACCGTGTCGCCGCGTTCGGTCAGCACGATGGGACGGTCGGGGGTGACGGAGCGGTCGACCTCGGCGTGGTAGACGCCCTCGGTCGCGGTGACGTCCAGGCCGAAGCGGCGCAGCGCGATCATGTGCGGCTGGACGGTGCGGGTCCCGAGGTCGCAGCCGCCGGCGTAGGGGAGGCGGAACGCGTCGGTGCGATGCAGCAGAGGGCCGAGGAACATGATGATGCTGCGGGTGCGGCGGGCGGCGTCCGCATCCATCGCGTCCAGGTCAAGTTCGGCGGGCGGCACGATCTCGAGGTCGCCGGCGTCGTTGAGCCAGCGGGTGCGCACGCCGACGGAGCCCAGTACCTCGAGGAGGCGGAAGACCTCCTCGATGCGGGCGACCCGACGCAGCACGGTGCGGCCGGAGTTGAGGAGCGAGGCGCAGAGCAGGGCGACGCACGCGTTCTTGCTCGTCTTGACGTCGATGGAGCCGGAGAGGCGGCGTCCGCCGACGACGCGCAGGTGCATCGGGCCGGAGTAGCCGAGGGAGACGATTTCACTGTCCAGGGCCTCCGAGATGCGGGCGATCATCTCAAGGCTGATGTTCTGGTTGCCGCGTTCGATGCGGTTGACCGCGCTCTGGCTGGTGCCCAGTGCCTCCGCGAGTTGCGACTGGGTCCAGCCGCGATGCTGGCGAGCGTCGCGGATCAGCTGGCCGATGCGTGCGAGGTAGTCGTCCGTCATGGCAAGGACCGTATCTCAGATGTGAGATAGCGACGAACGCTGGCGCGCCGATTCAGGTCCGAACGGGTGAACGAGGCGGAATCCGGGCACGCGGGCAGGGGAGCGGTACGGTCGGCAGGCCGGGGCGTGACCGTGCCGCGGTCGTGTACTAGAGTTATCTCGACATCGAGATATCTGGCGGAAGGCGCACCCCGGTGACCGCGACGGGGAGCCGCGCCACTTAGGCGAGGCTAGCCTAAGCACAGGCAAAAGGAGACTGTCGTGTCGGCGAACAGCTTCGACGCCCGCAGCACCCTGCAGGTGGGCGACGAGTCGTACGAGATCTTCAAGCTGGACAAGGTCGAGGGCTCCGCCCGCCTCCCGTACAGCCTGAAGGTGCTGCTGGAGAACCTGCTGCGTACGGAGGACGGCGCCAACATCACCGCCGACCACATCCGGGCGCTGGGCGGCTGGGACGCGAAGGCGCAGCCGAGTCAGGAGATCCAGTTCACGCCGGCTCGCGTGATCATGCAGGACTTCACCGGCGTGCCCTGCGTCGTGGACCTCGCGACGATGCGCGAGGCCGTGAAGGAGCTGGGTGGCGACGCGGACCGCATCAACCCCCTCGCGCCCGCCGAGCTGGTCATCGACCACTCGGTGATCGCCGACAAGTTCGGCACCCCCAACGCCTTCTCGCAGAACGTCGAGCTGGAGTACGGCCGCAACCGCGAGCGCTACCAGTTCCTGCGCTGGGGCCAGACCGCGTTCGACGAGTTCAAGGTCGTCCCGCCCGGCACCGGCATCGTCCACCAGGTCAACATCGAGCACCTGGCCCGCACCGTCATGGTCCGGAACGGGCAGGCCTACCCCGACACCCTGGTCGGCACCGACTCGCACACCACCATGGTCAACGGCCTCGGCGTGCTGGGCTGGGGCGTCGGCGGCATCGAGGCCGAGGCCGCGATGCTCGGCCAGCCGGTCTCCATGCTGATCCCGCGCGTTGTCGGGTTCAAGCTCACCGGCGAGCTGCCCACCGGCACCACCGCCACAGACCTGGTGCTCACCATCACCGAGATGCTGCGCAAGCACGGTGTCGTCGGCAAGTTCGTCGAGTTCTACGGCGAGGGCGTCGGCTCGGTGCCGCTCGCCAACCGCGCCACCATCGGCAACATGTCGCCGGAGTTCGGCTCCACCGCGGCGATCTTCCCGATCGACGGCGAGACCATCAACTACCTCAAGCTCACCGGCCGCGACGACCAGCAGCTCGCCCTGGTCGAGGCGTACGCCAAGGAGCAGGGCCTCTGGCACGACGCGGCCCACGAGCCGGAGTACTCCGAGTACCTGGAGCTCGACCTCGCCACGGTCGTGCCGTCCATCGCTGGCCCGAAGCGCCCGCAGGACCGGATCGCGCTCGCCGACGCCGCCCACCAGTTCGGCCAGGACGTGCGCAACTTCGTCTCCGACGCCGACCTGGATGAGGCCGGCAAGGAGTCCTTCCCGGCCTCCGACGCCCCGGCCGTCTCCAACGGCGCGCCCAGCAAGCCCAGCCAGGTCACCGGCCCGGACGGCCAGGTGTACGAGATCGACCACGGCGCCGTCGCGGTGGCCGCGATCACCTCCTGCACCAACACCTCCAACCCCTACGTGATGGTCGGCGCCGCGCTGGTCGCGAAGAAGGCCGTGGAGAAGGGCCTGACCCGCAAGCCGTGGGTCAAGACCACCCTCGCGCCCGGCTCGCAGGTCGTCATGGACTACTACGACCGCGCCGGCCTCACCCCGTACCTGGACAAGCTCGGCTTCCACCTGGTCGGCTACGGCTGCACCACCTGCATCGGCAACTCCGGCCCGCTGCCGGAGGAGGTCTCCCAGGCGGTCAACGACAACGACCTCGCCGTGGTCTCCGTCCTCTCCGGCAACCGGAACTTCGAGGGCCGCATCAACCCCGACGTCAAGATGAACTACCTGGCGTCCCCGCCCCTGGTCGTGGCGTACGCCATCGCCGGGTCCATGAAGGTGGACATCACCACCGAGGCGCTGGGCACCGACTCGGAGGGGAACCCGGTCTTCCTCAAGGACATCTGGCCCTCCGAGCAGGAGGTCGAGGAGGTCGTGGCCGGGGCCATCGGCCAGGAGATGTTCACCAAGTCCTACTCCGACGTGTTCGCCGGCGACGCCCAGTGGCAGGCGCTGCCCGTGCCCACCGGCAACACCTTCGAGTGGGACGCGGAGTCCACCTACGTCCGCAAGCCCCCGTACTTCGAGGGCATGGGCGAGCAGCCGGACCCGGTCGAGGACATCTCCGGCGCCCGCGTGCTGGTCAAGGTGGGCGACTCGGTCACCACCGACCACATCTCCCCGGCCGGTGCGATCAAGGCCGACTCCCCGGCCGGCACCTACCTCACCGAGCACGGCGTCCAGCGGCGCGACTTCAACAGCTACGGCTCCCGCCGCGGCAACCACGAGGTCATGATCCGCGGCACGTTCGCCAACATCCGGCTGCGCAACCAGATCGCGCCCGACACCGAGGGCGGCTTCACCCGGGACTTCACTCAGGACGGCTACCCGGTCAGCACGATCTACGACGCCTCGCAGAACTACCAGGAGCAGGGCATCCCGCTGGTCGTCCTCGCCGGCAAGGAGTACGGCTCGGGCTCGTCCCGCGACTGGGCCGCGAAGGGCACCGCCCTGCTCGGCGTGAAGGCCGTCATCGCCGAGTCCTACGAGCGCATCCACCGCTCGAACCTCATCGGCATGGGCGTGCTGCCGCTCCAGTTCCCGGAGGGCGCCTCGGCCCAGTCGCTGGGGCTGTCCGGCGAGGAGACCTTCTCCTTCGCGGGCGTCACCGCGCTCAACGACGGCGGCATCCCCGAGACCGTCAAGGTCACCACGGACACCGGCGTCGAGTTCGACGCCACGGTCCGTATCGACACCCCGGGCGAAGCGGACTACTACCGCAACGGCGGCATCATGCAGTACGTGCTGCGGTCGCTGATCGCCAAGTGACCGGCCGGGTGACCCACGTCACCCGCACGCGGTGACGCCGGCGCGGCCGGACGTTTCACCTCGTGAACGCGGCGCCGCACCTCTCCCTCGGGCGGGGTGCGGCGCCGTCGCGCTTGCCCTGCGGCGTGGCGCGCCGCGCGAGGTCTCAACTCGGGAAAGACTGGAACGAACAAGCGCGTACGATCTTGCCCCGCTGGTGAGAAGTGGACTATACCTGTCGGCACCCGAGCGGCCGTGCGCAGAGCGGACGCCGTCTTACAGCCACAGGGCGGATCACCCAGCAAAGGGGCAGCAATGGGATCCACTTTCGACGTCCACCGCCGTGACCTCATCAAGCGCGCCGCGGCCGCGGGTCTGATCGCCGTCCCCGCGGTGGGGGCGCTCACCTCCTGCGCCAGCGGAGGCGGTGAGGGGAACCAGGTCGACAAGGGCGAGAAGAGCAAGGACAACCCGCTCGCCGTCAACGGCACCGCGGCGCTCGAGGTCTACATCTTCGACGGCGGCTTCGGCACCCAGTACGCCAAGGACGCGGCGAAGACCTATGAGCAGCGGTTCCCCGAGGCCAAGGTCAGCGTCAAGAGCACGCAGAAGATCCAGTCCGTGCTGCAGCCACGCTTCAACGGCGGCACCCCGCCGGACCTCATCGACAACTCCGGCGCCGAGCAGATGGACATGGGCGTCCTGGTGGGCCAGAAGCAGCTCGCCGACCTCAGCCCCCTGCTCGACGCGCCCTCGATCGACGACGCGTCCGTGACGGTCCGCGACACCCTCCGGCCGGGCATCGTCGAGATGGGCCAGTACGACGGGGAGCAGTGCTACGTCCTGAACTACGCCTACACCGTGTACGGGGTGTGGTACTCGCAGACCAACCTCGACAAGGTCGGCGAGGAGTACCCCAAGACCTGGGACGACATGCTCAAGGTCTGCGCCAAGGCGAAGAAGAAGGGCGTCGCCGGCTGGACCTACCCCGGCAAGTACCCCTACTACCTGCCGTTCTCCCTGTACCCGTTCATGGCCAAGATCGGCGGCGACGAGGTACTGAAGAAGATCGACAACCTGGAGCCGGACGCCTGGAAGCAGCCCGCGGTCAAGGCGGCGCTGGAGGCGTACTACGAGCTGCACAAGAAGGGCTACATCCTCCAGGGCACCCCGGGCCTGACGCACATCCAGTCGCAGACCGCCTGGAACGAGGGCGAGGCGCTGTTCATCCCGAACGGCTCCTGGGTCGAGAACGAGACGGCCAAGACCACCCCGGACGACTTCGAGATGCGCGTCGCCCCGCCGTCCAGCCTGGACAGCGGCGACAAGATGCCCTTCGAGACCACCTGGGCGTCCGGCGGGGAGCCGTTCATCGTGCCGGCCAAGGCGAAGAACCCGACCGGCGGCATGGAGCAGATGCGCGTCCTGCTGGGCAAGAAGGCCACCCAGAACTTCGTCAAGCAGGTGTCCTCGCTCACCGCGCTGGACGGCGGCACCGACGGCCTGGACCTGCCCCCGGGCCTGAACTCGGCGATCGGCGTGCTGGATGCGGCCGGCGACAACATCGTCAACCCGCGCATCCCGAACTGGTACGTCTCGCTGCACAAGGACAAGATCGGCACCGGCTGCCTCGGTGAGATGATGGCCGGCCGCATGACCCCGGCCGAGTGCATGAAGAAGGCGCAGCAGTTCACCGACGAGGCCCGCGAGGACGACTCCGTCAAGCACTACACGCGCTGACCCCAGCGGCGTCCCCGCGGTTCCGGCCGCGGTGACGCCGCGCAGCCGCCTCCCCCGCACTACCCGATCGGAGCCGAGAAGGCATGCAGCACGGCAAGTACCGGTTCATCGCGGGGTTCCTGGTGGTGCCCCTGGCGATCTACCTGATGTTCGTCGTCTGGCCGTTCATCCAGTCCATCTACTACTCCTTCACGGACTGGACCGGGCTGAGTCCGGAATTCTCCTTCGTCGGGTTGGCCAACTACCAGAAGATGCTGGGGGACAGCGACTTCTGGGACGCGCTTAGCCACAGCCTGCTGTTCCTGGCGCTGCTGCCGGTGATCACGATCGGCTTCGCCCTGTTCCTCGCCTTCATGATCAACGTCGGCGGGCGGAAGCGGAAGGGAGCGGCCGTCAGCGGCGTGCGCGGCTCGTCCACCTACAAGATCGTCTACTTCTTCCCGCAGGTGCTGTCGATCGCGATCGTCGCGCTGCTCTTCCAGTTCGTCTACAACCCCCGCAACGGCGCGCTCAACGCGGGCCTGGAGGGTGTCGGACTGGGGTCATGGAAGCCGAACTGGCTCGGCGACCCGGACCTCGCGCTGTGGTGCGTGATGTTCGTGTTGTTCTGGTGCACGGTGGGCTTCTTCGTCGTGCTCTTCTCCGCGGGAATGTCCTCCATCCCGAACGACATCTACGAGGCCGCGCTGCTGGACGGCGCCAGCCGTTTCACCACGTTCTTCCGTATCACCCTGCCGCTGCTGTGGGACACCGTGCAGTCCGGCTGGATCTACATGGGCATCCTGGCACTCGGCCCGGAGGCGTTCGCCGTCGTGCAGATCATGACGGTCGGGCCCGGCGGCCCGGCCAACGCCACGACCGTGCTGCCGCTGGAGGTCTACACCACGGCCTTCTCCGACGCCCAGGCCGCGTACGCGACCACCATCGGCGTCGCGCTGCTGATCGTCACCCTGACCTTCGCGGCCATCGTGCTGAAGCTCGGCCGGCGCGAGCGACTGGAGTACTGAGAACCGATGAAGACGACCGACCAGCCCCTGCCCAGCGCCGGCCCGGACCCGACGCGACCGGCCGTCACCAAGGACGACGCTCCCCGCCCCGCCCCCGAGCAGCCGAAGAAGGAGGGCACCACCCTCAACGTCTTCTCGCACGGCGTGCTCGTGCTGTGGGGCTTCATGGTGGCCATGCCGCTGCTGTGGGCGGTGATGACCTCCTTCAAGACCGACCGGGAGATCTTCACCTCGCCCTGGGCACTGCCCACCGAGCTGCACTTCGAGAACTGGTCGCGCGCCTGGAACCAGGCGAACATGAGCGACTACTTCGGCAACACGGTCGTCGTGGTCGGCTGCTCGCTCGTCGGCACCATGCTGCTCGGTTCCATGACGGCGTACGTGCTGGCGCGCTTCGAGTTCCCCGGACAGCGCTTCCTGTACTTCCTCTTCATCGGAGGCATGAGCTTCCCGATCATCCTCGCGCTGGTGCCGCTGTTCTACGTCATGAACAACATGGGCCTGCTCAACACCCGGCACGGCCTGATCCTGTCCTACATCGCCTACTCACTGCCGTTCACGGTCTTCTTCCTCACCGCCTTCTTCCGCACGCTGCCCACCTCGGTCGCCGAGGCCGCGATGATCGACGGTGCGTCCCACGCGAGGACGTTCTTCCAGGTCATGCTGCCGATGGCCAAGCCCGGCCTGGTCAGCGTCGGCATCTTCAACTTTCTCGGGCAGTGGAACCAGTACATGCTGCCGACGGTGCTCAACACCGACCCGGACAAGCAGGTGCTCTCCCAGGGACTGGTGCAGCTCGCCGTGAGCCAGGGCTACAAGGGCGACTGGTCCGCTCTCTTCGCGGGCCTGGTCATGGCGATGCTGCCAGTACTGGCGGCGTACATCGTCTTCCAGCGCCAGGTGGTCTCCGGCCTCACCGCGGGCGCCCTGAAGTAGCACCCTCGTCACACTCCGCCGACCGGCGGGTACGGGCCCGCGGACGGGCCGTACCCGCCGGTCGGCGTGCCTGCTCACCCCCGTAGGATCGCTCACATCTGAGCGTCGACCTCACTCAAGGTCTTGACGGGAGAGAACCCTCAGCGCTCTGCTTGGAGTTCAGATGTTGGAAGCAGGCCGCTCCAGGGGAACGTCGGTGCGGCTACGGGCGGTGGTCGCGCCGCCCGCCGAGGCGGGAGTGGAGCGTCACGTGGAGACTCCGGGGTCGCAGTCCTCACTGCACCGGGCGAACCTGGAACGGGTGGTTCGCGCCGTCCGGATGGCCGGGTCCCTCACTCAGGCGGAGATCGCCCGCACCACGGGCCTGTCCGCGGCGACGGTCTCCAACATCGTCCGCGAGCTGAAGGACGGCGGGACGGTGGACGTCACCCCGACCTCGGCCGGAGGAAGGCGGGCCCGCAGCGTCTCCCTCTCCGGGGACGCGGGCACCGTGGTGGGCGTCGACTTCGGCCATTCCCACCTGCGTGTGGCCGTCGGCAACCTCGCCCACCAGGTGCTGGCCGAGGAGGCCGAGCCCATCGATGTGGACGCCTCCGCGCAGGAGGGCTTCGACCGGGCCGAGGCGCTGGTGCACCGGCTGCTGGGAGCCACCGGCATCCGGCTGGAGAAGGTCGTCGGCGTCGGGCTCGGCGTGCCCGGCCCGATCGATGTGGAGACCGGCGCGCTCGGCTCGACCGCCATTCTGCCCGGCTGGGCCGGCACCCATCCGCGCGAGGAGCTGGCCGAGCGCCTGGGCGTGCCGGTGCACGTCGACAACGACGCCAACCTCGGCGCGCTGGGGGAGAAGGTCTGGGGGAGTGGCCGCGGCGCCACCGACCTCGCCTACATCAAGATCGCCAGCGGCGTCGGCGCCGGTCTGGTGATCAACAACCAGATCTACCGCGGGCCCGGCGGCACGGCGGGCGAGATCGGCCACATCACGCTGGACGAGTCCGGGCCGGTCTGCCGCTGCGGCAACCGCGGCTGCCTGGAGACCTTCACCGCCGCCCGCTACGTGCTGCCGCTGCTGCACTCCAGCCACGGCGCCGACATCACCATGCCGGCCGTGGTGCGGCTCGCCCGGGACGGCGACCCGGGCTGCCGCAGGGTGGTCGCCGACATCGGCCGGAACATCGGCTCCGGCGCCGCGAGCCTGTGCAACCTGCTCAACCCGAGCCGCATCGTGCTGGGCGGCGACCTCGCGGAGGCGGGCGACCTCCTGCTGGACCCGGTGCGGGACTCGGTGGCGCGCTACGCCATTCCCAGCGCCGCTCGCCAGCTCACGCTGGCCCCGGGCACGTTGGGCGGCCGCGCGGAGGTATTGGGGGCTCTCGCCCTGGTGTTGAGTGAAATGGGCGATTCAACCCTTCTGAACTCCTCCGTTCCTTCCGCTCCCGCCGCCGCGTCCGTCTCCGCGTGAGATGTCGCCCGATGTCGCCGTGAGCGCACTGCGTTCATGCTCGTAACGCATGGCATCGTTGCCGTCTCGTTAAGGATTTACTTCTTGACGACGGGATGCACGGAGAGTTGACTTCACGCCACCTCGGCCGCACCGATGCGGCCTCGTCAGGGAGGTTGTGAAGGATGAAGGCAAGGACGCGCCGCGTGCTCGTCGGTACCGCCGCCATCGCGATGTCCGTCTCGCTGGCCGCCTGCGGGCAGGCCGGCGGCGGTGACAGCGGTGACGGTGGGGACGACGGCAAGAAGCTGATCGGTCTGCTGCTGCCGGAGAACAAGACGACGCGGTACGAGGCCTTCGACCGGCCGTTGATCACGGACAAGATCAAGGAGCTGTGCTCCGACTGCGAGGTCAAGTACAACAACGCCTCGCAGGACACCCAGCAGCAGAAGAAGCAGTTCGACGCGCTGGTGACGCAGGGCGCGGACGTCATCATCCTGGATGCCGTCGACGCCACCGCCACCAAGTCCTGGGTCGACCGGGCCGCCGAGCAGGGCATCGAGGTCGTCGCCTACGACCGCCTGGCCGAGGGCGACGTCTCCGGCTACGTGTCCTACGACAACGAGGCCATCGGCAAGCTCCAGGGCGAGGGCATGGTGAAGGCGCTGGGCGACGACGCCGCGGATGCCCGCACCGTGATGATCAACGGCTCGCCCACCGACCCGAACGCCGCGCTGTTCAAGAAGGGCGCCCACTCCGTCCTCGACGAGCAGGTCGGCAAGATCGTCTACGAGCAGGACATCCCGGACTGGTCGCCGGACGAGGCCAACAAGAAGATGTCCGCCGCGATCACCTCGCTGGGCAAGGACGGCTTCGACGCCGTCTACTCCGCCAACGACGGCATGGCCGGCGGCATCATCACGGCCCTGAACAAGGCCGGCATATCCGACGTCCCCGTCGGCGGCCAGGACGCCGAACTCGCCGGTCTCCAGCGCATCGTGAAGGGCGAGCAGGCCTTCACCATCTACAAGGCGATCAAGCCCGAGGCCGAGACGACCGCCCAGATGGCCGTCGCCCTGCTCGAGGGCAAGAGCATCGGGAAGTTCGCGCCCGAGACGGTGGACAGCAAGAGCAAGAAGGGCATCCCCAGCAAGCTCTACGGCGCGAAGATCGTCACCAAGGACAACATCAAGGACACCCTCGTAGCGGACGGCGTGTACACGGTCGAGGAGATCTGCACCAAGCAGGTCGAGAAGGCCTGCAAGGCCGTCGGCCTGATGTGATCCCGCGGCCCGCTCCCCGCCCCGCCGGGGCCGGAGGAGCGGGCCCCCGCGGTGCGCCCGCCTCCAGGGCGCACCGCGCTGTACCGCCTTCACGGGAGCCCCGACCCGCCCCCGTACGCCTCCCCGCCACCGCCGGCCGCCCCGCCGGGCCCGTCCGCGGCGGCGGGACGCGTGCACCGCCGGAAGCGCTCCCAGACAGATCGGAGTCGACCCAGTGCCGAACGAACCCGTGCTGGCCCTGCGCGGTGTGTCGAAACGGTTCGGTGCCGTCCAGGCGCTCACCGACGTACACCTCGAGATATCCCCGGGCGAGGTCGTCGCCCTCGTCGGCGACAACGGCGCCGGCAAGTCCACCCTCGTCAAGACCATCGCCGGCGTGCACGCCATCGACGAGGGCCACCTCGAGTGGAAGGGCCGCCCGGTCCAGATCCACCGCCCGCACGATGCGCAGGACCTCGGCATCGCCACCGTCTACCAGGACCTTGCGCTCTGCGACAACCTCGACGTCGTCGCCAACCTCTTCCTCGGCAGCGAGGTCCGCACCGTCTCCGTGCTCGACGAGGTCGCCATGGAGCAGCGCGCCATGGAGCTGCTCAAGACGCTGTCCATCCGCATCCCCAGCGTCCGCATCCCGGTGGCCTCGCTGTCCGGCGGGCAGCGGCAGGTCGTGGCCATCGCCCGCGCGCTCATCGGCGACCCGCAGGTGGTCATCCTCGACGAGCCGACGGCCGCCCTCGGCGTCGAGCAGACCGCCCAGGTGCTCGACCTCGTCGAGCGGCTGCGTGAACGCGGCCTCGGCGTCATCCTCATCAGCCACAACATGGCCGACGTCCAGGCCGTGGCCGACCGCGTCGCGGTACTCCGGCTCGGCCGCAACAACGGTGTCTTCTCCGTCCGGGACACCTCCCACGAAGAGATCATCGCCGCGATCACCGGTGCCACCGACAACGCGGTGACCCGTCGCCAGGCACGTACGACGGAGGCAGCGAAGTGAGCGACACCACCAAGCCCACGGTCACCAAGGAGAAGGCCGACGGCACCCCGGATTCCGCCACCGAACAGGCCGTCGACCCGCGGCTGCTGGTCCGCCAGCAGGGCTTCGCGGGCTACCTGAGCGACTTCAAGCGCCGGGTGCGCGGTGGTGAACTCGGCTCCATCCCGGTCGTCATCGGCCTGATCGTCATCGCCGTCATCTTCCAGTCGCTCGACCCCACCTTCCTCTCGGCGCGCAGCCTCAGCGACATCAGCGTCTACACCGCGGGCCTGGGCATCATGGCCATCGGCATCGTGTTCGTGCTGCTGCTCGGCGAGATCGACCTGTCGGTCGGCTCGGTGGCCGGCGTCGGCGCCGCGATGTGGGCGGTGCTCAGCGTCACCCACCAGCTGAACGACCTGCTGTCCGTACTGATCGCGCTGGTCACCGGTGGTCTCATCGGCCTGCTGCACGGGTTCTTTTTCGCCAAGGTCGGCGTCCCCGCGTTCGTCGTCACCCTCGCCGGCTTCCTCGGCTGGAGCGGCCTGCAGATCTGGATGATGGGCAACGAGGGCAGCATCAACACGCCCTCGAACAGCCTCGTCCAGGACATCACCGGCTATTACTTCAGCGACAAGGCCGCGGCCTACGCGCTGGCCCTCGTCGCCGTCGGCGGCTACCTCTTCGCACTGCTGCGCGACACCCGCCGCCGCCGTACCGCCGGCCTGCCGCACCGGCCGGTCAGCGAGATCGCACTGCGCACCGGAGTCATCGCCGTCATCGCCTTCGGCGCGGCCTACCAGCTCAACGAGCCGGCCGGGGCGCGCGGCCTTCCGCTGGCGCTGCTGATCTTCCTGATCGTCCTCTTCGTCGCGGACTTCGTCTCCCGCCGCACCACCTACGGCCGGCAGATCTTCGCCGTCGGCGGCAACGCGGAGGCCGCCCGGAGGGCGGGCATCAACGTGGAGAAGATCCGCATCACGGTGTTCGGCATCGCCGGCATGCTCGCGGCCTTCGGCGGTCTCTTCATCGCCAGCCAGCAGGGCGGCGCCACCAAGAACCTCGGTGCCGGCAACACCCTGATGAACGTGATCGCCGCCGCCGTCATCGGCGGCACCAGCCTCTTCGGCGGCCGCGGCAAGATCCTCTCCGCGCTGCTCGGTGCCCTGGTGATCATGTCCATCCAGCAGGGGCTGAACCTGCTCGGCATGGCCAGCGAGATCCAGTACATGATCACCGGCGCGGTGCTGCTGGCCGCCGTCGTGATCGACTCCGTCTCCCGCCGCACGCAGAAGACCGCAGGACGCACCTGACCTGCCGTCCCGACACCAGACACACCCGTGCCCGGCTCCGTAAGGGTCCGGGCACGGGTGTGTCACAGGTCCGCACGGGTGACGCGAAACCGGCCGGTCGGGCCCGGGCGGGCGAACGTCCAGGCGAACGGGACATTAGACTCGACGGATCGGCACGGCTCGACAGCAGCTCGAAGCAAGGAGGCACGGGTGGCACTGCTGACCCGCATCACCGGACCGCGCGATCTGGACCGGCTCAGCCCGCAGCAGCTGGAGCAGCTGGCCGAGGAGATCCGGACGTTCCTCGTCGATTCGGTCTCCCGCACCGGCGGTCACCTCGGCCCCAACCTCGGCGTCGTGGAACTCACCATCGCGCTGCACCGGGTGTACGACTCCCCGCGCGACAAGATCCTCTTCGACACCGGACACCAGTCCTACGTGCACAAGCTGCTCACCGGGCGGCAGGACTTCTCCAAGCTGCGCGCCCAGGGCGGCCTCTCCGGCTATCCGTCGCGCGCCGAGTCCGCGCACGACGTCATCGAGAACAGCCACGCCTCGACCGTTCTCGGCTGGGCCGACGGTCTCGCCAAGGCCAACGAGATCCGCCGCACCGGCGACCACGTCGCCGCCGTCATCGGCGACGGGGCGCTGACCGGCGGCATGGCCTGGGAGGCGCTGAACAACATCGCCGACGCCAAGGACCGCCCGCTGGTCATCGTCGTCAACGACAACGAGCGCTCCTACGCGCCGACCATCGGCGGCCTCGCCAACCACCTCGCCACGCTGCGCACCACCGACGGCTACGAGCGTTTCCTCGCCCGCGGCAAGGACGTTCTCAACCGCACGCCCGTGGTGGGCAAGCCGCTGTACGAGACGCTGCACGGCGCGAAGAAGGGGCTCAAGGACCTCGTCGCGCCGCAGGGCATGTTCGAGGACCTGGGCCTGAAGTACGTCGGCCCCATCGACGGTCACGACATCGAGGCCGTCGAGTCGGCGCTGCAGCGTGCCAAGCGCTTCGGCGGGCCGGTGATCGTGCACGTGCTGACGGAGAAGGGCCGCGGCTACCAGCCCGCGCGTCAGGACGAGGCCGACCAGTTCCACGCGGTGGGCGTCATCCACCCCGACACCGGCCTGCCGGTGAAGTCCTCCGGCGCGGACTGGACCTCCGTCTTCGGCGAGGAGATGGTGAAGCTCGGCCGCGAACGCGAGGACGTCGTCGCCATCACCGCCGCGATGATGCGCCCGGTCGGCCTGCATGACTTCGCACAGGAGTTCCCCGAACGGGTCTTCGACGTCGGCATCGCCGAGCAGCACGGCGCGGTGTCCGCGGCCGGGCTGGCCACCGGCGGACTGCACCCCGTCTTCGCGGTGTACGCCACCTTCCTCAACCGGGCCTTCGACCAGGTGCTGATGGATGTCGCCCTGCACAAGTGCGGCGTCACCTTCGTCCTGGACCGGGCCGGGGTCACCGGCACGGACGGTGCGTCGCACAACGGCATGTGGGACATGTCAGTGCTCCAGTGCGTGCCCGGGCTGCGGCTCGCCGCGCCGCGCGACGCCGAGCAGCTGCGTGCGCAGCTGCGGGAGGCGGTGGACGTCGACGACGCACCGACCGTGGTCCGCTACTCCAAGGGCGCCGTCGGGCCCGCCGTCCCCGCCGTCGACACCGCCGGTGGCATGGACGTCCTGCGCGAGCCGGACACCGAGACCGCCGACGTGCTGCTGATCTCCGTCGGCGCGCTCGCCCCCATGTGCCTGGAGATCGCCGACCACCTGGACCGCCAGGGCATCTCCGCCACGGTGGTCGACCCGCGCTGGGTCAAGCCCGTCGACAAGGCGCTGCCGGAACTGGCCGCCGCCCACCGGGTGGTGGTCACCGTCGAGGACAACAGCCGTGCCGGCGGCGTCGGTTCCGCGATCGCGCAGGCGCTGCGGGATGCGTCGGTGGACGTGCCGCTGCGCGACTTCGGCATTCCGGAGAAGTTCCTCGACCACGGCTCGCGGGGCCAGGTGATGGCCGGCATCGGTCTCACCGCGCCCGACATCGCGCGTCAGGTCACCGGCCTCGTCGCACGCCTCGACGGCCGCTTCCACGACGAGGCGGCCGTCGCCCGGGACTAGGGACCACCCTGGTTTCCCTCCACGCGAAACGGTAACTTCGCGACAAGGGCCCTTTCCGCAAGTCGGTTCGCGGAAAGGGCCCTTGACAGTCCGGCGGGCCACTGAAAAGATCGCTGCCACTCGATCGCTGTATTCACGTTGCCCGACGGTTCGAGGCCATCCGGCCCTGGTTGCCCTCCCGGCAATTCCCGCACAGGTAGTGGCGTGTCGGTTCCCCTGCGGAATTCCGCCTCCCCCACCGGTCGTCGTGAGCCGTTCGACACGACCCTGGGAGCTTGCATGGCGGAGTCACCTACGTCCGGTCGGGAATTCCGGCACCGTGTGACCCGGCATCTCCTCCTCGGCGACATCGCACTGCAGTACCCGGTGCGGCCGACGCCGGGTGCGGCGCTGCTCGCGGTCCGCCTGGCGGACGAGCCGGGCGACGCGGGCCGTGCGACGGAATACCTCACCCCGGCCGACACGGCGCCGTGCGGCCTCCACCTTCTGCGGCCGGAGCCCCGCGCCCTGCCCGACCCGCCCGCCGGGTCCGGCACGGCCGCCGCCACGTGGGCGGGCATCGCCCTGGACGACGGCTTCGGCGCGTTCCTCGACGAGACGCTGCCGCCGGACGTGCGCACGGACACCCTGGCCCCCGTGCTGCTGCTGCGGACGCACCGGCAGCTGGCACAGCCCTTCACCGAGGTGCTCTCCTGCGCCCGGCTGCGCAAGGTCGGCATCCTGCTGGTGAGGACGGCACGCTTCCCGCACGAGGCGGACGCCCCGGTCGCCGACCTCGTCGCCCTGGCCGAGAGTGCCCGGGAGACGGCGGCGGAGTACGCCGTCCCCCTTCTCTCCGAGGGGCGCGGGCTCACCACCTTCGAGAGCGGCACCGAGATCGAACAGAAGATCACGCTGGGGCCCGGCGCGTCCTCGTGGCGGCTCACGAAGGAACTGTGGGCGCGGGCCGACCGCGGACTCCTCGGCGACTTCATTCCGGAGCCCGGCTACGAACTGACCCGCTGGCATTTCGAGCAGCACACCTACGAGGTCCTGGAGCCCGCCGGGGAACGCGGCTATCTCGCCTTTCTCCGGGGCCGGGACGGACGGTGGAACCTGAAGCGCAAACGCTTCGAACGAGAAGCGCTCCGGCGCGAGGAGACATTCCAGCGAGGCGTGGCGGTGACGGAATCCACCTTCGAGGAATTCCTCTCCCGGGAATACCCGGAACTCGTCGTACGGCGGCTCCCCGATTTCCGGAGGACCCGGTTCGACGTCAATGTGGAGTCCACCCGCACCGGCCACGCGTACGGGGTGGAGATCGACGAGGTGACGGTGGAGGGCGAGAACGGGGGCGACGGCCCCCGGGTGCTCCGGCAGCTCGAGATCGAGTACCTGCACTCCCGGTTGCACGAGGGCCTCGACCCCGCGTCCATCGACGCCGACATCGCCGACCTCACCGGCCGGGTCGAGGACCACCTGAAGGCGAGCGGCACCCCGGGGGAGCGGACCTTCTACTCCAAGCTCGCCTTCCTTCGGGAGTGCGCCGGAGAAGCGGCGGGCCCGCAGTGAGCGGGCGGCTGGTCGTCATCGGAGCGAGCCCGTCCATCGCCGCCGTCGCACGCGAGGTCGACCCGGCAGCCGTGTTCCTCCAGCAGCCGGGCTCCCCGGTCGACGAGATCGTGCGGATCGGCTGCAACCTCTACACCACGGACTTCTCCCGCGACGAGGAACTGCGGGTGCTGCTGCGGGAGGTGGTCGCACCGCTCGGCGTGTCCGCCGTGGTCTCCGTGACCGAGACCGGGCAACTGCCCGCGGCCGTCGCGAACGAGACGCTGGGCACCACCGGGCTGCGCCCCGAGGTGGTGCGCCGCTTCCAGGACAAGGCCGTGATGCGGCAGCGGATGGCGCAGACCGTCCCGGACCTGTCGGTGCGGTACGCCGTCCCGGCCGGCGGCGCGGAGGCCGCACGCCGCATGCGCGCGTGGGGCGCGGCGCGCGCGGTGCTCAAGCCGCCCGAAGGAACGGCGAGCCGGGACGTGCGGATCGTCGCGGACCCGGCCGACCTCGAACGCCTCGACCTCGGCGCGCCCGCACTGCTGGAGGAGTTCGCCGAGGGCGACGAGTACAGCGCAGAGACGTTCAGCACTGGCGGAACCCACCGACTGGTGGCCGTCACCCGCAAGCATCTCTTCGACGCCACGGTCGTCGAGGCCGCCCACGTCGTTCCCGCCCCCGGCCTGGACGATGGCGAGCGGGCAATGGTGGAGAAGTGCGTGGCCCGCTTCCTGGACGCCATGGAGCTGACGGACGGCCCCGCCCACACCGAGTTCAGGCTGCGGGACGGCGAGTTCAGGATCATCGAGTCGCACACCCGGATCGGCGGCGACGGCATCACGCGTCTGGTGCAGCGGGTGACGGGCGTGGACCTCAAGCGCTGGAGCCTCGGCTGGTCCGCGGGGCTGACCGCAACGGACTGCACCACCGCACCGGAGGCGGGGGCCGCTGCCATCGCCTTCGTCACCGCCCCGCCCGGGAGGGTGACCGCGGTGCGGGTCCCGGACTTCGCCCCGCAGGGAGCGGACGTACGGGACGTCGACCTCTACGTCGGCCCCGGCGACGAGATCGGCGAGCTGACCGACTCCCGGCAGCGCGCCGGCCACGTACTGGCGACGGGGGACGACCCGGCGACCGTACTCGCCGCCGTGCGGGACATGGCCGCCCGCGTCGTCGTGGAGACCGCACGGTGACCGCCGCGGCGCCCGTGGTGCTGCTCAGCCGCAACGTGTATGCGAGCCTCCACGACGGCACCCGGTGTCTGGTCCCCACCGACGAGGTGGACGTCCGCCTCATCACCCACCCGTACGGCGGGACGTCGGGCCTCGACCCGGTCCGCTTTCCGCACGTCTCGGTCTGCGACACCAACGACGAGGAGCAGGTCCTCGCCGTTCTCCACTGGCTGGTGCGCCGGCACGGCGCACGCCGGATCGTCGCCGTGCACGAACGGATGCTGCTGCCCGCCGCCCGGGTGCGCGACGCTCACGGGCTGCCGGGCATGGACCTGCCCACCACGCTGCTCTTCCGCGACAAGGTCGCCATGAAGCGGGCCGTCGCAGCAGCGGACGCCGCCGCGGTGCCGCGGTTCGCCGAACTCCGGAGCCCCGCGGACCTGGACGCGTTCGACTGGTCGGCGGGCCGCAAGGTCCTCAAGAGCCGGTGGGGCGTGGGAGCGGAGGACGTGCACATCGTCGCCTCGCGGGCGGAGGCCGACGCCGTGCTGGCCTCGCTCGGCACCGGCGGTGACGGCTGGGAGATCGAGGAGTACGTCGAGGGGCCCATGTACCACTGCGACGCGGTGGTGCAGGACGGCGCGGTGCGCTTCGCGGCGGTGTCCCGGTACCTCGCCAAACCCGGCGACTTCGCCCCGGGGTCGGCGGCCGGCAGCATGCTGGTCGACCACGCGGACCCGGTGTGGCGCCGGATACGGGAGACCAACGCGCGGGTGCTGCGGGCCCTCGGCCTCCGCGACGGCGTCACCCATCTGGAGGTCTTCCGGACACCGGACGACGCGCTGGTCCTCTGCGAGGTCGCCGCCCGCCCCGGAGGCGGCGGCATCGACCGCATCGTGGAGCGGGCCTACGGCTGCAACCTCAACGAGGTGGCGTACCGGCTCCAGTCCGGGGTGGACCCGCGCCTCGGCGACGACGCCGCGACCCGCCCGGCGCGCGGGGCGTGGGCCGTACTGGGCTTCTATCCGGACGACTCCGGCGCGTCGCCGGCCCCCGGCATCCCCGAGCACCGCCACGCCGCGCTCGGCATCGCCGAGCACACCCGTTGTGACACTGCGGGCAGCGGCCCGCAGGGCGTCCGCCACTGCGTGGACTACCGGGACCGCTACGTCGTCGGCGCCGCCGACCGGAACGCCCTGGAAGCACGTCTGGCGGCGGTCCGCAGCGCCTACCGCTCCGCCTACGGCGGCTCCTGACAGCCGCCTTCGTCCACGGAAGAACGAGGTGCCATGGGTTTCCTGCCCCGGCCGAAGCGTGTCATCACCGAACCACCACAGGGCCGCCGCGACTTCTGGGTGTTCGTCTCCTCCGGGCTCTTCGCCCGGGGCGGCGACCAGCTCTTCACCATCGCCGTCCCGCTGAGCGTGCTCGCGGCGACGGAGTCGGTCGCCGGCACGGTGCTGGCCTTCTCCGCCCGGGTCGCGGCCTATCTGCTCTCGCCGTTCATCGGCATGCTGATCGACTCCTTCGACCGGCGTGACGTCTACATCCTGGCCCAGCTCTACCAGGCGCTGTGCCTGGGCCTCATCGCCCTCTTCCTGGACGACGTCCTCGTCCTGGCGGTGCTGGTGCTGCTCTCCGGACTCGGCGCCGTGGTGGCGAACATCTCCAGCTACTTCGTGCTGGTGCCCAGACTCGTCACCCCGGAACGACGGTCCAAGGCGCTCAGCGACTACAGCGCCCTGCGCGAGGTCGTGAAGATCGTCGGACCCCTGTCCGCGGGGGGCATCGTGGTGCTCGCAGGCGGCGCCACGGCCCTGGTCCTCACCTGCGCGCTGTTCGCACTGTCCGCCTTGGTGGCGCTGTTCGTGCCCCGGGTGGTCATCGAGGAGGAGGAGCCCGCCGAACCGGGGGAGAAGCCCCGGCGCGCGCTGAGCGTGGGCTTCTCCTGGCTTTGGCGCAACGGCTCCGCCATCGCACTGGTCGCCACCATGACGCTGGCGAACATCGGCGTCGGCACCCTCGACGTCATCTTCATCACGCTGCTCGGCGACTCCGGTATGGCCGCGACCGGGATCGGGCTGGTGGTCTCCATCGGCGCGGTCGGCGCCGCCGCCGGCACCTGGGCCGCGGGCAGGCTCTTTCCCCGGTCCTCCTTCCAGCGCCGCATCCTCTACTGGCAGCTGGCCGCGCTGGCCGGTGTCACGGTGATGGCCGTACCGGTGCTCCAGGTCCGGGTCGTCGGCTACGTGATCACGACGTTCGCGCTCGGCGCCAGCAACATCAACTCGATCCGGTACCGCCAGGAGTCGATACCGATGGCCATCTCCGGCCGGGTCAACTCCGTGATGCGCATGTTCATCACCGGTGCGATCCCGCTGTCTGCGGTCGTGTTCGCCTTCTTCCACAAGTGGGCGCCGTCCGAACTGCACTGGACGCCGGTCGTCCTGTTCAGCGCGCTGGGCGTGGCCGTGTGGGCGTGGTACCTCGCGCGGGCGGGCCGCCGCTCGCCGCAGCAGCCGGACGGTACCGGGGGAGAGGCCCTCGCCGCCGCGGACCGCGGCGCGGCGTCACGCGGATGACCAGGCCGTCGCGGTCGACGCTCCGTCCGTGCGGTACACCTCCCGGCCCACGGCCGCGTTGACGATCCGGGCACTGCGCCAGGCGGACAGACTCAGGTTCGGGTCGGCGATGCCGTGGCTGTCCTCGGCGAAGTTCTGCACGAAGACGCGGAGACCGGGCGGCCCGTCCCAGTCCAGCGAGTAGTCGCGGCGCACCCGGAAAGCGCCGCCGTCCCCCGTCAGCGCCTCCCGCAGCGGCTCCAGGTAGTCCGGGAACCGGCTGCGGTACCCGGTGCAGAAGACGACGACGTCTGCGGGCACGGTCTCCCGCACGTCGCGGTCCGTGTCCAGCACCGAGACCTCGACCCCGTCCGCGTGCCCGCGCAGGTCGGTGACGCGGCGGCAGGGCAGCAGCCGGTGGGACAGCGTGCCGCCCTCCAGGTGGTCGAGGCGGTAGAGGCGCTGGTAGATCTTGCGCAGCAGCGACTCGGACACGCCGTCGCTGGCCAGTCGCTGACGCCCCAGCAGGTCCGCACGCCGCCCGGCGGGCAGCGAGTGGAAGTAGTCCACGTAGGACGGGGCGAACCACTCGTTGCTGAACGGCGAGTCGTCGATGGGGAGGAAGCCCACCCGGCTGGATACCCAGGTGAGTTCGGCCGGTGTCGCCGCGTCCTCGGAGAGCAGGTAGTTCACCACCTCGGCGCCGCTCTGCCCAGCCCCGACCACCATGACCCGCCGTCCCGCCAGGTCGGGGCGGACAGACAGCAGCTCGCTGCCGTGCAGTACGCGCGAACCGTGGAATGCGGCGGCGAAGGGCGGAAGGTAGGGCTCCCGCCCGGAGCCCAGCACCAGGCTGCGGGCCGTGGCCGTCAGACCCGAGTCGCAGACCACCTCGAAGCGGTCGCCCACCACGGACACGGACTTGACGCGGGACTGCCAGTGGATGTCGGGAAGGCCCTCGGCGGCCCATTGGTAGTACTGCTCGAACTCCTGCCGCGAGCAGCTCATCCCGTTGGCCACCAGGGCGCGGAAGATGCGGCCCTGCTCGGAGAGGAAGTTGAGGAAGGAGAAGCGGCTGGTCGGGTCGACGAGAGTGACCAGGTCCTTGAGGTAGGAGACCTGGAGCCAGGCGTCCGGAAGCATCAGACCCGGGTGCCACCGGAAGCGCGGTTTCGACTCGAGAAAACCGGCCCGCAGCCCCTCGACCGGTTCGGCGAGTGCCGCGAGGCTCAGGTTCGACGGTCCTACCCCGATTCCGACAAGGTCGAACGATTCCATGGGCACCCTTCTCGCGCGTGTTTCGCCCCGGCGCCGCTTCCGGCCGCCGTCCATAATTCTCCCGCGCTGCGCGCAAGGTTGCGTCCGCGGCAGAAGTGTGAAGGACGCCCGAGGCGGTTGGCAAGATATCCGGAGGAGATCCCGCGTTCATCTGCTCTTTTCCTTCGTGCTCCCGCTCCGATGCCCCCGTGCGAGCCCCGGCGATATCGGGCATAAGCGGGCAAGGAGTGGAAGCGGGAGGATCCCGCAGCCCCTGCGTGCTCTCGGGCGGGAGGTGCGCACCCGGGCGGAGGGTGTCACTTCAACTGCAGGTGAAGCATGCCTTGTTCGCAGGTGAACGCTGAGGTACGTTTCCTGGCGCACGAGCGGGCAGTCCCGTCGGGAGGCCCGCGACGGGCATTCTCCGTGTCTGGTGCTTTTCCTAGTTTTTTCGTGTGTGCGGCCCTGGACAACCGCAAATGGGTATCGGTTTCTCACTAGTGAGGGTGCAATGAGTCAGGACACTGCGGGCGTAGCGTCGGTGAAGCCCTTCGACTTCGGTCTCGAATACATTCGCGAGCACTTCGGAAGCAACACGGCGCTCTTCACGCAGCAGATGACGCACAACGTGTACCGCGAGAATCCCGAGCCGCTCATCGACCACCTGCTGCGGTGCCTCGACCTGAACGGAACCGAATCGGTCCTGGACCTCGGCTGCGGAAACGGATTCATTCTCCGGGACGTGGTCAGCCGGCTCCGGCACGGCGGCCGCGCCGTGGCCATGGACATCTCCCCGGCCATGCTGGAGCTCGCCAAGCGCAACGCCACCATCGCCTGGGCGCCGCTGGAGTTCACCGAGGGCCGGGCCGAGGACCTCTCGCGCTTCGCGGACGGCAGCTTCACCCGCGTCATGGCCAACTACATCTTCCACTACATCGAGGACCCCGACCTGGTCTGCTCTCAGATCGCCCGCGTCCGCGACCCGAAGGGCCTCGCGATCGTCACCATCGAGGCGCGCCGCTCCATGCCGGAGATGTACGACCTGCACTTCGAGACCATGGAGAAGCTCGGCTTCCCCGCGGACTTCATCGACCGGCTGCCGCGCGGGCGCCGCGGCAAGATGACGCTCGACAACACCGAGGAGACGCTCGTCCGGCACTTCGACAGCGTCGAGGAGCGGCCGTACGTGGACGCCCTGCGCTTCGAGACGCCGCAGCCGTTCATGGACTTCTACTCGGCGGGCCACCGGCTGCTCGGCGTCCAGGCCATGGGCGGCGACGACATCACGCAGGAGATGAAGGACGAGCTGTACCGGGGCGTCGAGAAGGCCGTCAGCGACCGCATCGCGGAGGTCGGCCACTTCGAGGTCAGCAAGCGCAACTCGGTCTTCGTCTGCGCCTGACCCTGCGCCCGAGCCGGAAGGACACCAGATGACAGGCGCATCCCGCTCCGTGCAGCGCGTCGCCCTCTTCGGGCTGCCCGGAGCCGGCAAGTCGACGGCCGCCGGCCTGCTGCGGCGGACACTGGCCGGCATGGGACGGCACGTCGAGGTGATCAAGCTCGCCGCCCCGCTGTACGACGTGCAGGCCGCCTTCTACGCCCGGGCACGCACCCGGCTCGCCGAAGGGCAGCAGGACGGCGAGCTGCTCAACTTCCTGGGCTCCCACTTCCGGACGGCGGCCCCGGGCCTCCTGCTGGAGGATTTCGCGCAGCGCTCGGCCGCCGCCGAACTCGCGGGCGCCGACGTGCTGCTGTGTGACGACGCCCGCCCCGCCGACCTCGACGGTCTCCGCGACCAGGGGTTCACGCTGGTGCGGGTGACGGCGCCGGACGCGTTGCGGCGGGAACGCAAGGCCGGCCGCGGCGACCGGAGGGCAGGCCGGGACGACCACCCCACAGAGCTCGGCGGCGACGGCGTCGAGGCCGACCTGGTCCTCGACAACACGGGAGACCTCCCGGCGCTGGAGGAGCAGGTCGTCGAACTCGCCAAGCGGCTGCCCGCCGCCCCGGCGGGGCAGGAGGCCGCCGAGCAGGTCGTCGCCTCCCTCGTCGGGCTGGCCCGGGAGGTCATCACCGAGCGCTACGCCGAGAACCGGCACCAGATCGGGGCGGTGGTCGTCACCGGCGACGGGCGGGTGTTCACCGGCATCCACCTCGAGGCGATGGTGGGTCGCGCCTCAATCTGCGCCGAGGCCGTCGCTCTCGGCCAGGCGCGCGCGGCGGGAGCCGGCGACCTGACGCTGGCGCTGGCGGTACGTCACCCCAAGCCCTCCGAGGAGCGGCGGGACATCAAACTCGTACCCCCCTGCGGCCTGTGCCGGGAACTGTTGCTCGACTACGGTCCCCGCGTCAGCACGGTCGTCCAGGACGGCGACGAGGTGCGCGTCGTCCCCCTCGCCTCCCTCCTGCCGCACAAGTACGTGGGGACCAAGTGGCCCACCCGCTGACGCGGCCGCGCCGCCTCCCCTCCGAACCGCCCCCTCTCAGGCTGGTGATCACGTGACCACGTTCCGGGACTTCCTCGTCGACGAGTTCCCCGACGCCCCCGTCAGCGAGCTGAGCGGCTCGAACAACCTCGTGTACCTCGTGCGGACGGACCAGGGCCCGGTCGTCGCGAAGCACGTCGTCGACGGCGACATCCCGCTCGGCTATCTGGCCGAGGCGACCGCCGCGCTCGGCGCGCACCTGCCCGTCCAGCGCATCCACCGCGTCTGCCGCACGGAGGACGGGGACCCGTTCGACGCCGTCTTCGCGGAGTACGTGGAGGGGGAGAACCTGGCGGCGGCCATGGAGCGCGAGGAAGACGGGCCGTCGACCGACGCGCTGGTGGACCACCTGTGCCGGTTCGTCCTGGCCTGCCGTCATCTCCCGCCGATGCGGGACGGCTACGGCCTGTACAAGCGGGAGGCGCCCGCCCTCGCCACCTGGCCCGAGTTCGTCGTCCACTACGGCCGCCGGTACTGGAACCGGGTACGGCCGTTCTACGAGGGCACGGAGACCGCCGCGGCGGTGGACGCGTGGCTCGACGGAGGGTTCGCCGAGGCGGCCAAGGCCCACACGGCGCCGCACACGGTGGTCTCCATCGACGCGAACCTGAAGAACACCGTCGTCGCCCCGGACGGCAGGATGGTCGTGCTCAACGTGCCGATCGCCGCTCTGTCCGCGCCGGCCCACGCCGTCGGGGCGATCAGCCTCCACCTGCGGCACCGGCCCCCGTACAAGCCCTTCCTGGACGCCGCCGCCGAGCGGTTGTGCCCGGACGACGCACCGCTCGTCCCGCACTTCGAACTCTGGGGCATGCTCGGCATCCTGTCCTTCTACGCCGTCCGGCAACCGGAGCGGCAGCACGAGTGGCGCAACTGGGGTTCGCCGGTCCTCCTGGACGACGACTTCCGCGACCTGGTCCGCACCCACCTGCCCGCCCCGGAACGACCATGATCCTCACCGGCCAGGCCATCACCGAGGCCGTACGGGACGGCGACATCGTCATCGACCCGTTCGACGACGACCGGGTCAACCCCAACAGCTACAACTACCGTCTCGGCCCGGAGATCTACCGGGTCGAGTCGGGCCTCGACCCGCGCCGCGACGCGGTGCAGGAACCGGTGGAGACCGTCGACGGGCGCTGCCTGCTCCGCAAGGGCCAGCTCTACCTCGGCCACACCCTGGAACGCATCGGCTCCACCCGGTACGTCACCTCGCTCATCGGGCGCAGCTCCGTCGGCCGGCTCGGCCTGTTCGTCCAGCTGTCCGCCGACCTCGGGCACTGCGGAGCGGTCCACCGATGGACGCTGGAACTCCTGCCCGCCCTCGACATCTACGTCTACCCGGGCCAGATCATCGGCCAGGTCTCGTTCTGGACCGCCACTGGCGACGTCCTGGCGTACCGGGGCTGGTACGGGCGGCACGACCGGCCGATGCCCTCCAAGCTGCACAGGAACGACGTGCGACAGTCACAGATTCGAGAGTTGCAGTGATTCTCAGCGGTCATGAAATCCAGCGGCAGGTCGAGTCCGCGGCGATCACTGTGACGCCGTTCGACTCCGCGCTCATCAACCCCAACAGCATCGATCTCACGCTCGACGACACCCTGCTGCGCTACCGCGACACGGTCATCGACCCGCGCGTGGAGCCCGAGGTCGTGGAGGAGCGCATCCCGGCGGACGGCCTGGTGCTGGAGCCCATGAGCTTCTGCCTCGGCTCCTCCCGCGAGATCGTGGGGAGCACCGAGTACGTGCCGATGGTGCACGCCAAGTCCAGCACCGCCCGTGCCGGGCTGTTCGTGCACGTGACGGCCGACCTGATCGACATCGGCTCCATCGGCACCATCACGTTCCAGCTCTTCTCCACCCTCGCCCTGCGCGTGTACCCGGGCATGCGCATCGGGCAGATGACGTTCTGGAAGCCCCAGGGCGAGATCACGCTGTACTCCGGCAAGTACCAGGGCTCCAAGGGCCCCCGGAAGTCGGAGATCTTCCGCGACCCGCACTGGGAGACGCTGGCACGATGACAACCGACCCGCAGCGTATGCACGCGTCGTGTGGCACGGCCCGGGTGGAACTCGTCGCCCCCGCCGAGGCCGTCGCCGAGTTCGGGCGGATGGCGGGCGACTTCGTGCGCCTGACCCCCGCCGCTGCCGACGACCGGCCGCCGCCCGCACTCGTCCAGGTCGCCACCCACGCTCCCCGGGGCGACGGCTGGCGCCGCCTCGCCTATTCCTCGGACTACGAGCCCGACCGCGTGGTGTGGGTGGACGACGCCTGGCGGTGCATCGCCGTCGTCGGCGAGCCGTCCGAATGGCGGGCGCAGCAGACCCTGCGCTCCGTCCGCCACCTGCTGCGCTGGCAGGTCTACGCGGCGGGCGACCTGCTGCTGCACGGCGGGCTGGTGCGCATGGACGGCCGCGGGGTCGCCTTCGCCGGGGCGAAACGCTCCGGGAAGACCTCCAGCATCCTCAGCGCCCTCGTCCACGGCGGGGCGGACTTCGTGTCCAACGACGACCTGACGGTGGGGGAGACTCCCGACGGCGCGCTGCGCGGCTACGGATCACCCCGCACCGTGAACGTGCGCACCGATGCGCTGCTCGCCCTCGCCGAGTCGGCCCCGGTCGTCTCCCGCCTTCTCACCGACTCCACGCACCCCACCAACTCCTTCGAGGGACGGCACCGCACCGCCGAGGCGCTGCACACCGCCTCCGGCGCCGCCCTGCCCGGGTCGTTGTGGGTCCGTGCCGGAGAACTGTGCGCGACCGTCGGCTGCGACGCGCTCCCGGAGAGCCGGGTCGACGCCGTGGTCTTCCCCCGCTTCGAGGACCGCCCCGACGGGCCCGCCCTCGTACGGCTGGACCGTGAGCAGGCCGCGGCGGAGCTGCGGCACCACATGGAGGACCGGGGCACCAAGTACGACCCCTTCCTCGCCGACTGGTACCCGCACACCGACGCCGCGCGCCGCGCCCGGCTGTGCCAACGGCTGCTGGACGAGGCCGTGTTCTTCCGGATGTCCCAGCACATGCACGGCCTGCGCGAAGCGACGGCGGCGCTGCGCGACGCGCTCCGCGCGGTGCCCGCGTGACCCTGCTGCTCCGCGGCGCCCCGGAACGTGAGGCCGCCGCCCTGCTCGTCACCGACGCTGCGGGGCACGTCCTGCTGGTGCGCGGGCCGGGCCGCCGCGCCTCCTGGGCTCTCCCCGGCGGCACGGTGGCGGATGCGGGAACGCCCTGGGACACCGCCGTGCGCGAGACCGCACGGTCCGTCGGCCTCACCCCGCGCCCGGGCGGGCTGCTGGTCGTCGACTGGCCCCGTACGCCCCGTACGCCCCTCCCGGCCGCGCCGTACGCCCCTCCTCAGGAGTCGGCAGCCGCCCGGACCGGCGGCGCTCTCCTGGTGTTCGACGGCGGCGGCATCAGCCGCTCGGCGCGGCACCGCGTCACCTCCGCCCGGCCCGGAAGCGGCGAGGTGGCGTTCGTCCCCGTCGAGCAGCTGGACGGACGGGTCGGAGACCGCGTCCGGCGCGTCGTCGAAGCCGCCCTCCGGACACGGCGGGACGGCGGCCCCCGCTACCTGGAGGACGGGTGGGAACCGGCCGTCCTGAACACGATGCGCCGTCACGGCATCGCGCCGTGGGTGCACAGCGGCTCCGCGTGGAGCTGGTACGACGCGCCGGTGCCTGACGAACTGCCCATCCGCCAGTCGTGGGTGTGGGTCTTCGCGCCCGACGGCCGCGTGGTCATGTACGTGGACGACACCGGGCAGGCCGGCCTCCCCGGCGGAACGCTGGAGCCGTTCGAGCAGCGTGACGCGGCCGCGGCATCCCGCCGCGAGGTGCGGGAGGAGACGCAGATCGAAATGCGCGGTCTGCGCTACCTCGGGTACCTCCGGGACGCGCCGCCGGACGGCCCGGCGTGCGCACGC
The DNA here is from genome assembly GCF_004795255.1 of Streptomyces sp. RKND-216. NCBI lineage: Bacteria > Bacillati > Actinomycetota > Actinomycetes > Kitasatosporales > Streptomycetaceae > Streptomyces > Streptomyces sp. RKND-216. The sequence goes on along the minus strand of NZ_SSBQ01000002.1, from coordinate 727,540 downwards.
GTCCGGATGGCCGCCGCCATCGCACGCGTCGGCCCCGCCGCGACGGACCCCGCCACCGGCACCGTCCACCGCAGGCTGCTGGTCCCGCCCCGCCTGGCCGCGGAACTGTGCGGCTGGGGACCGTCCGGAGCCGGTCAGGTGGAGGCCGCACTCCACGCCGCCCGCGGCCTCGGCGTCGCGGAGTGCGCCCCCGCGGCCCCGGTGGAGGAGATCCCGGCAGACGGCGACGCGGCCCCCGGGAGGCGGCCCGGGCGATAGGTTGACGGCATGCCGCCGCCCGGAGAGCCCCCGCAGCGCACGCTCACCGCCGGTACGACGCTCACCGCCGGTACGACGCTTACTGCCGGTACGACGCTCACCGCCGGTACGACGCTTACTGCCGGTACGACGCTCACCGCCGGTACGACGCTTACTGCCGGTACGACGCTCACCGGCCGGCGCGGCCGCTCCGCGCCGCCCGCGGCCGGTACGCAGCGGGCGCAGCGCTTCTGGGCGCCGCTCCTCGCCGTCCTGTCCCTCCTCTCCGTCCTGACCCGCCTGCCCTCTTTCACCACCGCCCTCTGGAACCCCGACGAGGGCTTCCTCGCCACACAGGCCCGCCAGCTCGCCGCGGGCGGCGGACTGTACGAGACCGTCGTCGACCGCAAACCACCGCTGCTGCCCTGGCTGTACCAGGCGGCGTTCGCCCTCTTCGGAGACGCGTCGCTGTGGCCGCTGAAGGCCCTCGCCGTGGTCGCCACCGTCGCCACGGCCGCCCTGCTCGCCTCGACCGCGCGCAGGCGCTGGGGCGACCGCGCGGGCTGGACGGCCGGCGTCGTCTCGGTGCTGCTCTCCGTCGGCCTGAGCCCGGAGGACACGCAGGCGGCGACCTTCGAGGTGTTCATGCTGCCCTGGACGGCGGCCGCCGTCCGGTACGCCGACCGGCGCCTCTGGGGCCGTGCGGGCCTCGCCGTCGCGGCGGCGCTCCTCACCAAGCAGACCGGTGGCGTTGTCCTGCTGCCTGTGCTCTTCCTGCTGCTCCGCGACGAGGACCGGTCGCGTGCGGGGGCGTGGCTGCGACTGCTCGCCGCGACCGCGCTCCCGGTCGGCGTGGCGGCGGCGCACTTCGGACCCGGATGCTTCGCCTACTGGACGTTCGCCGGGTCGGGGGAGTACGCCTCGGCGGAGGGCGCCGAACTCCTCGCCGCCGGCCGTGCCGTCGTCGGCACCACGCTGCTGCTGCTGGCCGCCGCGCCGCTGGTCGCCGTGCTCGGGCGCGCCGTGTACCACCGCCGCCTCGCCGGCATCGCCGACCTGTGGGTGTGGCTGGGTGCCTCCGCCGTCGCCGTCACCGTCGGATTCCAGTTCTTCGGCCACTACTTCCTGCAACTGCTGCCCCCGCTCACACTGCTGGCCACCGCCGCACTGCGGGCGGCGGCGCCGCGCCGAGCGGCCGTCGCCGTCGCTCTGACCGGCGTCCTGACCGCCGGGTTCGTCACTTGGGGGTTCACGGCCGAACGCGCCGAGTTGGAGCACGCGCGCCGGGTCGCCGCCGAACTCCGGCAGCGCACCGCCCCCGACGAGCCCGTCCTGGTGTGGGGCATGCATCCCGAGGACTACTGGCTCGCCGACCGCCGGCCCGCGACGCGCTACCTCACCGCCGGATTCCTCACCAACTTCAGCGGCGGCCGGGGCGGCGTCCGCACCGGCGAGCAGTACGCCATGCCCGGTTCCTGGCCGCGCTTCCTGCGCGACCTGCGGGAGCACCCGCCCGCCGTCGTCGTCGACGACTCGCGCGGCGCCCCCTACCGCCCCGCCCGCATCCCCCGCCTCGACGCCTACCTCACCGCCCACTACCGCCCGGTCGCCACGGTCGACGGCGCGGTGTTCCACGTCCGCCGCGACGGCCGGTGACTCACGGGCGGTGACTCACGGCCGGGGGCGGACGGTGCGCGGGCCGGCGACCTCGGCGCCCAGTGACCGGACCCGGTCCCGGAGGGCGCGGTCGGCGGTGACGACCAGGCAGGTGCGGTCGCGGCCCTCCTCGGCGACGAGTTCGACGATGCGATCGTCTCCGGAGCCCTCCGCGGCGACCGTACGGACGCCGGGCACGGACACCACCGATCGCGCGGCCCCCTCGACGACGAGGACGACTTCCAGCGGCCCCGGATGCCCCGGCACCCCCGAGTCCGCGTAGGGCACGAGGCGGTCCCGGAGCCGTTCGGCAGCGCCGCGGCGGTCTCGCCACCACCCGTCGGGCACCGAGCCGACGACGTTCGCCGCGTCCACGACGAGGAGGGTCTTCATGCCGCAAGCCTCCCACGGGGCCGTACGTCCGGGAGCCCGGCCGGGGACGCGCGGAAGGGGTGCGCCGCGTGTGCGGCGCACCCCTTCGCGAGCTGCGGAGCCGTTCGGCCGTCAGCCGTCAGCCGTCAGGCGGGGACGGATGCGACCCCCGGCTCCAGGAAGCGCTTGCCGGTGGCCCGCTCGCTGACGCCCTCGCGGTCCAGGTACGGCGTGATACCGCCCAGGTGGAAGGGCCAGCCGGCGCCCGTGATCAGGCACAGGTCGACGTCCTGCGCCTCGGCGACCACGCCCTCGTCGAGCATCAGGCGGATCTCCTGCGCGATGGCGTCCAGCGCGCGGTCGCGGACCTGCTCCTCCGTCAGCACGGTGTCACCGGTCTCGAAGAGTTCGGCGACCTCCGGGTCCAGCTCCGGCGTGCCGGAGTCGTAGACGTACAGGTTCCGCTTGCCCGCAGCGACGATGCGGCCCAGATTCTCCGAGATGCCGAAGCGGTCCGGGTAGGCCCCGTTCAACGTGCCGGCCACGTGGTGCGCGACGGCCGGGCCGACGAGTTCGAGCAGCACGATCGGCGACATCGGCAGGCCCAGGGGAGCGAGCGCGCGGTCGGCGACGTCGACGGGGGTGCCCTCGTCGATGGAGCGCAGCACCTCGCCGAGGAAGCGGGTCAGCACGCGGTTGACCACGAACGCCGGGGCGTCCTTGACCAGCACCGCGGTCTTCTTCAGCTTCTTCGCCACGCCGAAGGCGGTGGCCAGCGACGCGTCGTCGGTCTGCTGGCCGCGCACGATCTCCAGCAGCGGCAGCACGGCGACCGGATTGAAGAAGTGGAAGCCGACGACCCGCTCGGGGTGCCGCAGTTGCGACGCCATCTCGGTGACGGACAGCGAGGAGGTGTTGGTGGCGAGGATCGCGTGCTCCGGCACGACCGCCTCAACCTCGGCGAACACCTTCTGCTTGACGCCCATCTCCTCGAACACGGCCTCGATGACGAAGTCCGCGTCGCCGAACGAGGCGGCCTTGTCCAGCGAGCCGGTGACCAGCGCCTTGAGACGGTTGGCCTTGTCCTGGTTGACCCGGCCCTTGAGGAGCAGCTTGTCGATCTCCTCGTGGACGTAGCCGACACCCTTGTCCACCCGCTCCTGGTCGATGTCGGTCAGCACGACCGGCACCTCCAGACGGCGCGCGAACAGCAGCGCGAGCTGGCTCGCCATCAGGCCGGCGCCCACGACGCCGACCTTGGTCACGGGCCGGGCCAGGGACTTGTCCGGGGCGCCCGCGGGTCGCTTGGCCCGCTTCTGCACCAGGTTGAACGCGTAGATGCCGCTGCGCAGTTCGCCGCCCATGATGAGGTCGGCGAGTGCCTCGTCCTCGGCGGCGAAGCTGGCCGGCAGGTCGCCGTCCTTGGCGGCGGCGATGATGTCCAGCGCCCGGTAGGCGGCCGGCGCGGCGCCGTGCACCTTCGCGTCGGCGCTCTCGCGGCCGCGCCGCACCGCTTCGTCCCACGCCTCGCCGCGGTCCAGTTCGGGCCGCTGCACCTGGAGTTCGCCGCGCAGCACGGCGGAGGTCCAGTGCAGGGACTGCTCCAGGAAGTCGGCGCCCTCGAACAGCGCGTCGGCGATGCCCAGTTCGTGCACCTGGGGGCCCTTGAGCTGCTTGTTCTGGTTCAGGGAGTTCTCGATGACGACGCTGATCGCCCGCTCGGGGCCGATCAGGTTCGGCAGCAGCACGCAGCCGCCCCAGCCGGGGACCAGGCCGAGGAACACCTCGGGCAGCGAGAACGCGGGCGTCGCCCGGGAGACGGTGCGGTAGGTGCAGTGCAGGCCCACCTCGACGCCGCCGCCCATGGCCGCGCCGTTGTAGTAGGCGAAGCTGGGCACGCCCAGGTCGCCCAGCCGGCGGAACACCGCGTGCCCGGCCTGGCCGATGGCGAGGGCGTCCGCACGGTCCTTCAGTACCTCGACGCCCTTGAGGTCGGCGCCGACGGCGAAGATGAACGGCTTGCCGGTCAGGCCGACCGCGACGATCTCGCCGGCCTTCGCCTCCGCCTCGACCTGGTCGATCGCGACGTCCAGGTTGGCCAGCGACTGCGGGCCGAAGGTGGTCGGCTTGCTGTGGTCGAAGCCGTTGTCCAGCGTGATGAGTGCGAACCTGCCGCCGTGCGACGGCAGGTCCAGGTGGCGTACGTGCGCCTGGGTGACGACCTCGTCCGGGAAGGACTGGGCCGCGCCCTTCAGCAGCTCGGCGATGTTCGTCACTTGCCCTCCCAGTGCGGGTTCTCCCAGATGACCGTGCCGCCCATGCCGAAGCCCACGCACATGGTCGTGATGCCGTAGCGGACATGGGGCTGTTCCTCGAACTGCCGGGCGAGCTGCGTCATCAGGCGCACGCCGGAGGAGGCGAGGGGGTGGCCGAACGCGATCGCGCCGCCGTACTGGTTGACGCGCGGGTCGTCGTCGGCGATGCCGTAGTGGTCCAGCAGAGCCAGGACCTGCACGGCGAACGCTTCGTTGATCTCGAACAGGCCGATGTCGTCGATGGACAGTCCGGCCTTCTTCAGTGCCTTTTCGGTCGCCGGGACGGGGCCGACGCCCATCACCTCGGGCTCGACGCCGGCGAAGGCGTAGGCGACCAGGCGCATTCGCGCCGGCAGGCCCAGCTCGCGGGCGAAGTCCTCGGCGGCAATGATCGACGCGGTGGCGCCGTCGTTGAGGCCGGCCGCGTTGCCCGGGGTGACGCGGCCGTGTGCGCGGAACGGGGTCTTGAGGCCGGCCAGCATCTCCAGCGTGGTGCCCGGCCGCATCGGCTCGTCCTCGGTGGCCAGGCCCCAGCCGGTCTCCCCGGCCTCCTCGTTGGTGCGCCGGATCGAGATCGGCACCAGGTCCTGCTGGATCTTTCCGTCCGCGTAGGCCTTCGCGGCCTTCTCCTGGCTGCGCACGGCGTACTCGTCGGCGCGCTGCTTGGTCAGGTGCGGGAAGCGGTCGTGCAGGTTCTCCGCCGTCATGCCCATGAACAGCGCGGATTCGTCGACCAGCTTCTCCGACACGAAGCGCGGATTGGGGTCGACGCCCTCGCCCATCGGGTGCCGCCCCATGTGCTCGACGCCGCCGGCGATGACTGCGTCGTAGGCGCCGAAGGAGAGCGAGCCGGCGGTCGTGGTCACGGCGGTCATCGCGCCGGCGCACATCCGGTCGATGGAATAGCCCGGTACGGACGAGGGCAGCCCGGCGAGGATGCCTGCCGTGCGGCCCAGCGTCAGGCCCTGGTCACCGATCTGGGTGGTCGCGGCGACCGCGACCTCGTCGACCCGCTCCGGCGGCAGATCGGGGTTGCGGCGCAGCAACTCGCGGATGCACTTCACGACGAGGTCGTCGGCGCGGGTCTCGTGGTAGATGCCCTTCGGGCCCGCCTTGCCGAACGGGGTCCGGACGCCGTCGACGAAGACGACGTCCCTAGCGGTACGAGGCACGTTGGCTCTCCTCCAGGGGTGCGGTGGTACGCCGTGCGGCGCGCTTCCCACGCCCTATGCTACTTGTCGGTAACCGCCTGGCAAGCAGTCGCCGCACCCCGCGAGGCACACGTCACACTCGGGCCGCGACGCGAACGGGCCCGGCCGGCGACGCCGGACGGGCCCGCAACGCGTGCGAGGCGCGGGAACGCGCCCGCGCTACATCCCGTACGTGCCCTGGAAGACCACGAATCCGATGATCATGCCGATGACCAGACCGGCGGCGGAGACCCCGATGGCGACCTTGGCCAGCCGCTCGCCCTTGGAGTTGGCGATCACGCCGCAGACGATGCCCCCGATGCCGAAGAGCGGCGGGCAGAAGAGGAACGGGCCGAACCGTCGGCCCGGGGCACTCCCTGCTCCTCCTACTCCTCGACCGGAGTCGCCGCGAGGGCGACCGTGAGCAGCGGGACGGTCTGCTCGATCTGCCACTCGCGGGCGCCGTGCGCGCGCAGCACCTCGCGGACGGCCGCCTCGGAGATGTCCGCCGGCGGCTCCCAGCAGACCCGCCGCACCGTGTCGGGCGTGATCAGGTTCTCCTGGGGCAGCGACAGCTCCTCCGCCCTTGCAGTCACCGCCGCGCGGGCCGCCGTGAGGCGGGCGGCGGCGACCGGATCCCGGTCCGCCCAGGCGCGGGGCGGAGGCGGCCCTGTCACGTGCTGGCCCTGCTGCGGCAGCTCGCGGTCCGGCAGCGCCCGCGCCCGTTCCACGGCCGCGAACCACTGGTCGATGCCGCGCTTGCCCATCCGCTGGGCGAAACCGGGCAACGCGGCCATCGCCGGCACGTCCGCCGGCATGGCGAGGGCGGCCTCGACGATCGCGGCGTCCCCGAGGATCTTGCCGGGCGAGAGGTCGCGCCGCTGCGCGATCCGGTCCCGAGTGGTCCACAGCTCGCGGACGACGGCCATCTGCCGGCGCCGCCGCACCTTGTGCATGCCGGACGTGCGCCGCCAGGGGTCCTTGCGCGGCGGCGGCGGGGGAGCGGCGGCGATCGCCGCGAATTCCTGGAGCGCCCAGTCCAGCTTGCCCTGCGCGGTCAGCTCCTCCTCCAGCGCGTCCCGCAGGTCGACGAGCAGCTCGACGTCCAGCGCGGCGTACCGCAGCCAGGGCTCGGGCAGCGGGCGGGTGGACCAGTCGACGGCCGAGTGGCCCTTCTCCAGCGCGTAGCCGAGGACGTTCTCCGTCATCGGGCCCAGGCCGACCCGGGCGAAACCGGCGAGCCGTCCGGCCAGCTCGGTGTCGAAGAGCCGCTCGGGGATCATGCCTATCTCGCGCAGGCACGGCAGGTCCTGCGTCGCCGCGTGCAGCACCCACTCGGTGTCGCGCAGCGCGTCGCCGAGAACGGTGAGGTCGGGGCAGGCGACGGGGTCGACGAGGGCGCTGCCCGCCCCGCGTCGGCGAAGCTGGATCAGGTACGCCCGCTGGCCGTACCGGTAGCCGGAGGCCCGCTCGGCGTCGACGGCCACCGGGCCGCTGCCGCCCGCGAACCGCTCGACGACCCGGGCCAGCTCCTGTGCGGTGGCGGTGACGGGCGGGATGCCCTCACGCGGTTCGAGGAGCGGGACCGGCGCCGGACCGGAGTCCTGGGAGGAGGGCTGAACTCTGGCCGTGCGGGTTTCGGTCTCCTGTGCGTCGGTCACCGGTCAAGGGTAGCTGTGTGTCCGCCCGGGGAAACGCCCGCCGACGCCGGAGCGGCGTCGGCGGGCGTTTCCCCGGGGCTCGGGGGCCCGGTATCCGGGCCCGGGGACCGTCCGGGTCAGTGGATGATGCCGGTGCGCAGCGCCACCGCGACCATGCCGGCCCGGTCACCGGTGCCCAGCTTGCGCGCGATCCGTGCCAGGTGGCTCTTCACGGTGAGGGCCGACAGGCCCATGGACACGCCGATCGCCTTGTTCGACTGGCCCTCCGCCACCAGCCGCAGCACCTCCACCTCGCGGCCGGACAGCTCGCGCTGCCCGCCCGGGTGGCCGGGGCCGCCGGGCCCGCCGCCGGGACGGCGGTGCATCCGGGCCGCGGCCGCTCCCATGTGGGCGGCGCCGGGACGGGGATGCATGCCGCCGAGGTTGTTGCGGGTGCCCGTGACGACGTAGCCCTTCACGCCGCCGGCCAGGGCGTTGCGGACCGCGCCGATGTCGTCGGCGGCGGACAGGGCCAGGCCGTTCGGCCAGCCCGCCGCGCGGGTCTCGGACAGCAGGCTCAGTCCGGAGCCGTCGGGCAGGTGGACGTCGGCGACGCAGATGTCGCGGGGGTTGGCGACTCGGGGACGTGCCTCCGCGATCGACGACGCCTCGATGACGTCCCGCACTCCGAGTGCCCACAGGTGACGCGTCACGGTGGAACGGACTCGGGGGTCGGCGACGACGACCATGGCCGTCGGCTTGTTCGGGCGGTAGGCGACCAGGCTTGTGGGGTGCTCGAGGAGAACAGACACCGGGCCTCCTGTGGGGAGTGGCTGGGACGGTGCCGGCTCGGGTGCGGCCCCCGTGGGGAGCGGGGTGCGAGCCGGGGCGTGCCCTGGTGGAAGGGGGTCACTTGATGCTTCGGCAGGTCAGGCGCCCGGCTTTAGGGAATGATCACGAATCGGTGATAACAATTGGTGCAATTCGGACAGTCAATCGACTGGTCGCCGATCTGTTGCGGAACCGGCCGCGCCGGCGGGCTGTTCAGTCGGTGGCTCAGACCGGACGGGGGCCGCGTCGCTGAGGGAGCGTCACCACCGCGCCGCCCTCGTCCTCCCGGGGCGGCAGCCCCGCGCTCTGGCACAGCAGCTCGCACCAGGCCACGAGGTGCGCGCCGACGTCCGGTACCTCTCCACCGCCCGCCGGGACCACCGGAGTCCAGCTCGCCCGGACCTCCAGCTCCGCGTGCGGCCTACGGTCCTCGAGACCGCCGAAGAAGGAGGAGTCGGAGCGCGTCACCGTCCCGCTCGGCGCGGTGTACGCGACGCCGTGGGCCTCCAGCGCGCCGGTCAGCCAGGTCCACGTCACCTCGGGCAGCAGCGGATCGGCGGCCATCTCGGCGTCCAGTTCGGTACGGCCGAGGGTGACGATCCGGAAGTCGCCCTGCCAGGGCTCCTGTCCCTCCGGGTCGTACAGCAGGACGAAGCGGCCGTCGGCCAGTTCCTCGCCGTCCGCCTCCACCACCGCCTCCATGGCGTGCGCGTGCGGCGCGAGCCGTTTCGGCGCGGGCAGACCGCCGAAGTGCACCTCCGGCCGGTGCGGCGCGACCTCAAGGGCGGTCAGCGCCCTTCGGAAAGCCGCCGGAGCCTCACCGCCCCCGCCGCGCGTACCACCGCCGCCCGAGCCCGCTGCGCCCGCGCCGCCGTTGCCGGGGCCTCCCGCCTCATGTGTTCGAGCCGCTGCCATGGGGCGAGGGTAGGCGCCCGGCCCGGCGGGCGCCGGTAGGGACACGAGGCGCGGGGGAGTGCGTGGGAGACTTCCTCCTGTGAGTGCCTACGACCGCCCCTCCGGCCCCCCGACCGCCACTCAGGACTCGGCCTTCCTCCGGGCCTGCCGCCGTGAGCCCGTGCCGCACACCCCGGTGTGGTTCATGCGGCAGGCGGGGCGTTCGCTGCCCGAGTACCGCAAGGTGCGCGAGGGCATCTCGATGCTCGACTCCTGCATGCGCCCCGACCTGGTCACCGAGATCACGCTGCAGCCGGTCCGTCGGCACGGGGTGGACGCCGCGATCTACTTCAGCGACATCGTCGTACCGCTCAAGGCCATCGGCCTCGACCTGGACATCCGCCCGGGCGTCGGGCCCGTCGTCGAGCGCCCGGTGCGCACCCGCGCCGACCTGGAGCGGCTGCGGCCACTGGAGGCGGGTGACGTCTCCTACGTCACCGAGGCCGTACGCCTGCTGGTCGCCGAACTCGGCGCCACTCCGCTGATCGGCTTCGCCGGCGCGCCGTTCACGCTGGCCAGCTACCTGGTCGAGGGCGGCCCGTCCAAGAACCACGAGCACACCAAGGCGATGATGTACGGCGACCCGCAGCTGTGGGCCGACCTGCTCGACCGCCTGGCCGGCATCACCTCCACGTTCCTGCGGGTGCAGATCGAGGCCGGCGCCTCGGCGGTGCAGCTCTTCGACTCCTGGGCGGGCGCGCTGCGTCCCGAGGACTACCGCCGCTCCGTGCTGCCCGCGTCGAAGAAGGTGTTCGACGCGGTCGAGGGCCTCGGCGTGCCGCGCATCCACTTCGGCGTGGGGACCGGCGAGCTGCTCGGTGCGATGTCCGAGGCGGGCGCCGACGTCGTCGGCGCCGACTGGCGGGTGCGGCTGGACGAGGCGGCCCTGCGCATCGGCCCCGGCAAGGCGGTGCAGGGCAACCTCGACCCGGCGGTGCTGTTCGCCCCCCGGGAGGCCGTCGCGGACCAGGCCGACCAGGTGCTGGAGGCCGCCGCGGACCTGGACGGCCACATCTTCAACCTCGGCCACGGCGTCCTGCCCGCCACCGACCCCGACGCCCTGACCCGGCTCGTCGCGCATGTCCACGAACGGACCGCGAAAAGCTGACCGGCCCTGTCAGGCTTCGGCGGGAGCCTGACGCCATGTCTCACCAGGACCACGACGCCGCCGAAGCGCCCGCACCGGACAACGGCCGGTGCTCCGGCTACCAGCTCCCCGCCCGCCCCGCCCGCATCGTCCCGGCGACGACGGCCGATCAGGTGCGGCAGGCCGTCGCACACGCGGCCGCCCGCGGCGTCCCGTACGCGGTGCAGGCGACCGGCCCACGGGCGCCGCGCCCCGCTCGGCGGCGGCGTGCTGATCTCCACGGCGCGGATGAACGGCGTCCGCGTCGACGCCGGCACCCGAACGGTGCGGGTGCAGGCCTGCGCCACCTGGGCGCGGGTGATCGAGGCCGCCGCACCCCACGGGCTCGCGCCGCCGAACGGCTCGGCGCCGGGCGTCGGCGTCACCGGCTACCTGCTGGGCGGCGGGCTGGGCATCCTGGCCCGCGATCAGGGCTGGGCCGCGGACCACGTGCGGGCGCTGGACGTCGTCACCGGCGACCACCCCGCCGACCCGGCCCGCCCGGAGCACGACCCGGACGTCGCGGCGCGCCTGGAACGGCTGCGCCGCGCCCTGCCGTGAGCAGGGCGCGGCGCGCGCGACGGCGACTGTCCCGGCGCGCTGCCGGGCCCGGTCAGCCCTCGGTCTTCTTCGGCTCCGCGGTCTCCTTCGGCTCCGCGGTCTGAGACGGCACGCCCGGCGGGGTCGCCGGCCTGGCCGGCACCGCCGCGGCCGTGGTCGCCGCGACCGGCGTGCGCCGCGGCAGCCGCCCGTGCAGCGTGCGCCACAGCACGTACAGCAGGCCCAGCGCGACCAGGAACGGGAGCGACGCGCCGATCGCCACGGCGATCCAGCGCAGCATGGTGACGAAGGCGTCCCAGCCGCCGCTGAACGCGCCGCCCACCGACGGGTCCTCGTCCTCCTCCTCGACCGGGGCCGCGTCCGGGGTCCGCAGCTCCATCGTCACGGTGGCCATCCCGCTGCGGGCCTCCAGCGACTCCAGCCGCGCCTGCAGCGCCTCCAGGTCCGCCTGACGGGTGCTCAGCTCCGACTCCAGCGAGACCACGTCGGACAGTTCCGTCGCGTCCTCCATCAGCTTCCGCACCCGGTCGACGCTCGCCTTCTGCGTCTTGATGCGGCTCTCCACGTCGACGACCTCGCCGGTGACGTCCTGCGCCGACTGCTTGCGGTCCTCGAGCTCGCCGATCCCGGCGAGGGCGTCCAGCAGGCCGTCGTACTCCTCCGGCGGCACCTTGAAGGTGATGCGGGAGCGCTCGTCGCCGTCCGCGTCCCGGTCGGTGGTCTCCTCCGAGACGTAGCCGCCGGCCGTGCCCACGGCCCGGCGCGCCTCGTCCAGCCCGTCCTGCACGTCCTCGGTCTCCACCGTCAGCGACGCCGTCTTGATGACGTGCCGTTCGGCGGCCCGGGCGGTGTCGGCGGCCGTATCGCCGTCGGTGGAGCCGTCGGTGGAGCCGTCCGCCGCCGTGCCGCTCCCGGGGCTGCTCCCGGGGCTGCTCCCCGCCTCGGCCCTGGACCCTCCCGGCTCGCTCTGCGCGTTCTCCTCCGACCGGGTCAGGCCGCCGGCGTCGGATTTGCTGTCCGCGCTGACCCCCGAGGCCCCGTCGCTGCTCGCACCGGACGCCCCGCAGCCCGCCACCGCCAGCGCACCGGCCAGCAGCGCCGCGCCCAGCGCCGCCCGGACGCGCGCGGGCCGTCCGCCCGCATCCGCACTCCCGTACTTCCCCTGCATTACGTACCCCCCAAGGCACTTGATCCGTATGCTCGTTGGACGGAACGGCGGGAGAACCGGTTGCCGCCCGCGGTCGCGGTCCGGTCACGGTCGGGACTCGTTCCGGGCGCGCCCGCGCCGTCTGCGAGAGTGGACGCATGCACGTGATCGTCATCGGCGGCGGCATCTCCGGACTGAGCGCGGCCCACCGACTGCTGGCGGGCGGCGCCACCGTGACCCTGCTGGAGGGCTCCGGCCGGTTCGGCGGCAAGCTCCGCACCGGCGACCTCGCGGGCGCCCTCCGCGTCGACCTCGGCGCCGAGTCGATGCTCGCCCGGCGCCCCGAGGGCGTCGACCTCGCCCGGTCCGCCGGACTGGACGACGCGCTGGAGCCGCCCACCACCGCGCGCGCAGCCGTCTGGACCCGCGGAGCGCTGCGGCCGATGCCCACCGGCCACCTGATGGGCGTCCCCCCGGACCCGGCCGTGCTCGGCGACGTGCTCTCCCCGGACGGCCTCGCCCGGGTCGCGGAGGACGCGGTGCTGCCGCGCACCGAGGTCGGCGAGGACATCGCCGTCGGCGCGTACGTCGCCGCCCGCGTCGGCCGCGAGGTGGTCGACCGGATGGTCGAGCCGCTGCTCGGCGGCGTCTACGCGGGCGACCCGTACCGCCTCTCGATGCGGGCGGCGGTCCCCGCGCTCTACGAGATCGCCCGCACCGAGCGCTCGCTGCTCGCCGGCGTCCGCGCCTACCAGGAACGCGCCATGGCCGGGCGTGCCGCCGCCCGCGCCCCGGAGCCGGTGTTCATGGGCATCGACGGCGGCGTCGGGCGGCTGGCCATCGCCGTGGCCGACGCCTGCCGCCGCGCCGGCGCCGACCTCCGCACCCGCGCCGCCGTACGCCGTGTGCGGGTTGCCGCCGACTCCGGCGCGGCCTCCGCCCCCGCCTCGGGTGAGGGGCGCTGGCGGGTGGAACTCGACGCCGGCGGGACGCTGAGCGCCGACGCCGTGATCGTGGCCACCCCCGCACCCGCGGCCGCCCGGCTGCTGGGGGACGCCGCGCCCGCGGCGGCCGCCGAGCTGGACGCCGTCGAATACGCCTCGATGGCGTTGATCACCATGGCCTTCCGCCGCTCCGACCTGCCCGCCGTGCCGCCGGGCAGCGGCTTCCTCGTCCCGCCCGTGGACGGCCGCGGCATCAAGGCCGCCACCTTCTCGGCCAACAAGTGGGGCTGGACCGCCGCCCAGGACCCCGGCCTGTTCGTGCTCCGCACCTCCGTCGGACGCCACGGCGAGGACGACTGGCTGCGCCGCGACGACGCCGACCTGGCCGCCCTCTCCCGCCGCGACCTCGCCGACGCCGTCGGCCTCACCGCGGCCCCCGTCGACACCGTCGTCACCCGCTGGGAGAACGGCCTCCCGCAGTACCCCGTCGGCCACCTGGAACGCGTTGCCCGCGTCCACCGCGACCTCGCCGCGCTCCCCGGACTCGCGGTGTGCGGCGCCGCCTACGGCGGCGTGGGCATTCCTGCCTGCGTCGCCGACGGTCGTCGCGCCGCCGACCGGACCCTGGGTACGGGCCCGGCCGCGCGGGGGGGAGAATGAGCGCATGACTGCTGAACCGGAGAGGGCCGCGAACGCGGGCAAGAAGGCCAAGGACCTCAACGAGGTCATCCGCTACACGCTCTGGTCGGTCTTCCGGCTGCGCGAGGTGCTCCCGGACGACCGCGCCGGCTACGCCGACGAGGTCGAGGAGCTGTACGCGCAGCTCGCAGCGAAGGACGTCGTCGTCCGCGGCACCTACGACGTCTCCGGGCTGCGCGCCGACGCGGACGTCATGATCTGGTGGCACGCCGAGACCGCCGACGCCCTCCAGGACGCCTACAACCGCTTCCGCCGCACGGAGCTGGGACGCGCGCTGGAGCCGGTGTGGTCCAACATGGCGCTGCACCGCCCCGCCGAGTTCAACAAGTCGCACATCCCCGCGTTCCTCGCCGACGAGCGGCCGCGCGACTACCTGTGCGTGTACCCCTTCGTGCGCAGCTACGACTGGTACCTGCTGCCCGACGAGGACCGGCGCCGGATGCTCGCCGACCACGGCAGGATGGCCCGCGGCTACCCCGACGTGCGCGCCAACACCGTGGCGTCGTTCGCGCTGGGCGACTACGAGTGGCTGCTCGCCTTCGAGGCGGACGAACTGCACCGCATCGTGGACCTCATGCGCCACCTGCGCGCCTCGGAGGCCCGCCGCCACGTGCGCGAGGAGGTCCCCTTCTACACCGGCCGCCGCAAGCCGGTCTCGGAACTCGTCACCGGTCTCGCGTAGCCGGCAGGGGCCCCGGGCCTCAGCCGCGGGGGTGGTGGAACGGCTGGCGCGCACCGCCCAGCGCGGCGCCCCAGGTCGGCACGGGCGGACGTCGCGGCCACCCGGCACAGCCGCGCGCACGCCGCGAAGGCCGCCACCCAGATGGTGACGAGGAAGAACACCCACATGGGTGAGTTCTACCCGGGGTGACGGGTACCGGGCCAGACATCGCGCACGATGCGGGCAGAAGTCGACTTCCGCCCCGGTGGCGACGGGGCCCCCGAAGGGGCGCGGGGGCCCGGACGCCGTCCGGGCCCCCGCCGCCGACCGGTCAGTGCCGCCGGAAAGGCCCGGTCACGGCGAACGTGGTGCCGGGGTCGTAGCAGTTCACGAACATCGTGCGGTTGTCCGGCGTGAAGGTGACACCGGCGAACTCGCCCCACGCGGGCTCCTCCGGGGTGCCGACGTTCTGCCGGTTGCGCGCCATCGGGTAGACGTCGCCGCGGTGGGTGAGGCCGTAGACGTGCTGGGCGCCCTGCCCGTCCTCGCAGACCATCAGGCCGCCGCTGGGCGCCAGGCAGATGTTGTCCGGCTCCTCGCCGGGCATGTCCAGGTCGCTGTCCGGTCCGAACACCACGACCAGCGTGAGCCTGTTCCGGTGCGGGTCGTAGCGCCACACCTGGCCGTAGTGGTCGCCGGCCGAGCCCTCCGCGCTCTTGGCGTAGGAGGAGACGAAGTAGACGCTGCGGCCGCCCCAGTAGCAGCCCTCCAGCTTCTGCGCGTGCGTGATGCCGCCGCGCCCGAAGTCCTGGTTGCGGATCGGGGTCTCCCGCGCCAGCGGGTCGGGGACGTCGATCCACTCGATGCCGTCGAAGCTCGCCCCCGGCTCGTCGATCGCCGAGAGGTCCGGCACGTCCGGCACCCGCATGGCCTGCAGCGTGCCGCCCGCGCGCAGCGAGTCGAAGCCGCCCTTCGGCCGGTTCGGCAGGAAGCGGTAGAAGAGGCCGAAGGGGAAGTCGAACGCGTCCTCGGTCTCGTACACGACGCCGTTGCGCGGGTCCATCGCGATGGCCTCGTGCTGGAAGCGGCCCATCGCGGTGAGCGGCTCCGGGACCGTGCGGTGCTCCCGGCGGAAGCCGACCTCGAAGATGTAGCCGTGGTCCTTGGTGTAGCCCTCCTCGCCGGCCTTGAACTCGGTTTCCTCACAGGTCAGCCACGTGCCCCAGAGGGACGGACCGCCCGCGCAGTTGGTCGAGGTGCCCGCGATGCCGACCCGCTCGTCGCGCACGTCGAGGTCGCTGTCCAGCTCCAGCAGCGTGCAGCCGCCCTCCGCGGCGGGGTCGTAGGTGAGCCCCCGCACCGTGGGCACGGCCTGCCGCGACTCCATGCGGTTCTCGTGGTTGCGGACCAGCCAGGTGCGGTCGCGCCGCCCACCGCCCCGGCGGTCGTGGTCGCGGCGCCCGGCGGCAAAGGCCGCCATGCCGTCCGCGTTGCTCGGCACCTTGCCCTCGCCGGAACGCATCTCCTCGCCCTCGCGGGAGAGCACCTTGTAACGGAAGCCGCGCGGCAGGTCCAGGAGGCCGTCCGGGTCCGGCACGAGCGGGCCGTAGCCGTCCCGGCCGTGGCCCGCCGCTGAGGCGGTCCCTGCGAAGACCTCGGAGATCGTTCCGGAGAAGGCGATGCCCACTCCCAAGGCACCCGAGCCGGCCAGTACTTGACGTCGTGAGGTGGACATCGGTCACGCTCCCTGTTGGCGGACAGGACACAGACCACGTGTGTCTACCACGTGTACCCCTCCCGGCACACCAGGCACGGCCGATCCGTTCCCGCCCGTCACCGCCGCACGGAAGGGCGGGTGGGGACGTCTCCGGACATGCGCGTCACGCCGGGCGCAGCTCCGCGGCGTCCCGGGCCAGGGCGGTGAGCCGGGAGATGGCGCGGAAGTACTTCTTCCGGTAGCCGCCTGCCAGCATCTCCTCGCTGAACAGCCGGTCGAACGGCACCCCGGAGGCCAGCACCGGCACCTCGCGGTCGTAGAGGCGGTCGGCGAGCACTACCAGGCGCAGCGCCGTCGACTGGTCGGGCACCGGCTGGACGCCCGTCAGGCACACCGCCGCGACGTCCGCGCACAGCGCGCCGTAGCGGCTGGGGTGGACGGAGGAGAGGTGGTCCAGCAGAGCGGAGAAGTCGTCCAGCGTGGCGCCCGGCGTGGCCTGCGCGGCACGCTGGACCTCCTCGTCCCGCGCCGGTGCCGGGGCCTCGGGCAGCCCGCGGTGGCGGTAGTCCTCGCCGTCGATGCGCAGCGGGCGGAAGTGCGCGGAGAGGCCCTGGATCTCGCGCAGGAAGTCCGCGGCGGCGAACCGCCCCTCGCCCAGCCTGCCGGGCAGCGTGTTGGAGGTGGCCGCCAGCGCCACGCCCTGCTCGACGAGCCGGCTGAGCAGGGAGGACACCAGTACCGTGTCGCCCGGGTCGTCGAGTTCGAACTCGTCGATGCACAGCAGCCGGTGGCCGCCCAGCGTGCGCACCGTCTGCTGGAAGCCGAGCGCGCCGACCAGGTTCGTCAGCTCGACGAACGTGCCGAAGGCCTTCTGCTCCGCGGGCGCGGGCGCCGCGTGCCACAGCGAGGCCAGCAGGTGCGTCTTGCCGACGCCGTACCCGCCGTCGAGATAGACGCCGCGCGGGCCCCGCGCGGCCGTCGCGCCGCCGTGGCGCTCGCGGCGGAACCAGCGCCGCTTCCTGCCGCCCGCCCGGTCCGTCCCGCCGATGCCCGCGGCGAAGCCGCTCAGCACCTCGACCGCCTCCCGCTGGCTCGGCTGCGCCGGATCGGGGAGGTAGTTCTCGAACCGCACCGAGTCGAAGCGGGGAGGCGGCACCATCTCGGCCACCAGCCGCTCCGGCGGCACCCGCGGCTCGCGGGAACTCAGGGAGCCGGGCGCGGACCCGTCGGCGGCACCGTCGGGGACGTGGGCGGGATCGGTGGGGGAGGGGGAGGTGGACACGCCCTTCATGCTACGAGGTGCGGGTGCCCGGCCCGGTGCCCGGCGGCCCTCGCGTGCGGCATGCCACACTGCGGATCATGCGACGCCTGTTCCCCGCCGACACGCCCGGGACCGCCGAGTCCGCAGCCCGCGACGAGGAGCGGTCGAACACCGAGTGGAGCCTGGACGCGCTCGCGGATGCCTACGCCTACCCGGACTGGGCCGGACCGTCCGGCGGTGGCCGTTCGTACCTGCGCGCCAACATGGTGTCCTCACTGGACGGCGCGGCCCACCACGGCGGGCGTTCGCAGCCGCTGTCCTCCGCTGCCGACATGCGGATCTTCGGCGTGCTGCGCGCACTGGCGGACGTGGTGGTCGTGGGAGCGGAGACGGTGCGGCAGGAGGGGTACCGCCCGGCACGCCGCCGCGAGGCCTTCGCAGCCCGGCGCGACGCGGCCGGGCAGGGCCCCGCGCCCGCCGTCGCCGTGGTCAGCGCGAGCCTGGCACTGGACTTCTCGCTGCCCCTCTTCGCCGAGCCGCTGGTTCCCACGCTGGTGCTCACTGGTGCCGGGGCCCCGGAGGAGCGGATGCGGGCGGCCCGAGAGGCCGGGGTGGAGGTCGTGGTGGCGGGTGACAGCGCCCTGGTCGACCCCGCGCTCGTGCCCGGCGCCCTGGCCGAGCGTGGGCTCACCCGCCAGCTCACCGAGGGCGGTCCGACGCTGCTGGGCCGGCTGACCGCCGCCGGCGTGCTGGACGAGCTGTGCCTGGCGGTCTCGCCCCGGGTGGCGCTGGGTTCCGCCGCGCGGGTGATGAACGGCCCGGTGCTCGACACGCCCGCCGACTTCCGCCTCCACTCCCTCCTGGAGGAGGACGGCTTCCTGTTCTCCCGCTACCGCAAGATCGGCAAATCGGCGGAATGAAGCGTTCCGCTTAGCCCGCTGGGGGCAGACTGAACAGCGAAGGGCCCCGCGCGTGGCCGGGGAGAATGGTTTCTGTCCGGTTGCGGGCCGTGCGCCCGTGTACGGCAGCGGGCCCGCCGGCCCGCGTACGAGGAGGCGCTCGCCGTGTTCACGACCGTGCTGATGATCGAGAAGCCGCTGGTGTCCGACGACGTCGAGATGGTCACCACGCTGCACGGGGACGAGACCGTCTCCTTCGTCGTCCTGATGCAGCCCCGCGGCGATCAGGACCGGCTGCTGCGCGCCCTCGACGACGTCGCACTCGGCGCACTGGACCAGGTTGTCCACGAGGGGGAGGAACCGGAGGGCGGCGCGGCGTCGCAGCCCGCGCGGCGCGCGCTGGAGCACTCGCTCAGAGCACTGCGGGAGACGGGTGCGGAGGCGGTGGGCCGGATCATCGAGCGGCACCCGCTCGACGTGCTGACCTCCGTCGTCGACGAGACCCGCGCCGACGAGGTGATCGTGCTGACCGCACCCCACCTGGTGGAGGAGTTCTTCCACCGGGACTGGGCCTCCCGTGCCCGCCACAAGGTCGGGGTCCCCGTCCTCAAGCTCTTCGCGCACACCACGTAGTGCGTGGCGAGGGGCCGGGCCGTCGTGCGGACGGCCCGGCCCCCTTCCAGCCGTGCCGTCAGACCCGGTCGGCGGCGATCAGGAGGTACTGGAAGGAGCCGTCCCGGTAGGAGTTGATGAACGCCTCCTCGATCCCCGTGACCAGGGAGGAGGTGGCCCGCAGCTCCCAGTAGGGCAGGGTCGCCTCCGTCAGGTCGACGACCGCCGCCGGCACGAGACGGTTGTCGGCCATCGCGCGCAGGTACTCCCGGCGGGAGTGGATGTTGCACTCGAAGTGCGCGTTGATCTGGGAGACCCACTTCGAGGGCTGGCCGTGGCGCGGGTTCCAGCAGCCGGTGATCGCCACGTAGCGGCCGCCGGTGCCGAGGACCCGGGAGTGCTCCGCGAACAGGTCCTGCAGGTCGACGTACATGCTCGACTCGTTGTTCCAGGAGGCTGCGGCCCGACCCGACTCGAACGGCATGTCGAGCATGTTGCACACCCGGGCCCGTACCCGGTCCGCGACGCCGAGTTCGCGTGCGCGCCGGTTGGCGAAGTCGGCCTGCTTGGTCGACAGGGTGAGGCCCTCGACCTTGCAGGCGAAGCGCCGGTGGGCCATGACCATCGACCCGCCCCGGCCGCAGCCGGCGTCCACGAGCGTGTCGTCACGTCCCACGGGGCCGAGGTGGTCCAGCAGGACCTGCGTCTGGGCCGACTCCAGACGGTGCAGTTCGGCGATCAGCCGCTTCTCGTAGTCGCCGTCGCCGGTGTCTCCCAGGGCGTCGCGGTCGACCTCGCCGACCCCGTAGTGGTGGTGATAGAGCCCGTCGACGTCACCGAGACGGAGGTTCACCGGCCGGGCCTCCTGGTCCCAGTACCGGGCGATCTCCCCCTGGTAGGGCGACGCGGGCGCGGGGACGAACGGGGCGGGAACCTTGAGGTCGGTCGACTGGTTGCTCGTCACAGAGCGGTCCTTTCTCACCAGAAATCAGGCAGGCTGTAGCGGTAGGTGTTGGTCTGGTGCCAGTAGTGGTTGCCGTCCACCCACGCGGCCACGCCGCGCAGAAAGCGCAGCAGGGAGGGGATGGGGCAGGCGGCGGCCAGGGCGGCGGCCTCGGCCTCGAAGGCGTGCATGAGCTCGTTGTGGATCCCGATCGCCTTCAGGTACGCCTCCCGTTCACAGAGGCCCTCCCGCTCGGCGATCACCACGGGCAGGTTGAGGTGCGTGCCCGGGCTCTTCAGCTCCTTGGTGTAGGAGTACAGGTCGTTGACGACAGTGGTGGCGTTGCTGCCGAGCGCGATGACCCGCTGCGTGTCGGGCCGCGCGTGCAGGTCCGCCGGGAGTTCGTAGCCGCCGACGGTGTCGGTGATCGTCGGACAGGGACGGAAGTTGTTGAACTGGCGCATCGCCAGGTACTCCCACACCTCGGGCACCTGCTCGGCCTGGGCCCAGGCCGCCTCCGCGAGGTATCCCAGGTGGAGCCGGCTCATGTCGTGCCGGTACCGGTCCGTCTGGGCGGGGGTGGCCTGCCGCCGGAAGTACTCCATGGCGGAGCGGTAGGCGCGGCGGGGCCCGTCCGACGCGAGGGACTCGTCCCACGCCGGCTCGTACTCCCGCACGGTGTGCAGGGGATCGAGCGCCGTGTGCGCCAGAAGCAGCCGGCTGCCCAGGCCGATGGGGGAGCCGCCGTGGTCCTCGCAGTAGCAGTCGTCCACGGCGTTCTCGGCGACCATCAGCCGCGTGGCGATCATCAGATGGTCGACGGTGGGGGCGTCCGGGTGGCAGGCGACCATGTAGCGCCCGACGGCGAAGCCGTCGAACTGGTCCTCCCACTCCGGCGGATACGCCCGGGCCTCGTCCACGGCCCACGCCTTGATCCTGCGGTCCACCTCCGCCACTCGTACGGGGTCCGGTTCCGGCACGGGGTGGTGGTACAGGCCGGGGATCGCCGCGCCCTCCGCCGGAGCCCCCGCGCCCTCTGTCGGGGCCCCCGGCTCGGCGGACGCCCCGGCGCGGGCCGGGTACAACCCGGCTGTGCCCAGGCCGCGCGGGCCGTCCAGCAGTCCCTCGAGCACGCCGCCGCCCGCGCCGCTCGTGACCCTGCCCGGCAGGCCGGCCGCGCCGTCGCCAGTGCCGCAGCTCCCGCGGGCGTCGGGCACGGGCACGGGCCGGACGAGCGTTCTCGCGGCCCCGCCGGGCCCCGGCGGAGGGCCGGGCAGCGGGGGACCGGTGTCGGGGTCGGACATCCGTGGCTCCTCGGTGAGATCGGGTGCGGCCGCCCCGGCTTCCGGGAGGGCGCTCGGCCCCCGGATCACGGGGACAACCCGCGGGAATCGGTGCAGTTCGCCGCCACCGTACGGCCGGTTAGTCCCGAACAGCCCGGGTGGACGGCGGAGTTACCTCGATGCGGTGTTCTTGCCGCGCGTCGTGTTTGCGACCGCGCACCCTGGGGTTCCCGCCACCGGTCGACCGCGCGCGCCGGGCGCACGCCGCGGTGAGAACGCCGCCGGGGCGAGTGTGGGGCGCCCGCGTCTCCGTCGTCCCCTCGGTCCGGCCCTCCGGTGCTCCGCCGCCGCAGCCGCCGCGGCCCCCGGCGTGTGCCCGCCGCCACGCGCCCCCGGCGGGCGTGTGGGGTCCGGTGCCCGCGGGGGCTACTAGGCTGAGCCGCAGACACCGACCGGCTCAGCGGCGCACAGCGCCCGAGCGTACGACCTGGGAGAACCGCCGATGCCGCCGACGCCGACAACCGCCGCCGTGCCGCCCGCCATGGAACGTCCGCACTTCATCGGCATCGGCGGCGCCGGCATGTCCGGCATCGCGCGCATCCTCACCGCCCGCGGAGCGGACGTCGCCGGCAGCGACGCCCGCGAGTCGCCCACCGTCACCGCGCTGCGCCAGGCCGGCGCCACCGTGCACGTCGGCCACGACAGCGCCCACCTCGCCACCGACGCGACCTGCGTCGTCGTCTCCAGCGCCATCCGCCCCGACAACCCGGAGCTGCGCGCGGCGGCCGAGCGCGGCCTCCCCGTCGTGCACCGTTCCGATGCGCTCGCCGCGCTGATGGAGGGCCGCCGCGCCCTCGCCGTGGCCGGCACCCACGGCAAGACCACCACCACCTCCATGCTGGCCGTCAGCCTCGGTTCCCTCGGCCTGGAGCCGTCGTACGCCATCGGCGGCGACCTCGACGGCCCGGGAACCAACGCCGCCCACGGCGACGGGGACCTCTTCGTGGCCGAGGCCGACGAGAGCGACCGCAGCTTCCACAAGTACGCCCCCGAAGCGGCGATCATCCTCAACGTGGAGCTGGATCACCACGCCAACTACGCTTCGATGGACGAGATCTACGAGTCGTTCGAGACGTTCGTCGGCCGTATCCGCACCGGCGGCACGCTGGTGATCTCCGCCGACCACGAGGGCGCCCGCGAGCTGACCGGCCGGGTCCGCGGACGCGAGGGTCTGAACGTGGTCACGTACGGCGAGTGCGACGACGCCGACGTCCGTGTCCTCCGCGTCGTCCCGCACGGTCTCACCAGCCGGGTCGCCGTCGAACTGGACGGCAAGGAGCTCGACTTCATCGTCTCCGTGCCCGGGCGCCACTACGCGCACAACGCCGTCGCCGCGCTCGCCGCCGGCGTGGCGACGGGCGTTCCCGCCGACGGCCTCGCGGACGCCCTGCGCACGTACACCGGCGTGAACCGGCGCCTCCAGCTCAAGGGGGAGGCCAGGGGCGTGCAGGTCATCGACACCTACGCGCACCACCCCACGGAGATGACCGCCGACCTGGAGGCCATCCGCAGCGGGCTGCCGGAGGACGCACGGGTCCTGGTCCTCTTCCAGCCGCACCTCTTCAGCCGCACCCAGGAGCTGGCCACCGAGATGGGGGAGGCCCTCACCCTCGCCGACGCCTCCGCCGTCCTCGACATCTACCCGGCCCGGGAGGACCCGATCCCCGGCGTGACCAGTGCACTGATCATCGACGCGGCCCTCGCCGCCGGGGCCGACGTCCAGCACGCTCCCTTCCGCGACACCGCTCCGGACCTGCTCGCCGGAATGGCGAAGCCCGGTGATGTCGTTCTCACCATGGGAGCGGGCGACGTGACGGACCTCGGCCCGCTGATCCTCGCCCGCCTCGCCGACTGACGCCCGCCCGCGACCTGGGAGGATGCCACCATGGCCTACGAGATCGACAAGCCGGACGAGCAGTGGCGCGCCGAGCTCTCCCCGGAGGAGTACCGGGTGCTGCGCCAGGCCGGGACGGAGCGCCCGTTCACCGGCGCCTACACGGACACCGAGACCACCGGCGTGTACCACTGCCGTGCCTGCGGGGCGGAACTGTTCCGGTCCGGCACGAAGTTCGCGTCGCACTGCGGGTGGCCGTCGTTCTACGACCCGTCGGACAGCGACGCGGTGGAGCTGATCTCCGACCACTCGATGGGCATGACCCGCACCGAGGTGCGCTGTGCCCGCTGCGGCTCCCACCTGGGCCACGTCTTCGAGGGCGAGGGCTACCCCACCCCCACCGACCAGCGCTACTGCATCAACTCCGTCTCCCTCCGCCTCGAGCCCATCGACACCTGACCGCACGGCGCCGAGGGGGCGATCCGCGTTTCACGATGAGCCTCCGCGCCCAAACCCGCCCCAGCGGGAACGAGGGGACTCCCGGTCCGCAAGGCTGACCGCGCGGGCCTCGTGGTGGGCTGTTCAGGCGGCGGGGTCGCGGCACAGCACCTCGCCGTGCAGCACGGCGAACCAGCCGTCCTCGCACGCGCCCCACTCCCGCCACGCGTCCGCGATGCGCGGCAGCGCGGCGCTGGTCGCGTGGCCGCCGTCGACGGCCCGGCGGGCGTATCCGGACGACACCGTGCGTTCCGCCCACAGCCCGCTCCACCAGGAGCGTTCCTCCGCTCCGGTGAAGCACCAGGCCGACGCGGTGGCGGACACCTCCGCGAAGCCCGCCTCCCGTGCCCAGGCGTACAGGTGCCGCCCGGCGTCCGGCTCGCCGCCGTTGGCCCGGGCGACCCGGCGGTACAGGTCCAGCCACGCGTCCAGGCCGGGCACCCGTGGGTACCAGGTCATGGCCGCGTAGTCGGAGTCCCGAGCCGCGACGACGCCGCCGGGCCGGCACACCCGCCGCATCGCGCGCATCGCGCCCACCGGGTCGCCCAGGTGCTGGAGGACCTGGTGGGCGTGCACCACGTCGAACGAGGCGTCCGGGTACGCCGGCGCGTACACGTCCCCGACGGCGAACTCCACGTTCGGCACCGCACGTTCGGCCGCGGTCTCCCGTGCCTGCGTAAGCACGCCGGGGGCGGCGTCGATGCCGGTCACGTGTCCTTCCGGCCCCACGGCCGTGGCGAGGTCGGCCGTGATCGTCCCCGGCCCGCACCCCACGTCCAGCACCCGCATGCCCGGCCGCAGCCGCGGCAGCAGGTACCCCGCCGAGTTCTCGGCCGTGCGCCAGCGGTGGGAGCGCAGTACGGAGTCGTGGTGGCCGTGCGTGTAGACGGCGTCGTCCCGTGCCATGCCGGAACCCTAGACCCGTGTCCGCATAGTGGTAGACGTCGTTCCGTATTGTGGACGAGCGCCGGTCAGCTCTGCGGATCGAACGGGATGCCGTCGGGCTTGGCCTTCGACAGCTCGTGGGCGAAGGAGGAATCCCTGATGCCGAGCTGCGCGCTGCCGAAGTCCGCCTGGGTGAGACGGTCGCGGAAGTCGGAGGGGTAGCCGTCCCAGCCGACCAGCGGCGGGTACTGCCAGGCGCCCTTGTGGTTCTCCGGCTGCTCGTCGAAGCCCGCGAAGCGGAACGCGTGGGTGGAGATCCCGTCCTTGTGGTAGACGATCTTCGGGTGGGTCGCGCCCTCCCACGCGACGTCGCCGCGCGAGCGGATCTGGTAGTCGCCGTGCGCCGAAGCCGACACGTACTGCGGCGCACCGCCGTCCGGGACCCACACCACGACGTGTTCCCAGTCGTGCCGGTGGCCGCCGATCCCGGTGCCGGGGAGCGCCTGGTCCTTCTCGAAGTAGAGCGCGTACAGGTAGGCGCACCAGCCGTTGTTGCACGCGGTGCGCGAGTAGGCGTTGGTGTTGTCCAGGTCCCAGGCGTCGCGGCAGTTGCCGTTGACCGCTCCGCCGAGGTCCAGGCCGGGAGCGATCACGCCGTTGCTGCCGATGGCGGGCGTCGGGTAGCAGCCGTCGCCGTCGTAGTCGAGGGCCGGCTGGTAGGACCGGTCCGCCGACGGCGCGTTGCCGGCGAGTGCGGGGGGCGGCGCGGCGAAGGCCACGCCCGAGGTGGCCAGCAGCAGTGCCGCGACGGAACCCGCCGTGACCGACAGTCTCCCCAACCACCTTCGCCGTCCCGGCCGTTGCTGTCGCATGGGTGCCCCTCCAGTGACCTCGTCGGAATGTGGTGCGCAACCGGCCCGTCGGGCGGCGGCTGCCCCATGAAACACCACTTTGACTGCACGCGGTCAATGGCGCGGAAAACCGGGAGCGGGCCCCAGTCCCGGGTCCGTAGGCTCGCCCGCATGCGGAGCCGCGATTCCGGGAGTGACACGGCGAACGGTCCGGCCCACACACCGGGGGCCGTCCGGGACCGGCTGGTCGTGCGGTTCGGTCCCGAAGTGCTCGCCTGGTGCGACGCGCTGCCCGCGCTCGCGGGAGAACTGGCGGCCCGCTGGGACCTGCAACTCCTCGCATCCCGCGGCGGAGGCACTTCACGCGTCCTCCGCTGCCGACGACGAGGCGCCGGAACGACCGTATGGCTGAAGGTCACGCCCGCGCCCGCGATCGCGCGCGAGGAGGCGGAAGCCCTGCACCGCTGGGCGGGGTCGCCGTCGGTGGTCGGCCTGCTCGCACAGGATCTCCAGGCCGGGGCCCTGCTGCTGGAGGACGTGGCACCGGGTCCTCCCGTGCAGCGACTCGCCGGGCGTCTGCCCGAAGTGGCCGCCCTGCTCCGCGCCTTGCGGGAGCCGTCGCCCGGTCGGGAGGGACCCTCGGCGCTGCGTCCCCTCTCGGAGCGGGTCGACTTCCTCTGCCGTCTCACCGAGCGCAGAGCGGACGCCGCCGGGGTGCCCGGGCGCTTCGGTTCCGCGTTCCTCGAACGGGCCAGGACCAGGTGCCGGGAGCTGTCCGACAGCGCTCCGGTGGGCCTCGTCCACGGAGACCTCCACCCGGCCAACGTGCTGTCCGGTCCGGGCGGGCGCCTTGTGGCGATCGACCCGAGGCCCGCGTGGGGCGACCCCGACTTCGACGCGGTGGACTGGGTGCTCGACGGAGTCTCGGACCTCGCCGCGCTGAAGCGGCGGACCGCGGAACTGGCCGCCATGGTGCCCGGCCTGTGTCCCGACCGCGTGCTGGGCTGGTGCAGGGTCCAGGCGCCGCTCGCCGCCGTCCCCCGGGTCTGCGCCGGGCGGGACGACGAGCAGACCCGCTTCCTCCTGGCGCTCGCGGGCCGCTGAACTCCGAGGCGTCAGGTGAACGTGCGCTGAGCGGCAACCTGCTTGCTGCCGCCGCGCACGACGAGTGGCCGCTCAGCGGAGGACGGCCGCGGACTCCGGTGGGAGGAGCAGCATGCCGTCCTCATGCTGGGAGGCGGTGCTCCAGGTGGCCAGCACCTCCAGGTGCGCGGGCAGCGGTACGGCCGCCGTCTCCCCCGGATGCAGGTTGACCGCGATGCTCAGCGGCCCGCTGCTCAGCGCCAGCCAACGGGTGTCCTCGTCGTAGGTCACACGGGCTGCGCCCAGCGAGGTGTGGGCGAGGCCGGGGTGGGCGCGGCGCAGGGCGATCAGGTCCTGGTGCCAGGCCAGCAGGGCCGCGTGCGGGTCGCGTTCCGGTTCCGACCAGTCCAGGCAGGAACGCTCCCGGGTCTGCGGCGCCTGCGGGTCCGCGACGTCGCCGTCCCAGCCGTGCGCGGCGAACTCCGCGCGCCGCCCCTCGCGCACGGCCCGGGCCAGGTCCGGGTCGGTGTGGTCGGTGAAGTACAGCCACGGCGTACGGGCGCCCCACTCCTCGCCCATGAACAGCATCGGCGTGAACGGCGAGAGCAGGACCAGCGCCGCCGCGCAGGCCAGCAGGCCGGGGGACAGGGATGCGGCGAGGCGGTCCCCGGCTGCCCGATTGCCGACCTGGTCGTGGTTCTGCGCGAAGCCGACGAGGCGGTGCGTCGGCGTCATCGGGTCCAGCGGAGCGCCGTGCCGCCGCCCGCGGAACGACGAGTACGAGCCGTCGTGGAAGAAGCCGCCGGTGAGAGTCTTGGCCAGGGCCGCCATCGGCGCGCGGGCGAAGTCCGCGTAGAGGGCCCTCGCCTCACCCGTGAGTGCGACGTGCAGCGCGTGGTGGAAGTCGTCGTTCCACTGCGCGTGCAGGCCGTGGCCGTGCACCGTGCGCGGCGTGGTGGTCCGCGGGTCGTTCCGGTCGGACTCGGCGATCAGGAACAGGGGACGGCCGGTCTCGGCGGCGAGGGCGTCAACGGCTGCCGACAACTCGTCCAGGAAGTGCCGCGCCCGGTCGTCGGCCAGCGTGTGCACGGCGTCCAGCCGCAGACCGTCCAGGCGGAAGTCGCGCAGCAGCGCGAGAGCACTGCCGCAGAGCGAGGCCCGCACCTCGTCCGAACCGGCGTCGTCGAGGTTGACGGCGTCGCCCCACGGCGTGCGGTGCCGGCCGGTGAAGTACGGGCCGTAGGCGGGGAGGTGGTTGCCGGACGGGCCGAGGTGGTTGTGCACCACGTCCAGGACGACGCCCAGGCCCGCGCCGTGCGCGGCGTCCGCGAAACGCGCCAGCCCGTCCGGCCCGCCGTACGGCTCGTGCACCGCCCACGGGGCGACGCCGTCGTAGCCCCAGCCGTGTGTCCCCGGAAAGGGTGACACCGGCATCAGCTCCACGTGGGTGACGCCGAGACGCGCGACGTGCGGCAGCCGCGCCGCCGCGGCGTCGAAGGTGCCCTCCGAAGTGAACGTGCCGATGTGCAGCTCGTACAGGACCGCGCCGGCCAGCGGCCTGCCCTGCCACGGATGCCGCCACTCGTACGCCCCCGGATCGACGACGGCGCTGAGTCCGTCCGGCCCGTCCGGCTGCCGCCGGGACCGCGGGTCGGGCAGTACGGGGCCGCCGTCCAGCGCGAACCCGTACCGCGTGCCCGGCCCGGCCTCGACGCGCAGCGTCCACCAGCCGGGCCGGGCCGGGTCGCGCTCCATCGGAAGCTCGCGGGCCTCCAGCCGGAGCACCACACCCTCCGCCGCGGTGGGGGCCCACACTTCGAACAGCATGGTTCCCATGCTGCGGCAGGGCACCCCGCGCGGCTAGCTCATGCAGTACCGGTGCTGGACCACCGGGTAGCCCGCACGGGCGAAGTGGGCGGCCATCGGGGTGTTGCCCAGGTCGGTGGCCGCCGCGATCTCGCCCGCCCCCTCACCGACGAGCTGGTGCGTGCACTCGACGAGCAGGTCGTACGCGTACCCGTGACCGCGTTGCCCGGCCACGACGCCGACGAATCCGACGACCGGCCCGTTCGGATTGCGGCCGGGGATCTGCAGGCCGACGGTCTCGCCGTCCGGCGTGCAGGCCAACCGCCACCAGGATCGGGGCGAGGGCATCCAGTGGAGGAACTCCAGCTCGTCCCGGGCGGCGGCTTCGACGCCGTCGGTGTCGAGCAGGGCACGGGCGTGGGCGTCCAGCGACCCCTGTTCGACGCCGCGCAGCACGTCGAGGATCACCTCGTCGTCCGGTTCCGGCCGGAAGACGAGCCGTCCCGGACGTTCCGGAAGCCCGCAGGCGGGCGTCCACAGGTAGCGGAAGCGCTCCACCAGGGGCCGGTAGCCGGCCTCCCGGGCGGCGTCGATGCGCTCCTCTGCGGCGGCGCGCACCGCCGGGTCGTCGCGCCAGCCGGGCGGCAGCATGATCTCGTACTCGCGGTGCGGCATGGCCCGCAGCAGCCGCACGCCGGCCTCGCGCTCGCCGGGCGCGAAGTCGAACCAGTCGAGGACCTTCGGCTCGTCGTCGCCGGGCGCGCCCCACAGGGCGGCGCGGGCGACGACGACGCCGTCCCGCAGGGCGACCCACGTCCAGTCGGGGCGGTACTCGCCCCCCTCGGCGTGGGTCGCGTACGGGCGGCCGAGCAGCGGACGGCCGACCAGTCCGGGGTCGGACAGGGAGGTGAACAGTGCGCGGGCCTCGTCCTCGACGAGCGCGCGGATGACCAGTGCGGTCATGGGGATCCTTCCGGAAGGCGTGTCGCGCTCCCGGTCAGCGGAGAGGGATCGCCCGGTGGCAGGGGCGGGAGCGCATGGTCGTGGTGCGGTGCATCGCGCTCGCCTCCTTCCTGCGGTCTCGCGGGCGTGAGCGGCACGTTAGCCCGCGCGGCCGCCGGGCGTCCACGGGTTTTCCGCACGACCCGGCGGGGCGGCGTGCGGGAGGTCGTTCGGCACGAAGCCGAGGTGCTCCGGCCCGGCGCCCGGGTGTCCGGCGCGGCGGGCGAGCAGCGCGGCGAGCTGCGGCGGCCACAGGGCCTCCTCGGCCGCGGCCAGTTCGGCGGGAGACCACCACCGCCAGGTGAGGATGCCGTCCGCGCGGTGCGCGGGGGCGAGGTCGCCGACGGGCTGCCTCCGCGGTCCCCGGCCGAGGTAGACGTGCTCGTGCTGCCGCACCGGCACACCCTCCCGGGTGTAGTCGTGCTCCCAGGTGCACAGCAGCCCGCCGGGCTCGACGTCGGCCCAGCCGGTCTCCTCACGCAGCTCCCGCACCGCCCCCTCGCGCGGGGTCTCGCCGGGGTCGAGGCCGCCGCCGGGCATCGCCCAGTGCACCCCGACCTCCTCGTTGTCGTAACGGAACAGGAACACTGCTCCCCGCGGGTCGAGAACCGCGATACGGGCCGCCTGCCTGGGGATTCGCATGCGCACGACCCTATCGGGAGGGGTGCTGCGGAACGCCCGGATTCTGGACAGGAGTTCACCGCTTCCGGAGAATGGAGGCATGACGTCTCTCGAGTTCAGCGCGTATCCGCCGCGCTTGTCCGACGGCGACCGGGAACGCGCGCTCGAGGTGCTCCGGGAGAGCGCGGCGGACGGCAGGGTCTCGCAGGACACCTTCCTGCGGCGCATGGAAGTCATCCTGCACGCCCAGCGGCACGACGAACTCGACCTGGTCCTGGGCGACCTGCACAACCGCCGGTCCGGCGGTACGCACTGGCTGTACCGGATGGTGGGCAGGGCGTCGGCCTTCCCCGTGCTGCTGCGCCGCGCCTGGCAGCGGGAACGGCTGCCGGAGCTCATGCTGCCCGGGCCGGGACCGTACCCGTTGTCGATCGGACGCGCGCCGGGGTCGATGCTGCGGCTGACGCACCACACCGTCTCCCGGGCGCACGCCCAGCTCCGGCACACCGGCGCCGGCTGGAGCCTGCGCGACCTGGGTTCCAGCAACGGGACCTGGGTCAACGGGCGCCGTGTCACCGGCAGCGTCGCCGTACGCCCCGGCGACCACGTCCAGTTCGGCCAGGCCGGCTTCCGCCTGACCGCTCCGTGACGCCGTGACGCCGTGACGGAGCGCGCGAGCCGCACGCCGTCACGGCCGGGCAGCGGCCGTCGGGGACGCCCGTTCTGGCCGACCTGCTGTGAGGCGTCCTCGCCTCGCTCGGCTGTCCGCTCCCGCATGCGCCGGGCAGGCACTGGGCCTGCTCTGAGACTCCGCGTGTCCGCGGGGGTCAGCCGTCCTCGGGGCCGAGGATGAAGCGCTGGATCGCCGTGGCGGCCGCCCCGCGCGCCCAGAGGGAGAAGTCGATCGGCTGGATCTCGTACGAGGTGGGGGTCGCTGCGGCGTGGCGGTCGGCGCGCATGCCGTCCTCCAGGGCCTCGCGGCCCACCTCCGCGAGGCCGATGCCCTCGCCGGTGAGGACGACGCGGCGCGCCATGGTGAGTGAGGAGACGACGGTGATCAGCCGCCCCAGCGCGTGGGCGGCAGCGGTCACCACCGGCGAGGCGACCCGGTCGCCGTCCGCGGCCATCCGCAGGCACTCCTCGTAGGAGACCGGCCGGCGCACCCCTGTGGAGACGGCGGCGGCGATGCTGGGCGCGGCGAGCATCGCGGTGGCGCAGCCGCGGTGTCCGTCGGGGCAGTAGGGGCCGTACGGGTCCAGCGGCAGGTGCGCGATCAGGCCGAGTCCGGCGTCGGGGCTGTCGACGATGCGGTCGTGCACGACCAGTCCGTAGCCGACGCTGATGCCGGTGGTGAGCACGGCGAACCGGTCGTGGCCGCGGCCGGCGCCGAACCAGTGCTCCGCGCGGGTGAGGGCGAGCAGGTCGTTGTCGACCACGCTCGGCACGCCCAGCGCCTCGGTGAGCAGGGCGCCCAGCGGCACCTCGCGCGTCCAGTGCAGGAACGGCGCGGCGGTGACCGTGGCATGGTCCGCGACCTGTCCGCCGAGGCTGAGCCCGGCCGCGGTCAGCTCGGGTACCCGCCGGGCCAGGGCTCCCGCCTCGCGCCGCACGGTCGCCACCACGTCGCCGGGGGAGTGCCCGGGCAGTGCGGCGCGGGCGCCGGCCACGATCTGCGCCCGCAGGTCGGTCACCACCAGGTGGGCGTCCTCGTCGGTGACCTTGACGCCCAGGAAGTGGTGGGCGTCGGCCGCGATGTCCAGCGGGCGGGTGGGACGGCCGGCGCCGCTGCGGCTGGGGCCGGCCTCGACCAGCAGGCCGCTCTCCAGGAGCGGGGCGGTCAGCCGGGTGAGGCTGCCGGCGGACAGCCCGATCCGCCGGGCGAGTTCGCTGCGCGGGGTCGGGCCGCGCATGAGCACCGCGAGCATGATGGCCCGCGCCGCGTCGGACAGTGGCGCCCAGGGGGGCTGCGGGAGCGCGGTCACCTTCGCGTGCCTCCGGGGGACGTAGGGGGCGTGTCCGGACGGAGCTCATCCTTGCAGCGGGCCTCCGGGACGGGCTCCGTGCACCCGGCCGCACCGCCCGGTTCCGTACCGCGACCCACCGTGCTTATTTCCATATCAGAAGTTACCTCAGGTTCTCCGTGTGCGGAATCGCCACCCGACCCGTCCGGTGCAAGGTGTTGACTCGCCGAAGCTTCTGCGCCAAAACTAACCGCGACATCACGCACCACACCCATCCCGAGGACCGATCGATGCGCGACAGCGGCACCGCCGGCGACGGCACCCCCTCGAACGCCCCCTCGTACGTCCACCTGCGCGCCGGCGGCGTCTCCCTCGTCCTCGACCGCACCGGGGACGGCCTGCCGCGGGTGCTGCACTGGGGCGCCGACCTCGGCCCGCTCTCCGACGACGCGCTGACCGCGCTGGCCGTCGCCGCCCGGCCGCAGGTGGTCTCCAGCTCCCTGGACGTACGGGTCCCGCTGTCGTCGGTGCCCGAGCAGTCCGCCGGATGGCTCGGCACTCCCGGCCTCACCGGCCACCGGGACGGCGCACACTTCTCCACCGCCTTCGCCGTGGCGGACGTCGCCACCCGCGCCGACGGGCTGACCGTCGACGCGGTGGACCCGCAGGCCGGCCTCGCCCTGCGTCTGGAGGTCGAGATGAGCGCGTCCGGCCTGGTCCGGCAGCGCGCCACCGTCACCGACACCTTCGGCGAGGGCGCGGCGCCGTACACCGTCGACGGCCTGCTCCTCGCGCTGCCGCTGCCCGCCCGCGCCACCGAACTGCTCGACCTCGCCGGGCGCCACCTGCGCGAACGCAGCCCGCAGCGCCACGACTTCACCCTCGGCACCCACCTGCGGGAGAACCGGCGCGGCCGCACCGGCCTGGACGCCACCCTCGTGCACGTCGCCGGGGAGGCCGGTTTCGGCTTCCGGCACGGCGAGGTGTGGGGCGTGCACACCGCCTTCAGCGGCAACCACCGCTCCCTCGCGGAGCGGACGGCCGCCGGGGTGCGCATGCTCGGCGGAGGCGAGACCCTGCTGCCCGGAGAGGTGCGCCTCGGACCCGGCGCGTCGTACACCACGCCCTGGGTGTACGGCTCCTACGGCCGCGGCCTGGACGAGATGGCCGGCCGCTTCCACCGGCACCTGCGGGCCCGGCCGCACCACCCGCGCACCGCCCGTCCGGTCACCCTCAACACCTGGGAGGCCGTCTACTTCCGCCACGACGTCGACAAGCTGTGCGCGCTCGCCGACGCCGCCGCCGAGGTGGGCGCCGAGCGGTTCGTGCTGGACGACGGCTGGTTCCTCGGCCGTCGCGACGACCGGGCCGGCCTCGGTGACTGGTACGTCGACCCGGAGGTGTGGCCCAAGGGCCTGCACCCGCTCGTCGACCATGTCCGGGGCCTGGGCCTGGAGTTCGGCCTGTGGGTCGAACCGGAGATGGTCAACCCGGACTCCGACCTCGCCCGCGCCCACCCCGACTGGGTCCTGGCGGCGGGCGGCCGGACGCCTCCCGAGGCCCGGCACCAGCAGGTTCTGGACCTCGGCCACCCGGACGCGTACGCGTACATCCTCCAGCGGCTCGACGCCCTGATCGCCGAGTACCGGCTCACGTACCTGAAGTGGGACCACAACCGTGACCTGGTCGACGCCGGACACGGCCCCGACGCCCGGGCCGGCGTGCACGCGCAGACCCTCGCCGTGTACCGGCTGCTCGACGCACTGCGGACCCGCCACCCCGGACTGGAGATCGAGTCCTGCTCCTCCGGCGGCGGCCGTGTCGACCTCGGCGTGCTGGAGCGCACCGACCGGGTGTGGACCAGCGACTGCATCGACGCACTGGAACGCCAGGGCATCCAGCGGTGGACCGGCCTCCTGCTGCCCCCCGAACTCCTCGGCGCCCACGTCGGCGGCCCCCGCGCGCACACCACCGGCCGCCGCCACACGCTCGCCTTCCGCGCCGGCACCGCCCTCTTCGGCCACTTCGGCATCGAATGGGACCTGACGAAGGCCTCCGACGAGGAGCGCACCGCACTCGCCCGCTGGGTCGCGCTGCACAAGGAGCTGCGCGACCTGCTGCACAGCGGCGACGTGGTGCGCGGCGACCACCCCGACCCGGCCCTGTGGGTGCACGGCGTCGTCGCCGCCGACCGCTCCCGGGCCGTGTACGCGCTGGTGCAGACCGAGACGTCCGTCCAGTCCGCCGGCGAACGCGTCACCCTGCCCGGACTCGACCCGGACGCGGTGTACCGGCTCGCGCCGCTGCCGCCCGGCGACCGCCCCGAGGGTCCGACCCGCGACCCGCTGCCCTGGTGGCGGGACGGCGTCGAACTGCCCGGCCGCGTGCTGGCCTCGGCCGGCGTCCACGCGCCCACCCTCTACCCCGAACGCCTCGTCCTCCTCGAAGCCCGCCGGGTCGGCTGACCGCGCACCGGACACGACACCCCGGGTGTTCCGGAGCCGGTCCACACCGGAGGCGAGCGCCACCGAGAACGCCCGCGCCTCGCCTCCGCGAAAGGAAGCAGATGATACGCAGCAAAGCCGTCGCCGCCCTCGCGGCCACCACCCTGCTGGTCGGCGGGTGCGCCGGAGCCGAGGGCAGCGAAGCAGGCACCGTCAGCCTGGACTTCTTCCAGTTCAAACCGGAGGCCGTCGGCACCTTCGACCGCCTCATAGCCGACTTCGAGAAGCAGCACCCCCGCATCGACGTGGTCCAGCACCACGTGCCGGACGCCGAGACCGCCCTCCGCACCCGGCTGGTCAAGGACCGGGTCCCCGACGTCATGACCCTCAACGGCAACGGCACCTTCGGCGAACTGGCCTCCGCCGGCGTCTTCCACGACTTCTCCGGCCATCCCGCGGCCGACCGCGTCACCCCCGGTGTCCAGCAGGTGCTGAACGACCTCGGCACCGCCGCCCCCGGCGAGGTCAACGGGCTCCCCTTCGCCTCCAACGCCGGCGGGGTGATCTACAACGAGGACCTGTTCGCACGGCACGACGTGGAGGTGCCGCGCACCTGGGACCAGCTCCTCTCCGCAGCCGAAACCTTCGAGAAGGCCGGCGTCACCCCCTTCTACGGCACCCTCGCCGATGCCTGGACGGCGCTCCCGGTCTTCAACCAGTTCGCCGCGAACATCCCCCCTGACGACTTCTGGGACGAGCGCCGCGCCGGCCGCACCAGCTTCGCCGAGGCCTACCCCGACGTCGCCGCCAAGCTCACCGAGGTCTACCGGCACACCCAGAAGACCCGCTTCGCCCGCAACTACGACGCCGGCAACAAGGCGTTCGCCGACGGCGAGGCCGCCATGCTCGTCCAGGGCAGCTACGCGCTCCCCGCCATCCGGGCCCACGAGCCCGCGTTCGAGATGGGCACCTTCCCGATGCCCACCGGCGACGACCCCGGCGCCACCCGCCTGGTCTCCGGCGTCGACGTCGCGCTCACCATGGGCCGCGACACCGAACACCCCGACGAGGTGCTGGAGTTCATCGAATTCCTGATGACCGAGGACGTGGTGACGTCCTACGCCGAGGAACAGAGCGCCGTCCCCACCCTCGACGGGACCGAACCCGCCGACCCCGCCCTCGCGCAGCTGGAGCCGTACTTCGCGCGGGGCCGCGTCACCGGCTTCCCCGACCACCAGATCCCGCTCGCGGCCGGGCTGGAACCGCTGCTCCAGCAGTTCCTCCTGGACGGCCGCACCGACGCCTTCCTGCGCGCTCTCGACGACAGCTACGACCGCGTCCTCGCCCGCACGTCCTGACCGCGCCCCTCATCCGGAAAGGAGGAGACATGACCGTACTCACCGACCCGAAGGCCGCACCCGAGACCACCCCCGCGCGGGAGGCCGCCCCCGCCCCGCGCCGCCGCCGCCCGCGCACCGAAGCCGCGTACTACTGGATGGTGCTGCCCGCGCTGGCACTGTTCCTGCTGCTGCACACCACCCCCGTGCTGCGCGGCATCTACTACAGCTTCACCGACTTCGCGGGCTACGGCTCCTACGAGTTCGTCGGCCTCACGAACTACCTCAACCTGTTCGAGGACGCACGGATCGCGGAGAGCTACCTCTTCACGTTCCAGTTCGCCGCCGTCGCGACCGTACTCACCAACGTCGTGGCCCTGGCCGTCGCCCTCGGACTCCACGCCAGGATCCGGTTCCGCGCCACACTGCGCGGCGTCTTCTTCACCCCCAACGTGCTGTCGATCCTCATCGTCGGCTACGTCTTCAACTACCTGTTCACCTACTCGCTGCCCGCCATCGGAGAGCACCTCGGCATCGACGCGCTCAGCACCAGCATCCTCGCCGACCCCGACCTGGCCTGGGTGGGCGTGGTGATCCTCGCCGTGTGGCAGGCGGCGGCGTTCAACATCATCATCTACCTGGCCGGCCTCCAGACCGTCCCCGAGGACCTGCACGAGGCCGCCACCCTCGACGGCGCCGGGCCCTGGCAGCGCTTCCGCTCCGTCACGCTGCCGCTGATCGCACCGTTCGTCACCATCAACACCGTGCTCTCGCTGCGCAACTTCCTCCAGGTCTTCGACCACGTCGAAGCACTCACCGCGGGCGGACCGGGCAGCGCCACCACCTCGGTCTCGTACCTGATCTACAAGGGCGGCTTCAAGGGCGGCGAATACGCCTACCAAACCGCCAACGCGGTGCTGTTCTTCGCCGTCATCGTCCTGATCTCCGTCTTCCAGATGCGCCTGCTCCAGCGCCGCGAGGTGAACCTGTGATGCCGTCGACCTCCACCCCCGCGCCGATACGCGGGGACGAGCACCCCGCCCGGGCGAAGCGGGCCCGGCCGCGCGTCAACTGGTGGCTCACCGGCGTGATGGCGGCCCTGTCCCTGACGGTGCTCGTCCCGCTGTACTTCACCGTCGTCACCGCGCTGAAGACCACCGGCCAGCTCGGCGGCCCCGGCTTCGGCCTGCCCGACACCGTGCGCTGGGCCAACTTCGCCGACGCCTGGACCCTGACGAACTTCCCCAGCGCCCTGCTCAACAGCGCGCTCATCACGGTCGGCGCCGTCGCCGTCACACTGCTCACCAACTCGCTGGTGGCGTACGCCATCGCCCGCAACATGCACCGCAGGCTGTTCCGCGGGCTGTACTACTACTTCGTCTCGGCGCTCTTCGTACCGTTCCCGATCATCATGCTGCCGGTCGTGAAGCAGACCTCGCTGCTGGGCCTCGACAACCAGGCCGGACTCGCCCTGCTCTACGTCGTCTACGGCCTCGCGCTCAACATCTTCCTCTACGTCGGCTACCTGCGGTCCGTGCCCCGCGAACTGGAGGAGGCCGCCCGCACGGACGGCGCCGGCACCTGGACCATCTTCTGGCGCATCATCTTCCCCCTGCTGAAGCCCATGAACGCGACGGTCGGCATCCTCACCTGCCTGTGGGCGTGGAACGACTTCATGCTGCCGCTCGTCGTCCTCTCCGACCCCGCCGAGCAGACCCTCCCGCTCGCCCAGTACGTCTTCCAGAACCAGTTCAACACCGACTACCCGGTGGCCTTCGCGTCCTACCTGATGGCGATGGCCCCCGTCCTGCTCGTGTACGTCTTCGCCCAGCGCTGGGTGATCTCCGGAGTCATGCGAGGTTCCGCCAAGTGACCCTGCCCACCGCCGTGTCCCCCTCCGCGCAGCCGTCCGGACCGCCCCCGCCCGGTGACGAGGCCTGGTGGAAGTCGGCCGTCGTCTACCAGATCTACCCCCGCAGCTTCGCCGACAGCGACGGCGACGGCGTCGGCGACCTGCGCGGCATCCTCGGCCGCCTGGACCACCTGCACGACCTCGGCGTCGACGTGCTGTGGCTGTCGCCCGTCTACCCCTCCCCGCAGGACGACAACGGCTACGACGTCGCCGACTACCAGGACATCGAGCCCGTCTTCGGCACCCTGGCCGACTTCGACGAACTGCTGGCCGCCGTGCACACGCGCGGCATGAAGCTCGTCATGGACCTCGTCGTCAACCACACCTCCGACGAACACCCCTGGTTCGCCGCCTCGCGCGGCGACGGTCCGGGCGGCCCGAAGCGCGACTGGTACGTCTGGCGCCCCGCCCGCGACGGCATGGAGCCCGGCACCCCGGGCGCCGAGCCCAACAACTGGGGCTCGGCGTTCTCCGGCCCCGCCTGGACCTGGGACGAGGCGAGCGGCGCGTACTACCTGCACCTCTTCTCACCCAAGCAGCCCGACCTGAACTGGGAGAACCCCGAGGTCCGGCAGGCGGTGTACGCCATGATGCGCTGGTGGCTCGACCGCGGGGTGGACGGCTTCCGGATGGACGTCATCAACCTCATCTCCAAGGAACCCGGCCTGCCCGACGGCCCGGTCACCGGCGGCGCCCCCTACGCCGGCGGGCTTGCCGCCTGCATGGGCGGCCCCCGACTGGAGGAGTACCTGCAGGAGATGCACCGCGAGGTCTTCGCCGACCGTCCGCAGCGCACCCTCACCGTCGGCGAGATGCCCGGGGTCACCGTCGACCAGGCCCGCCGCCACACCGATCCCGCGCGGCGGCAGCTCGACATGGTCTTCCAGTTCGAGCACATGGGCCTCGACCAGGACGGCGACAAGTACACCCCGAAGCCCCTGCGCCTCACCGACCTCAAGGCCTCGCTTGGCCGCTGGCAGTCCGGCCTCGACGAGGTCGGCTGGAACAGCCTCTACTGGTGCAACCACGACCAGCCCCGCATCGTGTCCCGCTTCGGGGACGCCACCGACGAGCGGTCGCGGGTCCGGTCCGCGACCATGCTCGCCACCGTCCTGCACCTGCACCACGGCACGCCGTACGTTTACCAGGGCGAGGAACTGGGCATGACGAACGCGCCGTTCACCCGGATCGAGGACTACCGGGACGTGGAGGCCCGCAACCACTACGCGCACGCCGTCGCCGCGGGCGCCGACCCGGCGGACGTCCTCGCCGGGCTCGCCGCGATGAGCCGCGACCACGCGCGCACCCCGATGCAGTGGACCGCCGGGCCCAATGCGGGCTTCACCACCGGCGAACCCTGGATCGCCGTCAACCCCGACCACGTGCGGGTCAACGCCGAGGCGGCGGTGGCCGACCAGACGTCCGTCTACCACCACTACCGGCGCCTCATCGCCCTGCGCCACGACGAACCGGCGGTGGCGCGCGGCCGCTTCGAGATGTTGCTGCCGGACGACGAGCGCGTGTACGCGTTCCTGCGGCACGACGAGGCCGCAGGGGTGGAGCTGCTGGTGCTCGGCAATTTCACGGGCTCCGCCGCGGAGGTCCCCGTCCCCGCCGGCTGGGCCGGCGCCGAGCTGCTGCTCGGCAACGTCCCCGACCCCGCCCCGGCCGGCACGACCGTCACCCTCGCCCCCTGGGAGGCCCGCGTCCACCGCCGCACCGTGTCCACCTGACCGCGCCGCCCTCCCGGCCGGTCGTCTTGGGCCCGCGGCGACGGCTACGGCCCCTCTCCCCTGGGCCCTTCGGGGACAGGGCGCCTCCACGGGAGTCGCAGCCCGCGAGTAGGACAAGTACGACCGGCGATCCTCCGTCTTGCCCGGGTTCGGAACTGGAGCTGGCGCGGCTGACCGCTGGGGCTGTGCCGCA
The DNA here is from genome assembly GCF_004795255.1 of Streptomyces sp. RKND-216. Lineage (NCBI taxonomy): Bacteria > Bacillati > Actinomycetota > Actinomycetes > Kitasatosporales > Streptomycetaceae > Streptomyces > Streptomyces sp. RKND-216. The sequence continues at coordinate 688,272 of NZ_SSBQ01000002.1, read as the reverse complement.
CGGAGTCGAGTCGTACCTGGTCCGGTTCTGGCCCGCTGAGTGAGGTTGGGCGTGCCCGGCCCTGGATGAGCGTGCTGGCCACACAGCTGACGGGGTTAGGAGACCTTCACGGTGTAGCCGTCCATGGCTCCGGTTTGGTCACTTGCACGAACTACGCGATCCCTCAGAGCCCAGGAGACGCAACCAATGTTCACGCCATCAGGCGGCGCCCCGGGCTTGATGGGGGGTCGGGCCGTGACCGGTTGGGGTGCAGAGCAGTGCGAGGCTGAGCGAGTAGGTACCGCACCACGGAGTGAGGAGCGCGACCATTAGGCTCGTGTGCATGGGGGATCTTCTACCGATCATCGGAAGCACGCACCGTTGGGTCAGCCGTTTCCTTGGTACGGCCATAGTGATCTTTGCGCTCTTCTTCATCTGGCTCACTGCCAACACGGCAGCTGCGGTGATTTGGCATGTGGGTACCCAGGGCGAGGCCAGTATCGAATATTGCGGAGGCGCAGGCACTAGGAATGATCCATACGTCTGCAGGGGTACCGTGACCGAGGAGGATGGCCGTGTACTCGGCTCTTACTCGAACAGGCGCGAGGAGAACCTGCGCGTGGGCGACACCCTCGTCGTCTGGGACTCACCGGCCGGCTGGATTCGCGAGAACAAGTGGACCAAGGGGTTCTCTGTGATAATGGCCTCCGTGGGCCTGGTCTTGCTCGGCTTGGGAATCACCATGGCGGGGCCGCGTTCCAACCCGCCGCAGGGCAGCGCTCTACCACCACGATTGCGTACGACTATGCCTCTGAAGATACTCGGGGGCCTTGGCGTATTCGGCGTTATGGCCGGGATCATCCTGATGGCCGGAGTGTGAGACTCAGGACATGTGGCAATAGCTCCATCTCTCGCTGAACAGGCAAAGCTCGGCGAATCTCGCGCTGGGCTCCGCGAGAACATCAGCCGCCATCGGCGCACAGTCGCCTGACGCGAGCCAATGCCGAGGGTGGTTCCGCCACGATGTGCCGGTTACAATCTTGCCTTCACGCACATCATCGAACTCCGACCTACCTGTCACCGTGGGGATGTCCTCGAAGGAATGCGCGTTGGTGAGGCTTGCGGTCGGATCCGTTTCTGACCACCACCGTGCGGAGGCGGTCACGCAGGCCGGCGTGTAGTTCACTGCGCCATTGTCTTGCCACACCCAGCATGACAAGCAGGCGCGATCCCATACGCCAACGTTCCTGCATCGTCCCCGGGCAGCCCGTTGATAAGAGCTCGTAACAGAATCTCGTTGAGGTTGGCTGGTGGGCCGTGTCTGGTGTGACGATTCGGCCGTTCGTGATGTCGTGGGAGTCAAGCCGTGGATCGTGGACGATGAACTGTGGTCGCTGATCGAGCCGTTGCTGCCGCCGTGGCCAGAGCGGTCGCCGGGACCGAGGCCGGTGGACGACCGGCTGTGTCTGCAGGGCATCTTGTACGTGCTGTTCAACAACATCAGCTGGCAGCACCTGCCGCTGGAGCTGGGCTTCGGCTCGGGACAGACGTGCTGGCGGCGCCTGGACCGCTGGCAGGAGGCCGGTGTCTTCGAGGAGTTGCACCGCATACTCCTGAGTGAGCTCAACGCGGCCGACGAACTGGACTGGACGCGCGCATGTGTGGACGCCTCCCACATCCGCGCCAAAAAGGGGGAGCCGCGACCGGTCCGTCGCCGGTCGACCGACGGAAGACGGGCAGCAAGCACCACCTGATCTGCGACGGCAACGGAACACCCCTGCGGGTGATCACCACGGCCTCGAACGTCAACGACGTCACCCAGACGCTCCCTCTGGCCGACGGCGTCCCGCCTGTGGCCGGCAAGCCCGGCCGCCCACGCAAACGCCCCGCAGCCCTCCTCGGCGACAAGGACTACGACTCCAACCCAAACCGCCGTGAACTGCGCAAACGACGGACCCAGCCCGTGATCTCCCGCAAAGGCTCGCCCAACATCTACGGCCTCGGCAAGCTCCGCTACGTGGTGGAGCAGACCTTCGCCCTGCTTCACCAGTTCAAGCGCCTGGCCGTCCGATGGGAACGACGCCCCGAACTCCACGACGCCCTCGTCTCCCTCGCCTGCGGCCTCATCTGCTGGAGGCGCCACAAGAAGTCACGCTCATGATCCTGTTACGAGCTCGTTGAGTTGATTCCGGCGTGTTGACCGCGACGCCAGAAGGATCCGAGGTGTTAGCGATCTTCTTCAAGGAGGCTTTGATGCGCTGGGCAAATGGGACTGCGGCGGCCGTCGTCGCGGCGGTTGTTGTGTTGGCTCCGGCGACAACCGCGGCCGCTACGGTGCCGCAGGGTCCGGTTCCGGCAACTGCGCCCCTGATGCGTGCCACGACCAGCCGAACCCGTACGCCATGACCGCGAAGTCGGCGCGGCTACACAGCAGGCCGCCGTCTTCCGCGCCCACGCTGGGCGTGCTGTACAAGAACCACGGCTTCAAATACCACAAGGACACCAAGAACTGGCTGCTGGTCACGGACAAGAAGACCGGAGTGAAGGGCTGGGCGTCCAAGCGACTCTTCTCCGTCAAGATGTGCATGAACTGACCCACCCGAACGCACGGTGGCGGGAGCCCTCTTAAGGTCTCCCGCCACCGCCTCTCTTAACTGGCTGCCGTGGATGAATTCGAGGCCACTATGAAGCCCGCCGCGGCCCTACCAGGACACAGCCGCCTCCACGCATCGCGCACAAGACAAATCAGAAACCTTTACGCGCGCGCACAGCCGCCAAGATCTCACAAGAAATCTCGTCCGCTTGCGTCCTGCGCTTAAACCACGTCGCATAATTTGATTTCTGCGAAGCCAGACTGAGAAGACATCCACCCGATGGATACCGGATCACAATGCCGTAATATCCGGGAGAAACTGAACTAATATCTTCCAGTGGAATTACTCGCCACTTGTAGAAGTTTCGCACACGGACAGTCTCTGACGTTATACTGATCGAAGACTCTGCAAGCGCAAAGGCAAGGACCCCAGCAGAGAAGAAGAAGACTGGGGCGAATACATCCTCAAAGGTCACATCGGACTGCGCAAAGAGACCGACCGCACTAAGCAACGTCAAAGCAAGCGCGATTACGGCGGTCAAAAAGAACAAGGCTCGCTCCCAACGAGGATGCTTCCAAGTCTGGATCACCTTTCCAGGTTGAGCTTTAATTCTGCCTCGCTCACGCGACCGAGTACTGCGCCCCATAAGGATCCCACACCTCCATCAGCTTCTGTGAATTCAGCACCAACCCGGCGATTGGAAGGTAGTTCCGCAGCCCAGCTGCCCATAGGCAGCGCCGCCGCCATAGTACACACCGCGAAGCAGTCTGTCCGGGGTCGCCGCATGGCGCGGACCTGCCTTATGTTTGGGCCGACTCAGGAATCTCGCACTGTGACGACCCAGCGGCTTCACGGCCTTTTGAAGGCCAGCAACAGTGGCCCCGCCCACGCGCCCGACAGCCAGGCCGATTGCTGCACCTCGCAGGTTCGCCCCAACTCGCTCATTTGCACGTGAAGATCCTCCGGTGTAGTAATCGGCTCCGTATTTTGCACCTACGAGTACGAGACTGCCAAAGAAGCACCCGGCGAATGTGGCGACACACACAACGAAGAGAGCCCCTTCCGCAATCCCTCGCCAGTGATCTTGGAGGAACTGGGCGGAACGCTTCATCGCTCCAACATTGGCAGCGGAAAAGGAAACTGCTGCGTCGACGATTTTATCGCCTGCCGCACCCAAGGCATCTCCGACCTTGTTCCAGAAGGAATCGTCTTCGGTATCCTTTTTCTGCCCTTTTCCGCCGTCTCCGACTGGTTTCGTGTACTCGCGGTAGTGCGTGGAAACGCTGACGATGTCGCCGAACCTGTCTCGGACGGTGCCTACGTTTACGGTGCCGTCTCCGCTGGGGTAGCTCTCGACCGAGAGCATACCGCCGCTCCCCGTGCGCCCGGAGGAGTCAATCGCTCCGTTCTCCGGACATGGCAGCTGTCCAGCACCGTTGCCGCAGTCGAGGCCTTCGCCAGTGGGATCAGTGTAGGTGTAGGGGTTCTGAGCTGCGTAGCTGTAGCCGTTGAGGGTTTGGGGTCTGTCGGTCTCGAGGAGTGGGTCGACGCTGAGGAATGTGCCGGTGGTGGGGTCGTATTCGCGTGCGCCTATGTGGGTGAGGGCGGTGTTGGTGTCGTGGGTCTTGCCGATGAAGGCTTTGTCGTCGATCCAGTTTCCGGTGCGTGCTTCGGTGCGTTGTTCGCCGAAGGGGGTGAGGGCGCGTTTGACGAAGGTCTGTTCTTCGCCGGAGTCGATGGCGAGGGTGGTGGTGCGGTGTTTGTCGGCGGCGAGGTAGGAAAGTTCTGTTTGGCTTCCGCCGGTGTTGCGGTTGGTGCGGACGGCGATGGTCATGTCGTCCGTGCCGTAGTAGCGCTGGGCCCACATGGTTCCGTCGGCGCGGAGGTGGAGTTCGGTGCTGCCGGCGTAGAGGATGCGTTCGCCGCCTTCGGTGTGGCGGATGAGGAGGTTGCCGGAGGCGTCGTAGAGGTAGTTGGTGTCGACGGCGTCTTCGGCGGCCTGGTCGAGTTTGCCTTCGGTGTTCCAGGTGAGGGTCTGTCCGGGTCGGCTGGTGGTGTTGCCGGCGGGGTCGTAGCCGTAGTCGCGGTCGGGGTTGGTGCAGTCGGCTGCGGTGCTGGTGCCGGTGAGGGTGTGGGGCTGGTCGCCGGTGTAGCAGTAGGTGTCTGTGTCGCCTGTGGTGTGGTCGGTTTCGCTGGTGCGCTGGCCGGCTTCGTTGTAGGTGTAGCTGGTCCAGTAGGGGGCGCGGCCGCCGAGTGTGTCTGCGTCGCGTGGGTTGGTGCAGTCGCCGTTGGTGGGTGTCCAGGCGTCGGTGAGTCGGCGGTGGCCGTCGTAGTCGAAGCACTGGGTGTCGGCTGCTTGGGCGCCGCCGATGGTGGCGGTGTCGGTGATGGCGGTGACGTTGCCTGCCTGGTCGTGGGTGTAGTTCAGGTCCTGTAGCTGCCAGCCGTGGGTTTCGGTGGTGACTGAGCTGCTGAGGAGTCGGTCAGTGCCGACCTCGTAGTCGTGGTCGATGTAGGTGGCTTTGGTGGTGCTGCCCGAGGGGCCGAGGGTGAGCTGGTCGGGCAGGCCGGTGGGGGTGTAGATGGCTTCGGTGAGGTAGAGGTTGCTCCCTCGGACTTCGGTGAGCGCACCTTGCAGGGTGTGGCTGTAACTCACCGCCTCCTGTTGCAGCCCTCCCATGGCTGGCACCAGCTGGCTGCGGAGGAGTCCGTTGCGGGTGTAGTGGGCGTCGAAGGCATAGGTGGTTTGTGCGCCGGCTTCGACGAGCGGGTCGCTGGAGGGGAGGTGAAGCTGCCACTCTTCGCGCTGGCCGAGGGTGCCGTAGGCGGTGACCTCGGTGGTGTAGGCGGCGCCGTCGTCGTAGCGGGTGGAGGTGGTGGGCTTGCCCTTGAGGACGGTGTCGTAGGTGAAGCCGGTCAGACGGTTGGCTTCGCTCTTCTCGTTCGCCCAGGTGCCCTTCACCCGGCCCAGCTCGTCGTACTCGGTCAGGACCGACTCGCCACGGGAGTCGGTGGCTTCGATGACCTGGTCGAGGCTGTTGTAGGCGGTGGTGGAGGTGCCCTTGTCCGGGTCGGTGTTCGTCACCTGGCGGCCGAAGAGGTCGTGGCCGTAGCTCCACTGGGTGCCGTCGGGGCCGGTGACGGTCTTGTCCTTGCCGTCGGGGGTGTAGGTGAACTTGGTGGAGTTGTAGGGGATGCCGGGTGCGGTGCCGCCGAAGTCGGGGTCGGTGGGCTGTGTGCCGGCGTAGGTGCGGCGTTCGATGGTGTTGCCGCGGATGTCGGTGATGGTGCGCTGGGCCTCACCGCCGTTGAGGGCGGTGGTGGCGGTGGAGTCGCCGGTGTAGGTGGTGGTGGTCGTCCACTTCTGGGTGCCCTTGACCAGCAACGTGCTGGTGGTGGGGCGTTCTGTGCCGTCGTAGGTGGTGAGGGTCTGCTTGGGGGCTTCGCCGTGCAGGGCGCGGGTGTAGGTGCCGTTGGGGTCGGTGTTCTTGTCCCAGATGTCGGCGTAGGTCTCGTAGGCGAGGCCGCGGGAGTCGTAGCGGGTGTCGGTCAGGATCCGCCCACCCGCGGGTGAGGGCGTCTGTGTCTGCAGTTCCCGCAGGAGTGAGTCGTAGAGGGTGTAGGTGGTTATGTGGGTGTCGAGGTCGGCGGCTATGCGGCCGCTGGCGACGTAGGACGGTTTGTCGTTGTGCAGGTGGTAGTCGAAGGTGTAGTCCGCTGGGCGGCTGCTGCTGAACCCGGGGAGCCATACGTCGGTGACACGCCCGAGGGCGTCGTAGGCCGTCTCGGTCTGCTTGCGGTTCTCGTCGTAATGCCTCAGGACGAGTCCACGCAGCGGTTCGTAGAAGTCGACAACGGCGTGGTCGCGCGGGTTGGTGGCGATGGTCCGCTCGAGGGGTCCGCCCTCCGCTGGGCGGTAGGCGGTGGTGGAGGTGTTGCCCTGGGCGTCGGTGGTGGAGATGGCGCGGCCGAGGGTGTCGTAGCCGGTGGTGGTGACGGTCTGCCACCCGGCAGGGGTGCCTGTGGTGGTGTAGCCGGTGGCGCGACCCGCCCAGGCCGCCTCACCCGTTGTGGGTGACTGGTCGACGGTCCAGGTGGTGGCGTCGGAGTCGTCGTAGACGGTGGCGGTGTCGGAGAGCACTTCACCGCGGCGCGTGGTGTCGGAGGGCAGGTCGACGTCGGCCAGGGCGGTGCCACAGCCGCGGGCAACGGTCAACTCGCGGGAGACCAGGCCGGTCAGGCCGGCGTCGGGGTTGCGGGCGTACCAGGAGCGTGTGCAGGTCTCGTCACCGCTCTTGCCGATCTCGCCCGAGTCGCCGACTTGGGTGGCCATGCCGTAGTCGTCGTAGCTGGTGGTGGTGGCCCGGCTGCGCCAGGTCTGGTCGGCGGTCAGGTAGGTGTGGCTGGTGGTCTTGGCGGTGCGGACGTAGCGGGCGATGTGGTCGCCGGCTCCGGGGACGTCCTGGCGGGCGGTCTCCTTGGACCAGGGTTGGGTGACCTTGACCGTGGTGGGGGTGTCGCCGTTGTAGGTGATCTGCTGGCGGATTCGGCCGGAGTACTGGTCGCTGTCGGCGATGTCCGGGACGTCGAGACCGGTCAGGTCGACGCCGGTGAGGGTGACGTCGCGGGTGCCGGTTTCGGTCTTGTCGCCGTCCATGCCCTGTAGGTAGAGCGCGACGGTCTTGGACCGGGTGGTGCCCACGGCGCCGGTGTGGGTGGTGACCTTGCGGTAGCCGCGCCAGTCGTTCCAGGTCCGCTCCTCCTCGGGGGTGAACGGGCTTTCGCTGTAGTGCCAGGCCGCGTCCTCGTAGGTGTAGGAGGTTTCCATGGTCTGGCCGTAGCCGGTGGGGTCGGTGGTGACCACCGCGAGGACGCGGTACTTGTGGAACCAGTCCACCGATGCCTCGGAGGCGCCGTTGATGTGCCAGTACTGTGGGTAGCAGGAGCGGGTGTTGGTGTCCTCCGGTGCGTCGATGACCTCGCCGCGCACGCACTCCTGGGGGGAGTAGGTGACGGTGATGAGTCCGCCGGTCTCGGTGGTGACCGTGGACAGGCGGGGGCGGGTGATGGGGAGGATGTCGTCGGTGGCGTCGACGCGGTTCTCCAGCATCCGGTAGGCGAAGGTCACCGGGTCCATGGCGATGTCGTCCTTGGCGCCGGCCTTTCCGGTGCGCTGGATCTTCTTCAAGACCAGGACCTGGTCGTCGGTGCCGCCGATGTCGCCGGGGTCTAGGTAGTCCTGGGTGAAGGTCCAGGAGTCCACGTCCTTGAAGGTGTCGCCGTCCTTGACCTGCGTGGTGACGCCGGTCAGCCGCTTCCGGGAAAAGTAAGAGGGGCCCAGGCCGGTGCAGTCCGCCTCGGACTCGCCGTCGGTGCACAAGGCCTCGAAGGGCACGTCGGGCCAGTTGTCCTTGGTGTCCTCGGTCAGCTCGCTGCAGTCCTCGGCGGTGCAGCGCTCCTTGTGCGCGAGCTTGACCCGGTAGAAGTACGTCTCCAGGGCGTCGGCGCGCTGGCCGTAGCGGATCTCGGTCAGGTAGCCGCCGCGGGTGTAGGCGGTGTTCGCGGTGGAGGCGCCGTTCTTGCGGTAGTGGTTGGTCTCCTTGGCGTACCAGTAGGTGGCCGCGTTGTCGTGGGTGTCCTGGACGACGTCCAGGTTCCACCGCCATGCCTGCCGCAGCGACCGGCCGCTGAAAGAGGAGCCCTGGCTGTAGCCGGGCTCGCCGGAGTCGTCCCCGTAGACCGGCACGGTCCACACCGAGCCGGTCTCCGAGCCTGCGACGTCGTCCTTGCCGAAGGTGTAGACGGTGCCGCCGGTGGTGGTCACGGTCCAGTACTCGCCGTTGTCGTCACCGTTGGAGGCGCCGGTGTGCCGCTCGACCTTGGATGCGTCGTCGTTCGACAGCCGCCATCCGTCCCCGTCCTTGACCAGGCGGGAGGCTTTGCCGTTGAGGACCAGGCGGGCGTTGTCGTATTTCCAGCACAGGTCCTTCTGATCATCCCCGTGCCCGTCCTCATCGCACGACCCGTAGGTCCGCTCGATGTAGGACTCCGTGATCGAGAAGCCTTCACCCAGCGCGCTGCCCTGATTGTTCGTCGCCGAGGTGCGGCCATCGATCGAGCCGGAGTCGTAATCCAGGGACAGCTTCGGCGCGACGCCCGCCGGCGGCTGTGGAATCACGAGGTCATAGCCCCAAGTGAAGGAACCGGCGTTCCCGCCGGCCCCCCAGGAGGCGGACGGAGACAGCGGCGTGGCGCTGTAGTCCCCTCCCCCATCGGCCTCACTCGTGCTCACGGCGAGTTCGGCGACGCTGCTGCTGCGAGGGCGTCTGAGCTTCGCAGGCTCCGGAGCGGCGTTCTGTTCCCGCTCGGCCCGCTCAGCCTGCGCCGTGTTGCGCTTGCGCTCCTTGGCCCGGCGCTCCCTGGCCTTGTCCGCGCCCAGGCCGGCGACTTCCTTCACCGTGGCGGCGTGTGGGCTCGGGGCGTCGGGCTTGCCGAGTCCGTCGGCCGCGAAGGCGATCTGTGCCACGCCGACCTCGATCAGGAGAGCGGTGGACAGGGCGGCTATGAGGCCGCGCGTAGAGATACGTCTACCGATGCGCATGTCCCAGATCCCCTTTACTCGCCGACCATGTTGATGAGCTGTTCATGGTCAGCGGCCGCGCCGGCCCAGACCCTTACGTCCCAGACACGTCCTGGCATGAAGTCGCCGGAGACGGAGCGCCCGACGGTGAATGCTCCTTGGCCGACCTTGGCCGTGTACGCGGTCGGCACGTCGTGCTGCACGTCGGAGACGTACAAGGTGGCCGTTCCGTCCTGGGCATCGTGGACGCCGCTGAGCCGGTAGCCCGTGCCGTCGATCGTGATGTCAGCGTCAGTGACGACGGCTGCGCCGGGGCGCCCGAAGTGCCACCTGCCGACTGCGAGCGTCTCTTCCTCGAAGTCGTCGTTGAGGACTTTCTGCTTGCCTGTGACTTCGAACCAGATGCCCCACGCGGCGCCGTCTGCGGCCGGTTGCTGCAGCACCTGGACCGTGGATCCGACAGGGGCTGCGGCGAGGGTGTCCTTGTCGGGTTCCACGTAGGTGGTTGTGGTGAAGGACCCTGTGCCGTCGACGAGCGGTCCCGGTGTGGAGGCGTGGCCGTCGTTGCCGTCCAGGACCAGGGCCTCGCCGTCCAGCGCGGATCCGCCGGCGAGGGTGAGGTCGCGCCCGTAGCCGGAGACCGTGTCGGTGACCGTCGTGCCGGTGCCGGTGGAGGGGTCCCAGGCCGCGACCAGCTCCGCACCGGCATGACCGCCGGGCATCAGCAGTCGCGCTTCGTCGGCGATCTCCGCAGCGGTGAGCACGCGCTGCCATGCTGCGACCTCGTCGATGGAGCCGTCGAAGTAGTGCATGCGCTGGCCGGCCCACTGGTAGCGGCCGATCTGGAAGGCGCCGCCGGCGTCCCAGGAGCCGGCGCTCTGCGTGGTTCCCTGGAGGACGCCGTTGACGTAGAGCTGCAGCTTCTTGGTGGCCGAGTCGTAGGTGCCGGCCACGTGCGTCCACACGTTCGCGGCGGCGGGCTGTTCGGCTACGACACCGTAGTAGGCGGTGCCTGTGGCCTCATCGGCTTCCTTCACCCCGAAGGCCCAGGTGCCGTAGTCCGGCTCGTACCACAGGATGAAGGGACTGTAATTGCCGCCGTCCTGGGACAGGATGATGCTGTCGCCATCAGTGCTGTTCAGGCGTGCCCAGGCGGAGATGGTGTAGGCCGAGCGGGTCTCCAGCACCGGACCGTTGGTGGCGGCGTAGCCGGTGTCGCCGTCCAGGGCCATGCCGCGGTCGGTGACCGGTTCGGGCATTGGGTCGCCCTGGGCGTCGGTGGTGATCAGGCCGCGGCGGCCGCGATCGTCGCGGGTGGCGCCCGTGTGCAGGGTGGCGTCCTGCTGTGCGGAGTCCGCCGTCGTGGCCGAGTCGACGGCGACGCCGGAGGTTTCGTCGAAGTGCCAGCGTGCGACGGGTCCCTCGCCGGCTTGGACGAGGAAGTCCAGTTCCCCCCGTTCGCTTTCTCGTCCGGACTGATCTCTCAGCTCGACCAGGACGCGGAAGGTGCCGGAGCGGTCGGGGGTGACCTGGGCGGTGTAGGTGGAGCCGTCCGCCGTCATCGGCGACCACTCATCAGTGGCGGAGGTCCAGTACTCGGCGCCGGTGATGGTATCACCAGCAGCCGGGGTGGCGGTGATCATCGTGGGTGTGCCCGGTGCGCCGGCTGCGGGGCAGTCGTTGGGCTGGCACTCCTGGTAGGGGGCGCCGACGGTCAGTGCGGGGGCGGCCGGGGCGGTGGGGTCGACGGTGAAGTAGCACCAGCCTGCCCCGGTGGCGTTCGAGGGGCCGTCGAGGTACTTGTTGCCGTTGTCCCAGTACGACAGGGCCCAGGCCCGCAGCCGGTACAGCGGCCCTTCCTCCAGCGGGTTGTCCCACGTCTTCGTGGTCCAGGTGCCGTCGCCGACATAGCCGCTGGTGGGGTCGAGGTCGGAGCCGCCGGGTGAGACATCGGACCAGGTGCCGTCGCTGTTCTCGACGTCGATGTCGAAGTACATGCGCATCTTGGCCTCGTCCTGGCCACCGGACTGGGTCTGGACGTATCCGCCGACTGCGGGTGTGGGGTCGGCGGTGACAGGTGCGTTGTCGGCGTCGGTCTCACACGAGGTCTTCTTGCCGCTCTGAACGAGTCCGACGTTGGTGGGGCGGGCCGGGATGCCGACGTAGGTGACGTCCAGGACGGCGTCGTTTTTGAACCGCTTCCAGCCCTTGGTCGTCGTCTCGTCCTGCGACTTGAGCATCAGCGTCAGGCGGGAGAGGTCTCCACTGGCCAGGCGCTTGACGGTGGTGGTGAGGTTCTCGTTGCTCTCGCCGGGGTTGTCGTTGAACTCGATCGGCTTGGCCGGCTGTGAGGGAGTGCACGCGTCGCCGCGGCCGGCGGAGACATGGCGGTCGCCCATCATGTCGATGCGGTCCGGGCCCGGCCAGCTGGTGCGGCTGGACATGCTGCCGGTGCGCCACAGCTGAACCCAGGTCGGGTCACAGGAGAAGGACCAGGTCTCGGTGAGACGGAAAGTGGCGTCCAGGACGTGCTTGCCCTTGAGCTTGCTCCCGGACATCTCGAAGATCAGGCGCTGCCGGTAGCCGTCCTCGTCGCAGTAGTAGCCGCCCCAGACGTGGCACTCGCCGACACCTTCATCACCGGTCCAGTTGTAGTCCGTGTAGCCGTCGGAGCGGATGAGCGTGCGCTCGTACTCCCCCCAGGACACATCGGGGTCGATGTAGAGGGGGAAGGCAGAGGCGGGAGTGCTGGTGAGCATGTCCGCGTCCGGGGCGACGGACAGGGTGTCGTCCCCCACCTGCACATGCACTTCGGCGATCTCATCGCCGGGCGCCGGGCCCTGGCTGCGGTCGTGCTCCCCCGGGCCGGCCGGGCCCGCGTCCAGGGCGGCGACGCTGCCGCTGCGCGGCATGGCCTTGGCCTTACTGGGGGCGGCGCTGCTCTGGTTACCGGAGGAGTCCCACATGAACGCCGCCGGCGCCTTGAACAACGCCTTGCCGTTCCCGTCCACCGCGTCCAGGCCGCCCGCGGCGGCCTCACGAACCTTCAGGCCCCGTGCCTGAAGGGAGAACTGGAGCTCCTTCAGGGCGGGGCCGGCCGCAGCCTCGGGAGTCTCGACGACCAGCACGTGCTGGAAACCGGTCACCGAAGCGGTCACCTTCAAATCCACATCAGGAAGCACATCCGGATACGTGGCCGTCGCCCCCTCCAAGGAGGGCTCGGGCAGCTCGCCCGACCAGCCCACCGACAGCTCCCTGCCCTGGTCGCTGATCGTCGCCAGCGGCGCCTGTCCGCCGGGCGAGAACTCCAGCCCGGTCGCCGCGGCCTTCGGCCTGATGGCCCCGTCCGCGGCGCGGACCAGCGTGGCATCGGGCTCAGCCCAGGCCCCGTCCGCCTGCTTGACCCTCATGGGGGCAATCGAGGTGCTGAGCGTGAAAGTCTCGCCATCGGGGTTCGCGAAGACGCTGGAGTACTCGCTGCGCTCACCGGTCAGCTCGACCCGCTCACCGGTCTCTTCCGCCCGTGCCAGTGCCTTCTGTGCGGGACTCAGCTCGGCAGCTGCCGCCGCAGGAGCCGTGCCGGGCAGCAGTGGTAGTAGACCAGCGAACAACGCCGTGGCTGTGGCGAGAACACCAGCCCGCCCAGCCCGTACTCCGCCGAGCGCTCTGGACACACTTCCCCCAAGGGTGTGGAGATGACTTCACAAGTGGGGGGACGCCGTGTATCTGATCAACCACACGGTGCCCATGTCAACAGACGCCGGGAACCTGACGGGCTCTCACCTGCGGGAATGCGGACAACTACACCAGCACGAGCGGCTTCGCCCTGCCGCAGGCAGGGCACGGGAGATGAGCGACACGGGACGCCTTCTTGCGGTGCCGTTGAGCCCTGTGCGTGGTCGAGGCCATGGGTCGCCCCGCCCCACCCGTCTCGGGTGGAAACGGGGGTCACGTGGGTGTCGGAGAGGGCGCGGCTCGTGCTCGACGCGCCTCAGGCGCGGCGCAGGAGGGCGACGGGGCCGGTCGCCAGCAGGTCCGCGAGGGCCACCGTGCCTTCGAAGGTGTCGTCGCCCCGTAGGGTGTCCCGCCACACGCCGGGCGGCAGGGCGAGCGTGGTGTCGCTCCAGCCGCCGCTGAGGGCGAGGCGCAGCGACAGCCGGGTCGCGACGGCGACCACGGCGCCGGACCGGGCGAACGCCAGGCAGTGCGCCGCCGCCTCGCCGCGCGCACGCAGCGGCTCGTACGTCGAACCCGCGAGAAACCACTCCGGGTGCTCGCGCCGCACCCGCAGGGCCGCGCGTGTGACCCGCACCTTGGGGTCGTCGTCCGCCCCGCCGTCCTCGCCGTCCCCGAGGACGGCCGGGATGCGCCTGTTGTCCGGGTCGACCAGGGTGGGGGACCACCGCTCTCCGCCCCAGTAGACCTCCGGGATCCCCGGCATCATCAGCTGCACCAGCGCCATGCCCAGGGACGTGGCCCGCACGTGCGGTGCCAGCTCCGCCGTCAGCTCGCCCATCACGGCCCACGGAGCCCCGCAGACCGCGCCCTCGACGAACCGGACGAGCGCCGCCTCGTAGTCCTCGTCGGGCTCGGTCCAGCTCGTGCGCACGCCCGCCTCCCGGGCCGACTTCCGCAGCGCCGCCGTGAGCCGTTCCGCATCCGGCGCGCCCAGCCCGTACGCCGTCTGCCAGGCCGCCCACTCGCTGTGCGCGTCCGGCGGACGGTGCCCGTCGTCGGGCAGGGCCGCCGCCTTCTCCCGTGCCGCCTCCAGTGCCGCCCGCCACCGCTGCGGACACTCGGCCAGGACGAGCAGCGCGGCCCGCACGTCCGCGCTGCGCTTGGTGTCGTGCGTGGACAGCACCGTCCCGCCCTCGGGCCACGCGCGCTGCATGCGGGCGCAGTAGGCGTGGAACTCCTCCGGGGGTACGGCCGGGCGGGCCGGGTCGCCACCGACCTCGGCGGCGCTGAGCAGCGGTGTGAACCGGTAGAAGGCGGTGTCCTCCACCGCCTTGGCCCGCAGCGCCGAGGCGACCTGCGCGAAGCGTGCCGCGAAGTCCCGCCCGTCCGCGTCCCCTTCCTCGCCGCCCAGCAGCCCCAGGGCGAGGTCGCGCACCACCTCCACCGCGTCGCCCTCTTCCGGGACGGTGAACGCGGTGCGGGCGCCTTCCGCCGCTGTCTCCAGCTGTTCGGCGTCCACGGCGCGCGCCGGGCGGCCCGGGACGGCGTACGGTCGGTACACCGGCAGCCGTATCAGCACCTCGCACAGCGCGCGGCGCAGCGCCCAGGGGGCGTGGTCCCGGAGTCGCAGGCCGGGTGCGGTCGCGCAGACCCGGGAGGCGACCCGGGTGAGCCGGTCGACCTCGGTGGCCAGGTCGTCGCCGATCACCTCCCGCGAGGCCCGCCGCAGGGTGTCCGCCCAGGTGCCGCCGAGGTCGTCCGGGGCCCCGACGACCTCCTGGCAGGTGGCGACCAGCTCGGCGTACCCCTGGGGGTCGGTGAACAGGCCGTCGACGTGGTGCAGCGCGTCGTACCCGGTGGTGCCGGCCACCGGCCAGCTCTCGGGCAGCGTCTCCTCGCGGGCGAGGATCTTCTCCACCACGGTCCAGCGGCCGCCGGTGGCGTCCTGGAGCCGCCGCAGGTAGGTCTCCGGGTCGGCGAGACCGTCCGGGTGGTCCACCCGGAGCCCGTCGACCACACCTTCGCGCAGCAGCCGCAGCACGGTGGCGTGCGTCGCGTCGAACACCTCCGGGTCCTCCACGCGCACGCCGATCAGTCCGGAGACGGTGAAGAACCGTCGGTAGTTGAGTTCGGTGCGCGCCAGGCGCCACCAGGAGAGCCGGTAGTGCTGGGCGTCCAGCAGCCGGGGCAGCGGGAGTCCGGCGGTGCCCGGCCGGAGCGGCAGCACGTGCGGTCCGCAGCGCAGGGTCCCGTCGCCGGGCGTGGTGAGCGCCTCCGCTGCGCGGTGCAGCGGCTCGCCGAGTACCGGCAGCAGTATCCGGCCGCCGCCTGCCTCCCAGTCGACGTCGAACCAGCGGGCGTACGACGAGCCCGGGCCGTCCCGCAGCGTCTCCCACAGGGGGCGGTTCAGCCGCAGGTCGGCGGGCACGGCCATGTGGTTCGGCACGATGTCCAGCACGAGGCCGAGGCCGTGCGCACGGGCGGTCGCCGACAGGCCGCGCAGCCCCGCCTCGCCGCCCAGCTCCTCGCGCACGGTGCGGTGGTCGGTCACGTCGTACCCGTGGGCCGACCCCGGGACGGTGGTCAGCACGGGGGACAGGTGCAGGTGCGACACGCCGAGCCGCGCCAGGCGTGGGACGGCCTCCTCGGCGGCGGCGAACGGGAAGGCCGGCTGGAGCTGGAGCCGGTAGGTGGCGGTCGGCGTCATACCTGCGTCGTACCCGGTCCGGGGTGCACCGCATGTCCCCCGGTCGGGCGGTGTCACGGCCCGCGGCGGCGTGTCGCCTGGCGTCCCGGCTCGTCCCGTCCCGTCCCGCCTCGCCCCGCCCCGCGTGCGGCTGCCGGGCGGCTACGCGGGCCGCTGGAGGACGACGAGGCTGCGGTCGGTCAGCGTCAGCCGGTCCCCGGCCTGCACCTTGCGCGTCTCGTCGGGCGTACCGCCCTCCTCCGCGGTGTCCACGACGACCTCCCACTGACGCCCGTGGTGGACGGGCACCACGAAGTCGCGGGCGGTGTCCTGCGCGTTGAACAGCAGCAGGAACGAGTCGTCCAGGATGCGTTCCCCGCGTACGCCCGGCTCGGAGATCGCGCTGCCGTTGAGGAACACCGTCAGCGCCCGGGCCTGCGCCTCCTGCCAGTCCCGCTGTGCCATTTCCCGGCCGTCCGGGGTGAACCAGGAGATGTCGGAGAGGTCGTCGTGCGTGCCCTCGACGGGCCGGCCGTGGAAGAAGCGGCGGCGCCGGAAGACCGGATGGTCGCGGCGCAGCCACACCATCGTGCGGACGAACGCGCACAGTTCGAGTGCGTCCGGGGCGCCGTCCCCGTCCGGCCAGTGCACCCAGGACAGCTCGCCGTCCTGGCAGTACGCGTTGTTGTTGCCCTGCTGGGTGCGTGCGAACTCGTCGCCGTGGCTGAGCATCGGCACGCCCTGCGACAGCATCAGCGTGGCGACGAAGTTGCGCATCTGGCGGCGCCGCAGCCGCAGCACGTCGCGGTCGTCGGTGTCGCCCTCGGCGCCGCAGTTCCAGGAGCGGTTGTGGCTCTCGCCGTCCTGGTTGTTCTCGCTGTTGGCGTCGTTGTGCTTGCCGTCGTAGGACACCAGGTCGTGCAACGTGAACCCGTCGTGGCAGGTGACGAAGTTGATCGAGGCCAGCGGACGGCGTCCGTCGTCCTGGTACAGGTCGGAGGAGCCGGTCAGCCGGGACGCGAACTCCGCGAGGGTCCGCGGCTCGCCCCGCCACATGTCGCGGACGGTGTCCCGGTACCGGCCGTTCCACTCGGTCCACAGCGGCGGGAAGTTGCCCACCTGGTAGCCGCCCTCGCCGACGTCCCACGGCTCGGCGATCAGCTTCACCTGGCTGACCACCGGGTCCTGCTGCACCAGGTCGAAGAACGACGACAGCCGGTCCACCTCGTGGAACTGTCGCGCGAGCGTCGCGGCAAGGTCGAAGCGGAAACCGTCCACGTGCATCTCGGTCACCCAGTACCGCAGCGAGTCCATGATCAGCTGGAGCACGTGCGGGCTGCGCATCAGCAGCGAGTTCCCGGTGCCGGTGGTGTCCATGTAGTACCGGGGGTCGTCGGCCAGCCGGTAGTAGGAGGCGTTGTCCAGGCCGCGGAAGGACAGCGTCGGGCCCAGGTGGTTGCCCTCGGCGGTGTGGTTGTAGACCACGTCGAGGATCACCTCGATGCCCGCCTCGTGCAGCGCCCGCACCGCCTGCTTGAACTCCAGCACCTGCTGGCCGCGGTCGCCCCAGGAGGCGTAGGCGTTGTGCGGGGCGAAGAAGCCGATGGTGTTGTAGCCCCAGTAGTTCGACAGCCCGGCGTCCGCCAGCCGGTGGTCGGTGACGAACTGGTGGACCGGCATCAGCTCCAGTGCCGTCACCCCCAGCCGGGTGAGGTGGTCGATCACCGCCGGGTGGGCGAGGGCGGCGTAGCTGCCGCGCAGGTCGTTCGGCAGGTCCGGGTGCAGCATGGTGAGGCCCTTCACGTGGGCCTCGTACAGCACGGTGTGGTGGTACTCCGTCCGGGGGAGGCGGTCGTCGCCCCAGTCGAAGTACGGGTTCACCACGACGGAGGTCATGGTGTGCGGCGCCGAGTCCAGGTCGTTACGCCGTTCGGGTGATCCGAAGTGGTACCCGTAGACGGCCTCGTTCCAGTCGACCCGTCCACTGATCGCCTTCGCGTACGGGTCCAGCAGCAGCTTGGCGCTGTTGCAGCGCCGGCCCTGCTCCGGCGCGTACGGGCCGTGGGCGCGGAAGCCGTACCGCTGCCCCGGCATCACCCCGGGCAGGTACGCGTGCCGCACGAAGGCGTCCGATTCCCGCAGCTCGACGGCGGTCTCGGAGCCGTCGTCGTGTAGCAGGCACAGCTCCACCCGCTCCGCCGCCTCGGAGAACACCGCGAAGTTCGTTCCCGCGCCGTCGTAGGTGGCACCGAGGGGATACGCCTGTCCCGGCCAGACCTGCATGCGCCTCGTCTCTTCCCTTCCCGGCCGTGTCGCCGCGCGGCGGGCGCCGCGTGCGGATGCTGCCGCCCGAAGCATCCTCGCGCAGGATGGGCCCGCCCGGCGGACCCAGGCGCTATCTTCGCCCGTACGGTCGTACGCGGCAGGGAAGTTGATAGGTGAACCGGGTGCACCTCGCACCCGCTCCGCAGTAGTCTTCCTTGATCGAACAACGGGGTCGGGGAAGGCGGTGCACAGGTGGGGTCGGGAGGGCTTGAGCTCCCCCCGGGTGAGAGCGGGCAGGGCGGCGAGACCGCCGTACCCTCCGGCGCGGTGTCGCTGGCCAGGCCCATGGAGATCGGTGCCGACCTCGACTGGGGCGACGAGGCCTGGGCCGAGGTGAGGCGCCGCGCCCAGCGGGCGGGACGCGCCTACATCTGGCTCAACCTGGTCGAACAGCGGCTGCGGGCCGTCGTCGCCGCCGTGCTCCGCCCGGTGTACGAGCCGGTGCACGGCGACGAGTGGGTGATCGCCGCCGCGGGGCCGGCCGGCCAGGAATGGGTCCAGCGCGCGGTGGCCGTGCGCGAGGTCAGCCGTCGCAAGGGATACCTGCTCGACCCGGCCGACGACACCATCCTGTCCTTCCTCACCCTGCCGCAGCTGCGCGAGCTGATGGTTCAGCACTGGCCGTGCTTCGAGCCGTACTTCGACGACCGCCGCGAGGTCGAGCTGGCACTCGACGAGCTCGAGGTGGCGCGCAGCGCCGTCGCCCGCAACCGGGCCCTCTCCGAGACCGTGCTGGCCCAGGCGGAACGCATGTCGGCGCGCCTGCTGGAGCTGCTCGGCACCTCCCGCGGCGCGCCGCCGTCCGCGGACCGGCTGCCGGTGGACGCCGTCGAGGACCTGGTCGGCGACCGTTTCGCCGACGTCGTCGGCGTCCACCCGGACCGGGTGCGGCTCCAGCGGCAGCTCCCCGCCGAGGACCTGTTCGGCGGGGCGCGGCGGCTGGACGCGATAGGGATAGGGCTCAACCTGCTCGTCCAGAACTACAGCGGACGCCGCCTGGTCCGTCTCGCCGAGTCCGGCTGCCGGGTGCGGCTGCTCTTCCTCAACCCGGCCAGCAGTGCCGTCCGGCGCCGCGAGCGCGAGCTGGGCCTGAAGAAGGGCGAACTGAGCCGCACCGTGGAGATGAACATCCTGCACATGCGGCGGGTCCGCTCCCGGCTGCGCGACCCGGGCGCGTTCGAGATCCACGTGTTCGACGAGACGCCCCGCTTCACCGCCTACCTGGTGGACGGCGACGGGCCGGACGGCCTCGCCGTCGTCCAGTCCTACCTGCGCCGGGTGCGCGGCATGGAGGCTCCGGTCCTGGTGCTGCGCGGCGGCCGCCGCGACCTCGTGCAGGGCGGGTCCACCGGGGCCGACGCCGGCGAGCACGGCCTCTTCGGCACCTACCGCGAGGAGTTCGAGTCGGTCTGGACCGACTCGCGCCCCGTCTCCTGACCGGGGCCGTCCGTGGTGCCGGGCAGCCGCCGCGGACCGCCCCGGAAGGCTCTCTGCCCAGGTCACAGCTGGATGACCATGTCCACCCGTATGCAACCCTTTCCCGCCCCCGCATGTCTAGACAGGTGCTTCCGGACGAATCCGGAATGCGGCAAACGGTGGGGAGTACGGGCAATGACAGTGCGATCGTTCGTTCGACGCATGACTCCACGGGCGAAGCGGAAGGCCGCCGACCAGGTCTGGCAGCTGCGCCACGGACGGGACCGGCGCCGGACCGCGGCAGCCGACGACCGGTTGCGGTCCGTCGTGGTCGGCGGGCGCGAGACCTACGGCCGGGTCGTGGACGGCTTCACCGCCGCCGGTGCGGCCGACCGCAACCTCGGCATCGCGGTCGGCGCCCTGGAGACGGCCGGAGCGGCCTACTTCCTGATCCCCTCGGCCCGCATACGCCACACCGTCGGCGTGCACGAGTGCCACCGTCCCGCCTTCCTCGCCGCGCTGCGGGAGCAGAACGCGGCGACCGCCGTCTTCGTCGCCCAGCCGCTGCTGGGCGGTCGCCTGAAGAACACCTCGCTGTGCATGGACGGGGCGCTTCGGGAGGGACTGGAGTCCTCCCGCGTGCTGCGCGTGGGCGAGATCCAGCTCGGTCCCGCCGGGCAGGTCCTCGCCGGGACCGCGCTCGGCTGCGACGTCGAGTTCTGGCAGGACGGCGCCGAGATCCTGGCGGGCCCCCGCGCCGAGGCCGAGCTGGCCCGGGTCTCCCCGCAGGCGTCCGAGGACGTCTTCGGACGGTCCCTCGTCGCCCCGCGCCGGAACCGGGTCGCCGACGTCGTGCCGTCCGACGAGCAGACGCCCGCGGTCCTGGAGGTCCGGGGGCGGGAGATCCCCACCTTCGCCGCATTCGCCACGCCCACGGTCTCCGACGTGACCTTCCCGGTCGACGTCGTCTACACCTGGGTCGACGGCGAAGAGCCCGCCATGCGGCGCAAACGCGCCCACTACAAGGGCCTGGGCACCGCGGACATCCTCGACAAGGAGGTCAACGCGTCCCGGTACACCAGCCACGACGAACTGAAGTACTCGCTGCGCTCCCTCCAGATGCATGCCGACTTCGTCCGCCACGTGTACGTCGTGACCGACGGGCAGAAGCCGGACTGGCTGGACGACGAGGCCGACGGCATCACCGTCGTCGACCACCGCGACATCTTCCCCGCCGACGTGCTCCCCGTGTTCAACTCGCACGCCATCGAGACCCGGCTGCACCACATCCCCGGGCTGTCGGACCACTACCTGTACTTCAACGACGACGTGTTCGTCGGCCGCCGGGTGACCCCGGAGCACTTCTTCCACGGCAGCGGCGCCATGCGCGTGCCGGTCTCCCCGCTCAAGATCGGGGTCGGCAAGCCCCATGCGGAGGAGACCGCGACCAACTCCGCGAGCAAGAACGTACGGCGCCTGATCCGGCAGCGCTTCGGCCGCATCACGACGAACAACTTCATGCACACCCCGCTCCCGCAGCAGCGGGAGACGCTCCGGGAACTGGAGCAGATGTTCGCGGAGGACGTCGCCAGGACCACGGCCACCCGCTTCCGGTCGCCGCAGGACATCGCCATGACCGCGCCGCTGCTCTACCAGTACGCCCTCCTCACCGGGAAGGGCTGCGCCGCGAGCTTCAACTTCCGCTACGTCAACATCAGCCGCGAGGACGCCGACCGGAGACTCGACGACCTGCGGCGCCGCAGACGCTTCGACTTCTTCTGCCTCAACGACGTCGACGTGCCGGCCGAGGAGCGGGACGCCGTACTGGGGCGCATGCACGCCTTCCTGGAGGACTACTTCCCCTTCCCGAGCACGTTCGAGAAGAAGCCCGAACGGTAGGGGCGATGAAGCACCGCGCGTACACCAGGCTGAAGGACCACCTGTTCCGTCCCGCCAAGCGGGCCCTGCTGGTCCTGCGCATCCGTCTGCTCGCCTGCTGCTGGGCGCTGCGCTGCGCTCTGCCCCGCCGCCGGGTGCGCGGGGAACTCGGGGACGTCCGCCGGGTCGCCGTGGGCCCCTTCCGCGCGCACGGCCGCGTCGTGGACCACTACACGGCGGCAGGGGCGGCGGCGGAGGACCTCGCGGCGGTCACCGGCATGCTGGAGGACGCGGCCCTGCCCTACTTCCTGGTGTCCGAGCCCGGTGCGCGGCGGCACGTGCTGGGCGTGGAGGAGGTCCACCGCCGCGCTGTGCTCGAACTGGCCGCGCGGTGCTTCCGGGACACCCCCGGCTACGTCGCGGCCGTCGGCGACGGCGGGCGGCTGCTGTCGCTCGCGCTCTGGGCCGACGGCGGTGTGCCCCGCGCGGTGCTCCGGGCACAGGTGCTGCGCACCGGCACCGTCCGGCTGGGTCCGGGCGGACAGGTCCTGCACGGTGTGGAGGGCGGCTGCGAGGTCGAGTTCTGGCGCCGCGGCGCCTCCCTCGCCCCGGTCTACCCGGAGAACCGGCCCTGGCTGTCCGTGCCCGCACGCCAACTCGGCGACGACTTCGCCGCGGCGCTTCTCTCCCCGCGCCGCAACCGCGTCTCCGAGGTCGTCCCTGCAACGGCGCAGCAGCCCGTCGCCACCGTGGTGGGCGGCCACCGGATCGCGACGTTCCAGCCGTTCGCGGACCCCGGGGTGGACGAGGTGAGGTTCCCCGTGGACGTCGTCTACACCTGGGTGGACGGCGACGATCCCGCGATGGCGGCGAAACGCGGCGCCTACGGCGGCGAGGACCGCGGCGGCATCGCCGACCGCGAGACCGGGCCGTCCCGCTACACCAGCCACGACGAACTGCGGTTCTCCCTGCGCTCTCTCGACATGTACGCCCCCTTCGTGCGGCACGTCTACCTGGTCACGGACGGGCAGATACCGGAGTGGCTCGACCCGGCGTCCGACTGGGTCACCGTGGTGGACCACCGCGAGATCCTCCCGGCCGACGCGCTGCCCGTGTTCAACTCGCACGCCATCGAAAGCCGGCTGCACCACATCCCGGGTCTCTCCGACCGCTACCTCTACTTCAACGACGACGTCTTCGTGAACCGCCCGGTCCGGGCCGAGAGCTTCTTCCACGGCAACGGCCTGGCCAAGCTGCCCTTCTCGCCCTACAAACTCGGGCTCGGCCACCCCTATCCGCTCGAGCCCGCTCCCAACTCGGCGGGGAAGAACGCGCGCGAACTCGTGCGACGCACCTTCGGACGCCACATCACCGCCAAGTTCCAGCACGTGCCGCACCCCCAACTGCTGGCCGTGCTCAGGGAGATCGAGGCAGCCGGCTTCGAGGAGTTCCGGCGGACCGCCTACTCGCGGTTCCGCTCGACCCGTGACGTGGCCTCCGCCGCCACCCTCCACCACCACTGGGCGCTGCTCACCGGCCGCGCGGTCCCCGCCGAGTACACCCTGCGGTACGCGGACCTGGGCAGCCCCGACCTCCGCGAGCGGCTCGCCCGTCTGGAGCGGGGTGAGGACGTCGACTTCTTCTGCGTCAACGACGTGGACACCACCCCCGGGACCAGGGCGGCGGCCGGACCGGCCGTCCACGCCTTCCTCGAACGCCGGTTCCCCTTTCCCGGTCGTGCCGAGCGATCCGGGCCCGCCGTGCGGCTGGACGGGCCGGCGGCGGCGAAGCGGCTGGTCACCCCTCACATGGACGGCGGACGCCCGGTGCGGCTCCAGGCATCCGCCTGACGGCCGCGGGCGCGGAGCCCACGCCACCCCGACCCACCGGGCCCGCAGAGCTGATCCTGCGGAGATCCCGCTGAGCCGTTGTGGTGTTGCTGTGAGTGACCGGCCTGTCGGGATGAGGCGCGCCGTCCTGCGCGGGAACAATCGCGCCTCATGGAGGGAACACGCACGCCGTTCTTCGACAACGCGAAGTACCTGGCGATCGTGCTGGTGGCCTGCGCCCACTTCTGGGAGCCGTACCGGGCGGACAGCCGTACCGCGCTGGCGCTGTACCTGTTCGTCTACGCCTTTCACATGCCGGCATTCATCGTCGTCTCGGGGTACTTCAGCCGGAGCTTCACGCTCGGCCCGCGCCGGGTGCGGCGGCTGATCGCCGGCCTGCTGGTGCCGTACCTGCTCTTCGAGATCGCCTACACCCTGTTCCGGCGGTGGGCGGAGCCGGACCCCGGCTATCCGGTCAACCCGGTCGACCCGCTGTTCCTCAACTGGTTCCTGCTCGCGCTGTTCCTGTGGCGCCTCACCGCGCCGCTCTGGCGGGCGGTGCGGTGGCCGCTGCCCCTCGCGGTGGCGCTGTCCGTGCTGAGCACGGTCACCCCGGGCGTCGGGCCGGACCTGGACCTGCAGCGGGTGCTGCAGTTCCTGCCGTTCTTCGTGCTCGGCATGCTCCTGGAGCCGCGCCACTTCGCACTGCTGCGCGACCGGCGGGTCCGCTGGGCGGCACTGCCGGTCGCGGCCGGCGCGCTGGTCTTCGCCTACTGGGCGGCTCCGCGGATGAGCCACGTCTGGCTCTACCACCGCCAGAGCGCGCAGGACCTCGGCGTCCCCGCCCCGGCCGGGGCCGCCATGGCGCTGGCCCTGTTCGGCTGCTCGCTGCTCCTCACCGCCTGCTTCCTGGCCTGGGTGCCGAGCCGGCACACCTGGTACACCGCGCTCGGCACCGGCACGCTGTACGGCTACCTGCTGCACGGCTTCCTGGTGAAGGGGTCGGTCTACTGGGGCTGGTACGGGCCTCCGTGGGTGGGCAGCCCGGCCGGCATGGTCGCCGTGACCCTGGCGGCCGCCGTGCTGGTGACGCTGCTGTGCACCCATCCGGTGCGGCGGGTCTTCCGGTTCGCTGTGGAGCCGCGGCTGGACTGGCTGTTCCGCGACGACCCCAGGGGCCGGGGCGAGCGCACCGCCCCCGCCGGGCGGGAGCCCGCCGACCGACCGGAGGCGGAGCCGTTGTCGGTGCCAGAGCATAAGGTGCGGTCATGACGACGGGGACGATGTACGTCGCGCTGCTGCGCGGCATCAACGTGGGCGGGCGCCGCAAGGTGCCCATGGCCGAACTGCGGGAGCTGATCGACGGGCTGGGCTGGACGGGCGTGCGCACCCACCTGCAGAGCGGCAACGCGGTGTTCACTGTGCCGCCGGAGGGGGGCGGCCCGCCGCCCCGGGAGCGGCTGGAGCGGGCGATCGCAGACCGCTTCGGCTTCGACGTGCCGTGCCTGCTGCGGACCGGCCGGGAGCTGCGGGACGTCGTCGCCGCCTGCCCGTTTCCCGCCGCCGACCTGGACCCGTCGAAGCTGCTGGTGCTGTTCGCCGAGGAGACACCGGCGGCCGGCCACTTCGCCGGCGTCGACGCGGCGGCCTACGCCCCGGACGAGTTCCGGCACATCGGCAGGGCGGTCTACTGCTGGTTCCCGGACGGCATGGGCCGCAGCAGGCTTCCCGCCGCGCTGGAGGCCGTACGGCCGAAGCTCACCGTCACCGGGCGGAACTGGCGCACCGTCACCAAGCTGGTCGCAATGACGGAACAGCCCGCCTGAGGCGTGAACGCGTCGCCCCGGATGGGCCGCGGGTTCGCCCAGGGCGATTCCGCTGACGGCGAGCGCGCCTTTCACCGCCGCCCCGGCCGGGGCAGGCTCGGGCCATGAAGCTGCTGATGCTGGGTGGGACGGGTTTCGTCGGGCGCGCCGTCGTGGAGGACGCGCTGGCCAGAGGCTGGGAGGTGACGGTCCTCAACCGCGGCCTGCGGCCACCGGTCGAGGGCGTCCGGGAACTGCACGGCGACCGTACGGAGGAGGGCGGCCCGGAGGCGCTGCGGGCGGGGGAGTGGGACCTGGTCGTCGACACCTGGTCCTCCGCACCGACGGCCGTGCGCGACGCGGCGCGGCTGCTCGCCGGCCGCGCCGGCCAATACGCCTACATCTCCAGCGGGTCCGTCTACCGCTTCCCGCCTCCGGCGGGCAACGACGAGCGGGGCCCGGTCGTGGACGCGTCCCCGGACGACGGCGCCACCGACTACCGGCAGGACAAGCGGGGCGGAGAGCTGGCCGCCCAGCGCGAGTTCGGCGCGGACCGCACGCTGCTGGTGCGCGCCGGGCTCATCCTCGGCCCGTACGAGGACGTCGGCCGGCTGCCGTGGTGGCTGAACCGCATCGACCGGGGCGGTCCGGTTCTCGCCCCCGGGCCGCGCGACCTGGGAATTCAGTACATCGACGCGCGGGACCTGGCGCGCTGGACGCTGGACGCCCTGGTAGCCGGCCTGCACGGGCCCTACAACACGATCTCCCGGCCCGGCCACGCCACGATGGGGGAGCTGCTGGCGGAGTGCGTGGCGGCCACCGGTTCCGACGCGGAGCTGCGCTGGGCGGACCCCGCGGTGATCGAGGCGGCGGGGATCGAGGGATGGACGGGGCTGCCGGTGTGGCTGCCGCCGGGCGAGGTGTACGACGCGATGCACCGGGGGGACGTGTCGCGGGCCCACGCGGCGGGGCTGGTGTGCCGGCCGGTTGCGGAGACCGTACGCGACACGTGGGCGTGGCTGCGGTCCCTCGGCGGGGACGCACCCCACCGTGCCGACCGCGCGGCCAAGGGCATCTCGCCCGCGCAGGAGGCCGCGGCTCTCCGCGCCCTCGGCGCCTGACGGCCCGTCCGGGGCCGCGGGGCTACGCGGCGAGCGAGCCGGGCGGCGCTGCCGCCGCTGCGTCGAAGCGGCGCAGCAGCAGCCGCACCAGCTCGGGCGCGGCCCCCAGCACGGGAGCGAGCACGTCCGCGCGGGCCTCACGCGCTCCGGCGACGATGCGGTCCGGCAGCCGCCCCGGCGCGATCACGTACGGCGCCACGGCCACCCGCCGCACCCCGGGCTCCGCGCGCAGCTCACGCACCGCGTCCGCGGTCCGCGGCAGGTCGGCCGACGCGTAGGCCGTCCGTACGGCCGCCCACCCGGCGTCGCGGCGCCACCGCTCGGCGAGAGCCTCGATGGAGGCCACCGCCCGGGCGTCGGAGGAGCCGGCCGCCGTCAGCACCATCCCGGTGCCGGAGGCCGCCGGACTGCCGAGTCCGGCCTCGGTCAGCCGCCGCTCCAGGGCGGTGAGCAGCAGGGGATCGGGTCCCAGCACGTCGGCCTGCCGTACGTGCACGCGTGCCGGTCGCGGCAGTCGCGCCGTCGCCTCCCGCAGCGTGCGCGGGATGTCTGTCCTGGCGTGGAAGGCGCTGCTGAGCAGGAGCGGCACCGCGACGACGTCGCGGAAGCCCTCGCCGTCCAGCCGCTCCAGCGCCTCGCCCACGCGCGGCGTGTCGAACTCCAGGTAGCCGACCTCGACCCGCAGGCCGGGCCGGTTCCGGCGGACGGCCTCGCACAGCGCCGTCGTCGTCGCCGCGTGCCGGGCGTCGCGGCTGCCGTGCGCGACCAGCAGGAGAGCCGTCGAGGGGGCGGTGAGGGCCGGTCGCGGGTGTCGCATCGCTCTCCTCCTCACCGCCCCCTCGACGGGGTGGGTGCGCGGACGGGTCAGAAGTCCCAGCCGTCGTCGTCGGCCGTGCCGCCCTGGGTCTCCTTGGTCTCCTCCGCCGCCTCGGCGAAGGCGTCGCCCGCCATACCGGCGGTCAGTGTCGTCCCGTCGGCCGGGTCGATGAGCAGGAACGACCCGGTGCGCCGGGAGTCGGCGTAGGCGTCGACCGGGAGGGCCTGCGCGGTGCGCAGCACGACACGGCCGATGTCGTTGGCGACCAGCTCGCCCGGCGCGGGGTGCTGGGAGAGGTCGGCCAGCGTCAGGCGGGACGGGATGTCCTTGACGATGGCCTTCACCGTGCGGGTGGCGTGCTTGAGCAGCACGCGGTCGCCGACCTTCAGCGGACGGTCGTGCAGGTGCGCCACGGTCGCCGTCAGGTCCTGGCTGGGCGAGAGCTTCGCGTCGGCCGGGGCGATCATGTCGCCGCGGGAGATGTCGAGGTCGTCGGTGAGCCGGAGCGTGACGGACTGCGGGGCCCAGGCGACATCGACCGGCTCGCCGAGCGCGTCGATGCCCTCGATGGTGCTGGTGCGTCCGGAGGGCTGGACGGTGATGCGGTCGCCGACGCGGAAGATGCCGGACGCGATCTGGCCGGCGTAGCCGCGGTAGTCGCGGTGCTCGTCGGTCTGCGGGCGGATCACGACCTGCACCGGGAAGCGGGCCGGGTCGTCGCTGGGGTCGTGGCTGACCTGCACCGTCTCCAGGTGCTCCAGGACGGTCGGGCCGCCGTACCAGTCCATGTTGGCGGAGGCGGTGACCACGTTGTCGCCGACCAGGGCGGAGATCGGGATGGTGGTGATCTCCGGGACGCCCAGCGAGGCGGCGTAGGCGGTGAACTCCTCGGCGATCGAGGCGAACACCTTCTCCTGGTAGTCGACCAGGTCCATCTTGTTGACGCACATGACGACGTGCGGGACGCGGAGCAGGGCGGCGACGGCCGCGTGGCGGCGGGTCTGCTCGACGACGCCGTTGCGCGCGTCGACCAGCACCACGGCGAGTTCGGCGGTGGAGGCGCCGGTCACCATGTTGCGGGTGTACTGCACGTGCCCGGGCGTGTCGGCCAGGATGAACCGGCGCTTGGTGGTCGCGAAGTACCGGTAGGCGACGTCGATGGTGATGCCCTGCTCGCGCTCGGCGCGCAGACCGTCGGTGAGCAGCGCCAGGTCGGGCGCGTCCTGGCCGCGGTTGCGGGAAGCGGTCTCCACGGCCTCCAGCTGGTCGGTGAGCACCGACTTGGAGTCGTGCAGCAGCCGTCCGACGAGGGTGGACTTGCCGTCGTCCACGGAACCGGCGGTGGCGAAGCGCAGCAAGGAGGTGGCGGCGAGCGCCGCGGCGGTGTCGATGGTGGGGGATGTGCTCATGGGTCTAGAAGTATCCCTCGCGCTTGCGGTCTTCCATGGCGGCTTCGGACATCTTGTCGTCGGCGCGGGTGGCGCCGCGTTCGGTGAGGCGGGAGGCGGCGATCTCGGTGATGATCGCGTCGTTGGTGTCGGCGTCGGAGTCGACGGCGCCGGTGCAGGACATGTCGCCGACGGTGCGGTAGCGCACGGTGCGGGTCTGCAGGGTGGTCTTCTCGGTGTCGGTGGGGCCGCCCCAGTCGCCGGCGGAGAGCCACATGCCGTTGCGGGAGAAGACCTCGCGGCGGTGGGCGTAGTAGATGGCGGGGAGTTCGATCTTCTCGTGGCCGATGTACTGCCACACGTCGAGTTCGGTCCAGTTGGACAGGGGGAAGACGCGGACGTGTTCGCCGGGGGAGTGGCGGCCGTTGTAGAGCTGCCACAGTTCGGGGCGCTGGCGGCGGGGGTCCCAGCCGCCGAATTCGTCGCGGAGGGAGAAGACGCGTTCCTTGGCGCGGGCCTTCTCCTCGTCGCGGCGGCCGCCGCCGAAGACGGCGTCGAAGCGGTTCTTGTCGATGGCGTCGAGGAGGGGGACGGTCTGGAGGGGGTTGCGTGTGCCGTCGGGGCGTTCGCGGAGGGTGCCGTCGTCGATGAAGTCCTGGACGTGGGCGACGTGGAGGCGGAGGTTGTGGCGTTCGACGGTGGCGTCGCGGTGGGCGAGGACTTCGGGGAAGTTGTGGCCGGTGTCGACGTGGAGGAGGGAGAAGGGCACCGGGGCGGGGGCGAAGGCCTTGATCGCCAGGTGCAGCATGACGATGGAGTCCTTGCCCCCGGAGAAGAGGATCACGGGGCGCTCGAACTCCCCGGCCACCTCCCGGAAGATGTGTACCGCCTCCGACTCCAACGCGTCCAGATGCGACAACGCGTACGGGTTGTCCGTGTCGTCCGACACCACGGTCGCGGACGTCATGCCAGTCCCCTTTCGACGAGCAGCGCGTGGAGCGCGCCCGCTGATTCCTCGACGCTCTGCTGGTGCGCCTCGATCCGCAGGTCCGGGTCCGCGGGCACCTCGTACGGGTCGTCGACCCCGGTCAGCCCGGCGATCTCCCCGGCTGCCTGACGTGCGTAGAGACCCTTCACGTCACGCTCGGAGCACACCTCCACCGGGGTGGAGACGTGCACCTCCAGGTACCCGGTTCCCGCCGCCTGGTGACGCTTGCGGACGGCCTCCCGGCTGTCCGCGTACGGGGCGATCACCGGGACGAGCGCCTTGACCCCGTTGGAGGCGAGGAGCTCGGCCACGAACCCGATCCGCTGCACATTAGTGTGCCGGTCCTCCTGAGAGAAACCGAGCCCGGCGGACAGGAAGGTCCGGATCTCGTCCCCGTCCAGCACCTCCACCCGGTGACCCTCGCCGGCCAGGTGGTTTGCCAGCGCGCGGGCGATCGTGGTCTTCCCCGCACTGGGCAGGCCGGTGAGCCACACCGTGGCTCCCGTGTCCGTCAGGCTCATGCCCCTGCTCCCTGCAATCCTCGTCCATCGGGCCGCCACGTCTCACACGTGCAGGCCGCACTCCGTCTTGTCGAAGCCGGACCAGCGCCCGGCGCGGGCGTCCTCGCCGTCCTGGACCCGGCGGGTGCAGGGCGCGCAGCCGATCGAGGCGTAGCCGTCGGACAGCAGCGGGTTGGTGAGAACTCCGTGCTCCGCAACGTAACGGTCCACATCCGGTTGTGACCAACGGGCGATCGGGGAGATCTTGACCTTTTTCCGCCGGTCGTCCCAGCCGACCACGGGCGTGAGGGAGCGCAGCGGCGACTCCTCGCGCCGCAGCCCGGTGGCCCAGGCGTCGTAGCCACGCAGGGACTCCTCCAGCGGGAGCACCTTGCGCAGCGCGCAGCACAGGTCCGGGTCGCGGTCGTGCAGCCGGGTGCCCTGGCGTGCGTCCTGCTCGGCCACCGACTGCCGGGGTGTGACGGTGATCACCTCCACGTCCATCACGGCGGCCACCGCGTCCCGGGTGCCGATCGTCTCCGGGAAGTGGTATCCGGTGTCGAGGAACACGACGTGGACGCCGGGCAGCGCGCGCGAGGCGAGGTGTGCGACGACGGCGTCCTCCATCGAGGAGGTCACGCAGAACCGGTGACCGAAGGTGTCCGCGGCCCAGCGCATCACGTCCAGCGCGTCCGCGCCCTCCAGCGCGCGGCCCGCCTCCAGAGCGAGCCGGCGCAGTTCGGCCTTGCTGTGGCGTTGGGCCGGCAGCGACTCGCGTACGGGCTCCTGGGCGGTGGTCATGAGGTCTGGTCCCCTTCCGGGCCGTCGTCGGGCCGCAGGCCGGAGGCCAGCAGTCCGAGGAAAGAGAGCGTGAAGGCGCGGTTGCAGGAGCGGCATTCCCATGGGACGCCGGCGCCGCGCGCGGCGTCCGGGCGGCCCTCGGACGGCCGCAGGTCCTCGTCTCCGCAGTACGGGCAGTAGAAGGGCGCCGCTCGCTCGCTCATGTGAGGGCCCCCTCGTCGGCGCGTGCCGCCCACTGGGCGAACCGTTCGCCGTCCTCGCGCTGCTCGGAGTAGGCGCGCAGCACCCGCTCGATGTAGTCGGGCAGTTCGTCGGCGGTCACCTTCAGGCCGCGGACCTTGCGCCCGAAGCCGGGCTCCAGTCCGAGCGAGCCGCCCAGGTGCACCTGGTAGCCCTCGACCTGGTTGCCGTCCGCGTCGGTGACCAGCTGTCCCTTGAGGCCGATGTCCGCGACCTGGATGCGGGCGCAGGAGTTGGGGCAGCCGTTGAGGTTGATGGTGACGGGTTCGTCGAAGTCCGGCAGCCGCTGTTCCAGCTCGTCGATGAGGCGGGCGCCGCGGCCCTTGGTCTCGACGATGGCCAGCTTGCAGAACTCGATGCCGGTGCAGGCCATGGTGCCGCGCCGGAAGACCGACGGGGTGGTGGTCAGGTCCAGGGCCTCCAGCGCCTCGGTCAGCGAGGGGACCTGCTCCTGCTCCACGTCCAGAATGATCATCTTCTGTTCGACGGTGGTCCGGACCCGGCCGGATCCGTGCGCCTCAGCGAGGTCGGCGATCTTGCCGAGGGTGGCGCCGTCCACCCGGCCGACGCGTGGCGCGAAACCGACGTAGTACCGGCCGTCCCGCTGCTCGTGGACGCCGACGTGGTCGCGCCAGCGCTGCACCGGCTGGGCGGGCGCCGGGCCGTCGGCCATCGTCCGCAGCAAGTACTCGTCCTCCAGGACCTGCCGGAACCTCGAAGGGCCCCAGTCGGCTACCAGGTACTTCAGCCGGGCGCGGTTGCGCAGCCGCCGGTAGCCGTAGTCGCGGAAGATCGCGACGACGCCCTCGTGGACGTCTGCGACGTCCTCGATCGGCACCCAGGCGCCCAGGCGGACGCCCAGCTTCGGGTTGGTGGACAGGCCGCCGCCGACCCACACGTCGAAGCCCGGGCCCAGCTCGGGGTGCTCCACGCCGACGAACGACACGTCGTTGATCTCGTGCACCACGTCCAGCACGGGCGAACCGGACACGGCGGCCTTGAACTTGCGCGGCAGGTTCGAGTACGCCGGGTTGCCGACCACACGGCGGGCGATCTCCTCCAGCGCCGGGGTGCCGTCGATGATCTCGTCCTTGGCGATACCGGCCACGGGCGACCCGAGGATCACGCGCGGCGTGTCGCCGCACGCCTCGGTGGTGGACAGTCCCACGGACTCCAGCCGCCGCCAGATCTCCGGCATGTCCTCCACCCGGATCCAGTGGAACTGGACGTTCTGCCGGTCCGTGATGTCGGCGGTGCCGCGGGCGAACTCCTGGGACACCTCGCCGACGACGCGCAGTTGCGCGGTGGTGAGCCGGCCGCCGTCGATACGGACGCGGAGCATGAAGTACTCGTCGTCCAGCTCCTCCGGCTCCAGGACGGCTGTCTTCCCGCCGCTGATGCCGGGCTTCCGCTGGGTATACAGCCCCCACCAGCGCATTCGTCCGCGCAGGTCGGCGCCGTCGATGGACGCGAAGCCGCGGTGCGCGTAGATCGTCTCGATGCGACGGCGCACATGGAGACCGTCGTCGTCCTTCTTCGTCTGCTCGTTGCCGTTGAGCGGGGTGAAGTGCCCGGCTGCCCACTGGCCTTCGCCGCGGTGACGGCCGGCCTTGCGGCGGGGCCGTGCGGCGGCGGGGCGCTGAGGGGTGTCGGCCATGACGGTATGTCCTCCGGCTGCTTCACTGACGTTCGGATGGGTCGCGCGCGCCGCGGCACGGGGTGTCGGAGCGCGCGCAACCGGCGCGCAGGCACGCGTGCAGAGCGCACGCGGGCGCGCGGAAGGTTGCTACAGGGGTGACGGGCACGCGCTCGCGACGGCGGGGGCGCGGTGCTCGGCGATCGGCGGTGCTGGGACTGTCAGCCCGCCGGACAGATGGCGCTGGACATGCGGCCGAGGTCGACGTGGCGTCGACTCACCAGGGCGATTCCAGCTCGGGACATGCCGAAAAGCGTGGCACGCGCCGCGAGGCGCGTCCACTGCCTTCCGAAGTGTGGACACCGCCGTCTCGCATCCCGGGAATCGTGACCGGCGTCACACCGGGAGCCGGAAGGTCCGGGTGCCCGAGTGACGGGTCAGGCGCCCGGCCACGGGCCGGGCGCCTCGTGTGCGGGTTCCTGCTCCGTGCGGGTGTCGAAGAGCCGGAAGCCGCGGCGCCGGTAGTTCTCCAGTGCGTAGGGGCCGTCCTTGCTGCAGGTGTGCACCCACACCCGCCGCGTCGGCCGGCGGTTCGGCCAGCGGGTGGCGAGATCCCAGGCCCGCGCCGTGCCGTACGACAGCAGGTGCCCGCCGACGCCCCGGCCGCGGAACGCCGGCAGCAGCCCGAAGTAACTGATCTCGACCACGCCGTCCGCCTGCCCGTCCAGCTCCACGAAACCGGCGGGCGTGCCGCGCTGCCACGCCACCCAGGTCTCCACGCCCGGGCGCTCCAGGAACTCCGCCCAGCGGGAGCGTGGCCACGGCAACCGGTCCGTCCAGGTCACGTCGCCTCCCACGGCGGTGTAGAGGAAGCGACTGAACTCCGGACTCGGCACCTCGGCCCGCACTGTCCGTATCCCGGACGTCTCGTCCGGGATACGAGAAGGTGTCAGGTCCTCGGGAGAGGTCTGCTCCAGCGACCAGGTGGTGACGGCGACCGTGTCCATGCGGCCATTGCACCATTCCGGGTCAGCCCGGGGGCCGGCGGCCGGATACGTTGAGCAGGTGCACGCCGACGAATCCCCTGAGCGCTCCACGGGAGCACTGCGCAGAGCCCGCGCCGTCTACCGCAACGTCCCGAAGCGGAAGATGGCGTGGCTGCTGCTGAAGGACACCGTCAACTCCTGCATCGAGTACCGGGTCCTCGGGCTCGCCGCCGAGGCGGCGTTCTTCACCCTCATCTCCATCCCCCCGCTGCTCCTCGGTCTCATCGGGCTCATCGGCTACCTCGACGGCTGGTTCGACACCGACACCATCGACTCCATCCGCGACAACTTCATCACCGCCGCCGAGGCGGTACTCTCCGACCGCGGCGTCGACCAGGTGGCCCGGCCGCTGATCGACGACGTCATCCGCGGCGGGCGCCCCGACGTGATCTCGATCGGCTTCGCCCTCGCCCTGTGGTCCGGATCCCGCGCCGTCAACGTCTTCATCGACACCATCACCGTCATGTACGGCCTGGACGGGCACCGCGGCATCGTCAAGACCCGGCTGCTGGCCTTCGTGCTCTACCTGGTCGCCCTCGTGATCGGCATGGTCGCGCTGCCCCTGATGGTCGCGGGACCGGACGCGGTCATGCACCTGGTGCCGCAGACCGAGTGGCTGGTCAGGGTCTTCTACTGGCCCGTCGTGCTGCTGCTCTCCATCGTCTTCCTCACCACCCTCTACCACGTGTCGGTCCCGGTCCGCTCGCCCTGGCGCGAGGACATCCCCGGCGCGCTGGTCGCCCTGGTGATGTGGGTGCTCGGCAGCGCCCTGCTGCGCCTCTACCTCACCAACACCGTCGAGGGCCCCACCCTGTACGGCTCCCTCGCCGCACCGGTCGCCGTCCTGCTGTGGATCGGCGTCTCCGCCTTCGCCGTGCTGGTCGGCGCCGCCGTCAACGCCGCCATCGACCGGGTCTGGCCGTCCGTCGCCACCGCCGCGGCCCGCCGCGAGACCGAGGACGCCAGGGAGCAGGCCGCCGCCGAGATGATCCGCGCCGCCGAGACGCGCCGCGCCATGCGCGACGCCGAGGGGGAGGGCGACGGCGACCAGAACCCGCCCGCCGAGTTCCCCGAGCGCTGGACCAGGTTCCTGCCGCCCGGCGACGTGCGGTCCCGGCTGCGCACCCGCGGCCCGCACGGCGGCGCTCACGACGATCACCACGGCGACCGGCACGCGAACGGCGAAGGCGGCGGGCACCGCACCGGACCCGGCCCGGGGAACGGCACCGGGCCGGGCGACGTTGGGGACCGGGACTGACGCCTTCGCGCGAAAACCCGTGGCACCGCCGGTGCCTCCGGACGTACGCTGCTCGGGGCCGAGGACACCGGGGTCCGCGACGCCGGACCGACGAGCGAAGGACAGGGAGGTGAGGGCCGTGACGACGACTGCCGCCGCCGTGGGCCGCGCCCACACGCATCCGCCGATCCCCTCCCTCCCCGTGATCCCGGGCTCCCGCCGCCTCTGACGCGGCGCCCCGCAGGTGGCGCGCCGCCGCCCGCACCGGGATCACCCCTTCCGAAGGGCATCCCGTCTTGAACGACGTCCCGCACGACCCCCACGGCCTCGCCGGCTACGGCTGGAACGACGAGGTTGCCGACGCCTTCGGCCCGCACGCGGCCGCGGGGCTGCTCCCCGCACGCATCGCCCGCGTGGACCGCGGCCGCTGCGAGGCGATCACCCCGCACGGCACCGTCCACGCGGGCATCGAACCCGTCGCCACCCACGACCCCACCCGGTGGCTCACCACCGGCGACTGGGCCGCGATCGGCGACGACGCGCAGGGCCGGCCCGAGGTGAAGGCGATCCTGCCCCGCCGCACCGCGTTCCTCCGCTCCACCTCCTCCAAGCGATCCGAGGGCCAGGTGCTCGCGGCCAACGTCGACCACGCCGTCGTCGCCGTGTCGCTCGCCGCCGAA
The DNA here is from genome assembly GCF_004795255.1 of Streptomyces sp. RKND-216. Classification (NCBI taxonomy): domain Bacteria; kingdom Bacillati; phylum Actinomycetota; class Actinomycetes; order Kitasatosporales; family Streptomycetaceae; genus Streptomyces; species Streptomyces sp. RKND-216. Next base: position 653,048 of record NZ_SSBQ01000002.1, on the reverse strand, counting down.
CTCGACCTCGGCCGCATCGAGCGCTTCGTCTCGCTCGCCTGGACCAGCGGTGCGCAGCCGCTGGTCCTGCTCACCAAGACCGACCTGGTGCCCGACCCCGACACCCTCGCGCACCTCGTCGCCGACACCGAGACCGTCGCCCCCGGCGTGCGCGTCCTGCCCGTCAGCTCCCACACCGGAGAGGGCGTCGACGTGCTGCGGGCGCTCGTGACCGGGGGCAGCACCGTGCTGCTCGGCGTCTCCGGCGCCGGGAAGTCCACGCTGACGAACACCCTCGTCGGGCGGGAGGTGCAGCAGGTCAACACGATCCGCGACAGCGACGGCAAGGGCCGCCACACCACCACCGCCCGCGACCTGATCCCGCTCCCGGACGGCGGCGTCCTCATCGACACCCCAGGGCTGCGCGGCGTCGGACTCTGGGACGCGGGTGAAGGGCTGGAGCAGGCGTTCGCGGAGATCGAGGAGCTGGCCGCTCAGTGCCGCTTCCACGACTGCGGCCACCACTCAGAGCCCGGCTGCGCGGTCCTCGCCGCCATCGCCGATGGCTCCCTGGCCGAACGCCGCCTGGACAGCTACCGCAAGCTGCTCCGCGAGAACGAACGGCTGGCGGCCCGCACGGACGCCCGGCTGCGCGCCGAGCAGCGGCAGCGGTTCAAGCAGCGCCAGGCGATCGGGCGGCACATGATGGAACGCAAACGCGGCCCCGCGGGGGGCCGTTCGCGGCGCGGCGGGGGCGGCGGCTCCGGCTGGTAGCGTCCGCCGCATGCCCGACCCACACTGCCCCGTCGGCCGCCCCAGGTCCGGGCGCACGCCCGGCAGCACGCCGGGCCGTACGTCCGGGCGCGCTGCCGGCTCCGCCTTCGGGCCGCTGGAGTTCCAGCTCGTCCTGCTGCGGCGGATGGCCGACTTCCAGGCCGTGCGGGTCGAGGCGGCGCTGACCCGGCTGGGCGTCGGCCGTGCGGAGATGCGGGAGGCCAACCGTCGTTGGCAGGCCATGATCCGCTCTCCGCGCGCCCGCGGCACCCTGACCCGCTACCGCTCCGTCCTCGGCCCGCCCGAGGCCGTCGTCCACCGCAGGATCGGCGACCTCGACTGCGAGGCGCTGACCTGGCCGGTGCCCCTCTGGCCCGACCTGCGGTTCGAGGTGCTCGCCGCCGCCGGCGGGGCGGTGTGGAACGAGTGGCTGGTCCGGGCTCCCGGCGCGCCGCCGCCCCCGCTGCGCACACTGGAGGACCTGGAGCCCTGGTCCTGCACCGTCGACGAGGCGGCGCGCGCGTTCCCGCCCGCCCGTCCGCGGGAGGGCTCCGCCCCCACCCGCTGGGGGCTCGACCTCACCGTCCTGGACGCCGCCGGGGAACGCCACGCGGTGACCGCCGAGTTCTGCTGGGGCCTGCTTCAGCGCCTGCCGAAAACCATTCCCGCCCGGGACGCAGGCGGCGTACGCTGAGGCGCATGAACCGACGACGACATTGAGTTTCCTCCGCCCCCCTGGTCCCGGCGTCCGAGCAGCGGCTCGTCCGCACGCTCTACGCCTCGGCCTTCCTGGAGGACTGCGTCCTCCTGTACCCGGTCTACGCGCTGCTGTTCTCGCGGACCGGGCTTTCCGGCGCCGAGATCTCCTCGCTGTTCGTGCTCTGGTCGGTGACGGGCCTCGCCCTGGAGATCCCCTCCGGTGTCTGGGCCGACCGGTTCTCCCGGCGACGCCTCCTGACTCTCGCGCCCGCACTGTCCGGCGCGGGATTCGCGCTGTGGACCTTCGCCCCCTCCTACGCCGCCTTCGCTGCTGGCTTCGTCCTGTGGGGCGCGGGCAGCGCCCTGCGGTCGGGCACGCTGGAGGCCCTGGTCTACGAGGAACTGGCCCGCTGCGGCGCGTCGGACCGCTACGCACGCCGGATCGGCCGTTCGCGGGCCGTCGGTACCTGCGCCGAAGTGGCGGCCACCGCGGCGGCCGCACCGGCCCTCGCCGCAGGCGGCTACCAGGCGGTCGGAGTCGCCAGTGTGCTCGCCTGCGCGGCGGGCGTCCTCGTCGCCCGCACCTTCCCCGAGCACAGCGCCCGCGCCGGCGGGACGCCGGCCGACCCCGCCGACGCGGCGTCCGGCGGTCCAGCGCCTGATGGGGGGAGGGCGCCTGCGGCGGCAGAGGAGGCCGAGGAGTCCTTCCGCGCCGTCCTCCGCCACGGGGTCGCCGAGATCCGCCACTCGCGTGCGGCACGCCGCGCCGTGCTGCTGGTCGCGGTGCTGACCGGCTCGCTGGCGTACGACGAGTTCCTCTCCCTCTTCGCCGCCTCCACCGGAGTGGCCGACGCGACGGTGCCGCTGCTGGTGCTGCTCGTCTCGGCGGGCGCGGCGGTCGGGGAGTGGTTCGCGCACCGCGGCCACCGGCTGCTCGTTCCCGGCCTGGTCGTCTCCGGCGTGCTGCTGGCGCTCGGCGGGCTCAGTGCCCACCCGGCCGGCATGGGGCTGATCGCCGTCGCCTACGGAGTCGCCCGCTGGTCCGCCACGGCCGCCGAGGCGCGCCTCCAGGCCCGGATCTCCGACCGGGCCCGGGCCACGGTCGGCTCGATGGCGGGCTTCGGCTCCGAAGTGATGGCGATCCTCGTCTTCGCCGCGTACGGCCTCGGCTCCACCTGGTCGCCGCCCGGCCCGCTCATCGCCGCCGCGGCCCTGCCGCCGCTGGGAGTCGCCCTGCTCCTCGGCCTCTCCCGGTCCGCCGACGCCATGCGCTCCCGCACCGCCTCATGAGCCGGCCGGGCGGTCCGCGTACCCTTCCGCGCGGCGTGCACCGTCACGTCCGATTTCCGCTAGTGCCGGGGGTTCCCGGGCGCGCACACTGGAGCCCGTGACCACAGAAGACAGCAGGTACGAAGCAGTACGCAGCCGTGACGCGCGGTTCGACGGTGTGTTCTTCCTGGGCGTCACGAGCACCGGGATCTACTGCCGTCCGAGCTGCCCGGCCGTCACCCCGAAACGGGAGAACGTCCGGTTCCACCCCACCGCCGCGGCCGCGCAGGGCGCCGGTTTCCGTGCCTGCCGCCGCTGCCGACCGGACGCCGTGCCCGGCTCGCCGGAGTGGGACGTGCGCGCCGACGTCGTCGGCCGGGCCATGCGGATGATCGGCGACGGCGTGGTGGACCGGGAGGGCGTCGCCGGGCTCGCCGCCCGCCTCGGGTACAGCGCCCGGCAGGTGCAGCGGCAGCTCACCGCCGAACTCGGCGCCGGCCCCGTCGCCCTGGCCCGAGCCCAGCGCGCCCACACCGCCCGCGTGCTCCTCCAGACCACGACCCTGCCGGTGACGGAGATCGCGTTCGCCGCCGGGTTCGCCAGCGTGCGGCAGTTCAACGACACGATCCGGGAGACCTACGACGCGACGCCGAGCGGCCTCCGCGCCGCACGGCGCGGCGGCCTCGGGTCCGCCGGTCCGGCGCCAGCCGCCGGGGAGAACGGCGCGACGGGGACGGGCGGCGGGCCGTACGCCGGGGTCCCGCTGCGGCTCGCGTACCGGGGACCGTACGCCGCCGGCCGCATCCTCGACTTCCTCGCCCGCCGCGCCGTCCCCGGCATCGAGGAGGTGCGCGGTGAGGCCCCCGCGCGCACCTACCGGCGCACCCTCGCCCTCGCCTACGGCACCGGCGTGGTCGAGGTCGACGAGCGCACCGGGAGCACCGCCTCGGGACGGCACGGCTGGCTGGACGCCCGGCTGCGCCTCACCGATCTGCGCGACCTGACCGCGGCCGTGCAGCGCGTGCGTCGGCTGTTCGACCTGGACGCCGACCCGTACGCCGTCGCCGAACGCCTCGGCGGTGACCCGGCCCTCGGCCCGCTGCTCGCGGCGGACCCCGGTCTGCGGTCGCCCGGCTCGGCCGACGGCGACGAGATCGCCGTCCGCGCGGTGCTCGGTCAGCAGGTCACCGTCGCCGCGGCCCGTACGCTCGCCGGACGGCTCGTGGCCGCGCACGGCAAGCCGCTGCCCGTGCCGGACGGCGCGCTCACCCACCTCTTCCCCGAGCCCGGTGCGCTGGCCGACGCACCCCTGGACGAACTGGGCATGCCCGGCAGCCGCAAGCGCACCCTGCGCACGCTCTCCGCCGCGCTAGACGGCGGACGTCCCCCCGGCGCAGAGGGGGTGGCGGCCGCGGGAGGGTGGGGCCCAGTCGTCCTCGCGCCCGGCGCCGACCGCGAGGAGGCCGTCCGTGCGCTGCTCGCCCTCCCCGGCATCGGCCCGTGGACCGCCGACTACGTCCGCATGCGGGCGCTCGGCGACCCCGACGTCTTCCTGCCCGGCGACGTCGGCGTGCGGCACGGCCTCGCCGCCGTCGGCGCCGCGCCCGCCGCCGCCGACCGCTGGCGCCCCTGGCGCAGCTACGCCCTGCACCACCTCTGGAACGCCGCACGTCCCCGCACCTTTGAGGAGAACACCTGATGCTGTACACCACCCACCCCACGCCCCTGGGCGACCTGCTGCTCGCCGGACCCGAGCGCGGCGTGCTCGCCTGGATCTCCATGCCCGGCCAGAAGGGCGGCGCCGTCGTCGGCACCGGCTGGCGGCGCGACGACGAGGCGTTCCGCGACGCGCAGGAGCAGTTCGACGCCTACTTCGCGGGCGATCTCAAGGAGTTCGACCTGGTGCACGCCACCGCCGGCACCGTCTTCCGCGAGCGCGTCTGGGCGGCCCTGGACGAGATCCCGTACGGCTCGACCGTCAGCTACGGCGCGCTCGCCGACATGGCCGGCGTCGACCGGAGGGCGGTGCGGGCGGTGGGCGGCGCCGTGGGTTCCAACCCGCTGACCGTCGTACACCCCTGCCACCGGGTGGTCGGGGCGAGCGGTTCACTCACCGGCTTCGCGGGCGGCCTGGACCGCAAGCGCACGCTGCTCACCCTGGAGGGAGCGCTGCCCGCCCCGCTGTGAGGCACAGGCGCGGGGGCCGGGGGACGCCTCAGTCCTCCAGCCCCCAACTGTGCACCCAGCGCGGGTGGATGCGGATGACCTCGTCGCTGAAGAACGGCCCCAGTTCGTGCGGCCCGGTCAGCAGTTCCGCCTCGCCCCGGATCTCCACGCCCCGCACCCGCCACGGCCGTACGCTCACCAGGTCGTCCACGACGAGGGAGAGCTTCGGGTTCCGCAGCAGGTTGCGCCACTTCTTCGTGTCGCCCATCGCCCGGCCGCCGATCAGCACGGTGCCGTCCTTTTGCGGGAAGAAGCCGACGGGATTGGCCTGCGGCTGCCCGTGCCCGTCGACGGTCGCGAGCCGGCCGAGTCGCTGCGAGGCCAGGTAGTCGCGCTCGGCCCCGGTCAACGGCTCCGGCGCGCGCCCCGATGTGTCCGTCATGCCGCCAGCCTCACACGCCGTCCGCCCTCGCGCATCGGCAGCCGGTCGTATGAGCGGTCCGCCGTTCGCCTCCGGTCGGGTGGTCCTTCCGCCCGAGGTCTTCCGGTCCGCCGCAGCGCGACCACAATGGACGGATGAGCGATCAGGGGGAGGCGGACGGGCCCCGTCCGGCCGACGTGCCCGCAACCGGCGCCCGTTCGGGGCGGGAACGCGGTGTCGGGGGCGACACCTGGTGGGGCAGGCTGTACGACACGGACGCGCCGGACACCGGCGGTTCCGGCGCGGCCGACACCATCGACGACCGGTTCGCCTCCGCCCTCGCGGTAGGCGCCTCCACGAGGGGATCGCCGGACCCGGCCCCTCCCGAAGAGGACGCCCCGGGCTTGGTCGACGGCGCCCCGGCGCCCTCGCCCGCCCCGGCTCCAGAGGCTCCCGCCCCCTTGCCGCCACGCGCCCCTGCGCCGTCATCCGCTGCGCCGGACCCCGTCGAAGCCGTGGACCCGCTGGGCGACGCGGGCCCGCCCGAGGCGGTGGACCCGGCCGCCCCGGTGGACGCCGTCGAGGCCGCCGACCCCGCGACAGACGACGCGGCGCCCGGCGACGCACCGCCCCGCGAGACGGTGGGCCGACCGCGCCGGGCACCTGCCCCGCCGCCCTCCCCGCGTCCCGCCGGCCGCACCCGGTGGCGCGGTATGCGCGGGGCCTTCGGGGCTGCCGGACGGCCGCCCGTTTCCACCGGGGCGCCGCGCCGGCTGCTCCAGCCGCCCGAGCCGGGCGTGTTGGCCGACGCCGACCCCGGGGCCCTGTCCGACCTGGTGCCGGACACCGTGCTGGACGGCGCCCGCCATGCCTCCCTGGTGCTGCGCGCCGTGTCCGCCCGCGGCGGCTCCGCCCGCCAGCGCGGCGAACCGCGCGGCGACGCGCTGCTCACCGCCTGCTTCGGCACCGGCCGCGAGGCGCTGCTCTTCGTCGCCGTGGCGAAGGGTGGCCCTCCCGGCCACGGGGGCGTGGCCCGAGGGGCAGGCTCCAGCTCCGTGCCCGCCGGCCGCCGCGCGGCGCGGGAACTCTGCCAGACGATCGGCGAGGCCGTCGGCCGCAGCCGCGCCCGCCTGGTGGAGGACATCGCCACGGACCGCCGCGCCACGCTGTCCAGCGGCCTGAAACGACTCACCGACCGCTGCTACGGGCGGCTGCGCGCCCAGGCCGCTGCGCTCTCCCTCGCGCCCGACGCGTACAGCGCCGACCTGCGTTGCCTGCTGCTGCCGGCCGATCCGGACTGCGCGACCCGGGTCGTCTTCGGCACCGGCAGCGGGGGTCTCTTCCGCCTGCGCGACGGGGAGTGGACGGATCTGGAGCCGGTCGAGGAGCACGCTGCGACCCCGCCGCGCTGGCGCGCGGCCCACCTGCCCGACCCGCGGCTGCCGCAGGGTGAGGGCGGCGAGGAGGACGGGGCGGAGCCGGGCGACGGCGCCGCCGGGCGGGCGCTCCCGCCCCCGTTCCGCTTCCGGGTGGTCGCCACCGAGCCGGGCGACGCGCTGCTGCTGTGCAGCGCCGGCCTCGCCGTGCCGCTGCGCGGGGACCCGGCCTTCGCGGACACGCTGGCCTCCCGGTGGGCGGGCGCGGAAGAGCCGCCGGCACCGGCGACGTTCCTCACCGACGTCCAGGGGCCGGCACCGGCCTACGGCGACGACCGTACGGCGGTCGCCGTCTGGCAGGTCCCCACCGGCTGAGCCCGTCCGGGCCGCTCCGGCGGGCCGCCGTCGTCAGTGGAAGGACCGCTCGATGTCGCGCAGCTTCTCCTCCAGGGAGTCCAGCCGGGGGTTGGCCGCCTTGCTCAGCGGTTCCTCGTCGCTCGCGTCCGGCACGCCCTTGGAACTCCGCGGCTGCGGCGGGGTAGTCGCCGGGGCGTCCTCGACCTCCACGTCCACGGCCGCAGGCTGCAGCGCCGCCCGCGGCTGACCGGCCGCGCTCGGCGCGCCGATCTCCACCTCCACCGGCGCCGTGCCGGGTGCGCCGCTCCGGTGCCACAGCCGGTGCTGCCGGTTCAACGCCTTGAGCCGTGCCTTCTCCAGCCGGCCCTGCTCCTTGCGCCGGGCGCGCTCGTCCTCCTGACGCCGCCGCTCGTCACGGACCTCGTCGACGGCCTCGTCCAGGGTCCGCACGCCTTCGAGCAGCATCAGCGACCAGGCGCGGAACGTCTCCCGGGGCGCCCGCATCCACCGCACCACCCGGATCTGCGGCAACGGCCGCGGCACCAGGCCCTGTTCGCGCAGCGCCGCACGGCGGGTCTGTTTCAGCGCCCGGTCGAAGAGGATGGCGGCGGACAGCGACATGCCGGCGAAGAACTGCGGCGCGCCCGCGTGCTCGTCCCCGCGCGGGGCGTGCACCCAGTTGAACCACGCTGCCGCCGCGGCGAACGTCCACACCAGCAGCCGGGAGCCGAGCGAGGCGTCTCCGTGGCTGGCCTCGCGCACGGCGATCACGGCGGAGAACATCGCGGCGCCGTCCAGCCCGAACGGGACCAGGTACTCCCAGCCGCCGGACAAATTGAGGTTCTGGCGGCCGAAGCCGACCAGGCCGTGGAACGACAGGGCCGCCGCCACCGCGGCGCAGCAGAACAGCAGCAGGTACGACGCCATGGCGTACACGGTCTCCTTGCGGCGACGGCGTTCCTCCATCCGCTCCCAGGAGTCGGCCTGGCCGCTGGCGCCTTCGTCCGCCTTCTTGCGCCCGCGCGCCAGCAGGAAGACGGCGATCAGGGCGCCGACGAGGAGCACCGAGCACGCCAGCACCCAGTTCAGCGTCATGTCGGTCAGTGTCATCGGGTGCCCTCGCGTCCCTCACGGCTCGTTGCGGTTGCGGTGTGCGTCGCGGAGCATCCTGGACCAGCGGGCGCGCCCGGCGCCCGGATTCCGCGCAAGAGCACGCCAAAGGGCGGCGGTGGGGCCGGAGAGGGACGCCAGGGGTCGAACGTGTCAGCCTCGTGCGGACAGGCGTGCGATCCGGTCGGCGTCGCAGGTGCGGGGGCAGGTGACGCAGGTGTCCTGCGGGCGGAGGGTGTAGAAGAGGCAGCACGAAGCCCGGTCGCGGGTGGTCAGCGCCTCGCCGCCGGGCCCGGTGAGCACGCGGAACGACGCCCCGCCCGGGTAGGGGCGGGTGCCGCCGGGGAGCAGGCGCCCGACCTCCTCCAGCATGCGGTCCTCCTCGCCCAGCAGGTGCCCGAGGTACCACAGGCCCTCGGCGATCTCGTCGGTCGCCATGCCCCACAGGGCGCGGGAGCCGCGCCGCATACGGGGGCGGAAGCCGTCCAGCACCGGTCCCAGATGGTCGGCGACGGCCGCGCGGACCTCGGCCCGCAGCGCCTCCTCGTCCGGCACGACGACGGCACCGGGAAGCCGGGCGGCCGGGTCGCCGGGGAGGCAGGCGAACTCCTCGATGTGCACGGCCAGCCGCCCCAGGGCCCGCTGGAGCGCGACCGCGCCGACCGGGATGCGGGGGACGCGCCGGTGCAGGAACCAGGGCAGGGTCACCAGCAGGCAGGCCGGCCACGCGTAGCGGTGGAGGCCGAAGCTGGCGATCACGTCCGGACGGGCCTCCTGGCCGTAGTCGCGGCGCACCTGGTCGGCGTCGAAGGCGAGGAACGCGTCCAGTGCGGGACCGCCCCCGGCGAGGTCCGCAGCGGCCACCCAGCCCTCGCCGTCCGGCAGCACCGGCGTCTCGGTGACCTGGAGCGACGGGAAGACGGCGGAGAGCCGGTCGTAGGCGGCCGTGAACGGCGAGGTCGCAGGCGTCGCCACGGCAGCGGCGAGGGGCGCAGCGGCGGATGCGGACGCGGGCACGGCCATGCGGGGACCACCGAACTCGATTGATCGATTGCAGGTAAGCCTTACCTTACTCGAAATCCCCGGGGTTTGATCTCGCGGCGCGTCCGCCTAGGGTGCTGGTCGACGCGAGGAGGGACAGATGGAGCAGACCCGAGCGGAGACCCCCATAGGGGCCCGGCCCGGACCTCTACCCGCGTCACCCGCCCGCGGCGCGCACGTCCTCGCGGACGACGTGCTTCCGGTGCCCCCGCGGCTGCCCCGCCGGCACTCCGTCCGGGGACAGGTCCTCGCCGCCCTGCGACGGGCCCTCGCCACCGGCGAGCTGGAACCGGGCCGCGTCTACTCCGCGCCCGCGCTCGCCGAGGCCCACGGCGTGTCGCCGACGCCGGTGCGCGAGGCCATGCAGCAGCTCGCGGGCGAGGGGCTGGTGGAGACGGTCCCCAACCGCGGCTTCCGCGTCGTCGAGCACAGCCCCCGCGACGCGGCCGAACTCGCCGAGATCCGCCTGCTGCTGGAAGTGCCCGTAGTGCTGCGTCTCGGGGCCACGCAGGGGCGGCGGACCTGGGAGGCGGTGCGCCCGCTCGCGGAGCGGACCGTCACCGCCGCCGCACGCGGCGACCGTGCGGCCTACGCCGAGGCCGACCGGGATTTCCACCGCGCGCTGCTGGAGCCGGCCGGCAACCGGCGGCTGGTGGAGTTCGCCGAGGACGTGCACCGCCGCGCCCCGGCCCCTCCGGTCACCCGCGGCGCGCCGACCCCCGGACTGGTGTCCGCGGCGGCCGAACACGTCGCGCTGGTCGAGGCGTTGCTGGCCCGGGACCTGTCCGCCGCCGAACGCATCCTGCGCGCCCATCTCGCGCCGCACGCGGCGGCGGCCCCGGCCGCGTGGGCCGGGACCGCCGGTTCCGTGCGTTCCGGGTGACGGCGGCCCGTTGAGGCGCCGCCGTCAGAGGAGGGGCGTGGGTCAGTAGACGACCAGCCCGTACCGGTTGGTCACCTCGGTGACCGGCTGGAAGAACGTGGTGCCGCCGGAGGAGCAGTTGCCGCTTCCGCCGGAGGTCATGCCCAGTGCGGTGTTGCCGGCGAAGAGCGAGCCGCCGCTGTCGCCGGGCTCGGCGCACACGTTGGTGCGGATCATGCCGTAGACGACGTCGCCGCCGCCGTAGTTGACGGTGGCGTTCAGGCCGGTGACGTACCCGCTGTGCAGGCCGGTGGTGCTGCCGCTGCGCTGCACGTACTGGTTGACGTAGGCGTTGCCGACGCCGGTGATGTCCCGGGTGCTGCCGTTGTAGAGGTTCACCACGCCCGGGGTGGAGCTGGAGTCGTTGCGGATGACGCCGTAGTCGTCACCGGGGAAGCTGGACGCCGCCGTCGGGCCGATGCCCGAGAAGTTGGGGTAACCCTCGGTGCAGTGACCGGCGGTGATGACGTAGTAGGTGCTGCCGATGCGGGCGTTGAAGCCCGCCGAGCACCGGCCGCCGGTCGACATGTAGATGGCGTCGCCGCCGCGGATCAGCTTGGTGAACTCGCCCTTGGTCCGCTCGATGGTGACGGCGCCGTCGAAGTCGGCCGCGACCTTGCGGAGCGTGGCCATCTCCTTGGCGTCCACCGTGCTGTCGGCCGCGACGGACAGCGTGTTGGAGACCGGGTCGACGGACCAGGCGGTGCCCTTGACGTCGGCCTGGTGCTCGATGGCCTTGGCGGCCCGTGCGAGTTCGGCCTGGCTGTGCTTGACGACCTTCGCCACCGCGCCGGCCTTCTCCACCTTGGCGGCGTCGGCCTTGTCGGTGATGGTGACGACCATCCGGCCGGAGTCCGCCTTGTAGGCGCCGCCGGTCTGGGCCGAACCCAGGGTCTCGGCGACGGCCATGGCGGCCTCAGGGGTCGCCCGCTCCGACGGGGCCGGAGCGGGGGCCGCGGTGGCGGTGGGCGATGTCAGGACGACTGCGGCGACGAGGCCGGTCGCGAGGGCGGCTATGCCCTTGCCGCGCTTGACGGTCTGTGTCGAGACAGGGGGTCTGACCTTCACGCGTTCCTCCATGTGTGGGGTTCTGTGGGGGCGAACCGGACGGCTGGAGTGCCGTTCGGTCCGCGTCCCGGCTCCCGGCCCGGTGGGGGGTGGAGGGCAGGTCGGAGATTTCCGGTGACGTGGGGAGTATCGACAGCTCAGCGAGAGGGTCACAAGAGGCATGGGGAAGGCAGAAATTCACCCTGCCGTGTGAACGGGCCGTGCCCGTTCTGCGGTTTCGGAAGTACGCGTTCCGGATACCGCGCGGGCGTGCCGACCGCCTGCGAGCCGCGTCCGGTCCGGGTTTCGGCAGCTCCGGCGACCTGCCGGGAGGAAGGTGTCGCCGCCGTCCCGGGCTGGGCTCAGGCGGCTTCGAGCCGGGACGCGAGCCAGGTCGGCACGCCGCCGAGCAGGCGGAACAGCCGGGTCGCCTCCTCCAGTAGTCGGGTGGCCTCGTGCTCCTCCTGCACGTCCGCCAGTGCGACCAGTGCGGGGGCCATGCCCACCAGGAAGCCGAGCCTCTCCCGCAGCAGCAGCGACTCCGTGAAGCCGTGCCGTGCTTCGGTGAGTTCGCCCTCGCGCAGGGCCAGGCCGGCCAGGTGCCGCCAGGTGAAGGAGCACAGCAGGGCGTCGCCGTGCGCCGTTGCGCCGGTGTGTGCGCGCCGGTAGGCGGCCTGCGCCGCCTCCGTGTTGTCACTCACGTGTTCGGCGACCAGTCCGCGCCGGTAGTCCAGCATCGCCCGCGCAGGCGATGCCGGATCGAGCAGCGCGGCGGCCCGCCCGAGCGCGGCACGCGCCTCGTCGGAGCGGTCGCGGACCCCCAGCACGGTGGCCACGTACGCGAGATGGCCGCGTTCGCTGGCCGCGGCGCCCCGGGCGTCGTCGTCGCGGGCGGCGGCCTCCGCCAGCCGCAGGGCGTCCTCGGCGGCCTCCCAGCCGCTTCCGGTGAACATGCAGCGCTCGACCAGCAGGGAGGCCCGGCGCAGCGCGGTCGCGGGCGAGTCCGGTACGTAGGGTTCGAGCAGCGCCGCCGCGTCGTCCCAGCAGCCGCGGGAGCGCAGCCGCCAGACGGCCCGTTCGCCCGGTGAGTCGCCGCCGTAGGCGGCTGCCGGTGACGGAAGTTCTTCCTGTCGACGTACCGCACGTGCCATGGCGGACTCCGCCACTGTGCCTCCCAAGCGCGCCCTCGAGCCGGATGTGACCGCATCTCAGCACGAACCGAGCGCGCAGCCAAGAGAAAGTGTGAAGCGATTCACAAAGTTTTACTCGGCGGCTCGCTCTGCCCAGTGGCGCACGGGGGCGGAGCGACGTCGGGTGGGGGTCGTCCGATGGTCCGAAGAGCCTACGGTGCGAGGTTCTCCACCCTTTCTGCACACTTCGCGCGTCCTGCGTGATTTTCAGCCTTCCTTCTGGCACGGTTTAGACCGATTTGCCCGGGCTGTGCTGGGCTGCCGTGCCGGATGTGCCCCGTGGAGGCGGCCGCGTGCGGCCGTTCGCCGGACGTCCGGCAGCAGGGCCGTGACCGACCCGACCGTCTGGGAGAGGTGCGCGTGCAGGAACAGCAGTCCAAGGACCGGCCGTGCACCGTCCTGCACGTCGTCCAGCCCGTCGACGGCGGGGTCGCCCGCGTGGTGGCGGACCTGGCCCGCGCCCAGCTCGCCAACGGTCTCCGCGTCGTCGCCGCCTGCCCGTCGCAGGGCGGACTCGCCACCACGCTCGCCGCGCACGGAGCCGAGGTGCACTCCTGGGAGGCCGGCCGCGAACCCGGCGCGGCACTGCCCCGGGAGACGGCCGGGTTCGCCCGCATCATCCGGCGCACCGCCCCCGACCTGGTCCACGCGCACAGCGCCAAGGCCGGGCTGGCCGTACGTCTGGCGCTGCGCGGCCGGCTGCCCACCGTCTTCCAGCCGCACGCCTGGTCGTTCGAGGCCGTCACCGGACTCCCCGCACACCTCGCCCTGCACTGGGAGCGCCGCGCGGCGCGCTGGGCCGCCCGGGTGGTCTGCGTCAGCGAGGCGGAGCGACGACGCGGCCGCTCCGCCGGAATCCGCGCCCGCTGGACGGTGATCCCCAACGGGGTCGACACCGCACGGTTCACGCCCGTCACCCCGCCCGAGGCGGCGCGCGCCCGGCACCGCCTGGCGCCGTGCGCGGTCGGGACGGGCGGCGTCTTCGACCTCTCCGGCGCGCCCCTGGTCGTGTGCGTGGGCCGGCTCTGCCGTCAGAAGGGCCAGGACCTGCTGCTGCGGGCCTGGCCCGCCGTCACCTCGCGGTCGCCCGGCGCCCGTCTGGTCCTCGTCGGCGACGGCCCCGACCGAGAGCGGCTGCGCGCCGTCGCCCCCGCCGGGGTGTTGTTCGCGGGAGCCTGCCCGGACCCGGCCCCCTGGTACGCGGCGGCCGATCTCGTCGTGCAGCCGTCCCGCTGGGAGGGAATGGCCCTCGCACCGCTGGAGGCCATGGCCTGCGGCCGCCCGGTGCTGCTCACCGACGTCGCCGGAGCCCGCGAATCCCTGCCCCCGGGGCACGACGCCTCATGCCTGGTACCGCCCGAGGACCCGGACGGGCTGGGCGCCGGGCTTGTCCGGCTGCTGGCGGACCCGGCCCTGCGCATCTCCCTCGGCGAACAGGCCGGCCGCCACGTACGCGCGACCCGCGACATCACGGTGACGACCGCCGCCGTCGAGGCCCTCTACCGCGAACTGACCGGCCAGCCGCACCGCGACCGCGACCGCGAGGAACTGATCAGCCGATGACGATGGAGAGCACCGGGGCCGACGCCCTGCCCGCCGACCTCGAGAGACGCGACGGGCACCGGGAGAAGACGCGTGCCGTCGAGCCGGCCCCTGGGGGCCCCGGCATCCCCGAGCCCCGCAGCGGCCCCCGGCGGCCGGGCGGCGCCGCCCGGCGCGGGCGGGGCGCGCTCGCGGCCCTGGTCGCCGCCGACTGTCTCGCCGCGACCGCCGCCGCCCTGCTCGCGGGGAGCGGCACGCACGCCGCCGTCCTGGACCTCGCTCCCGCCGTGCTCACGTTGATCGCGCTGCATCAGCAGGGCGGGCTGTACCGCTGCGGGCCGCACCGCACCGCGCTCGGCGAACTCCCCGCCCTGCTCTGGCGGGCCGCCCTCGCCTGGAGCGCCGCCACCACCGTGGTGGCGGCCGTGCGCCCCGAACCGACCCTCGGCTGGACGGGATTGGTGTCCCTCGTGGCCGTGCACGTCGCCCTGGCGGCGCTGCTGCGCGGGGCGCTGTACGCCTGGCGTCGGCGGCGGCAGCGGCACAACCCGCGCTCCGCCCTGGTCGTCGGCCCCGAGTCCGCCGGGCACCGGGTCGCCGCCGTCCTGCACGAGCATCCCGAGTACGGCATGTGGCCCGTCGGCCTGGTGGTGCCCCCCTCCGCGGCGCAGGCCCTCACGCCCCCCGGCGTCCACGGCTCCGGCCTTCCCGTTCCGGTGTTGACGGCGGCGGAGGACGTCACGCGCGCCGTCGTCCAGAACGCGGTGTGCGACGCGGTGCTGACCCGCCCCGCGCAGGCCGACCCCGACACCGCCGCGCTGGTACGACTCTTCCGCACCCTCGGCTGCACGGTGTGGGTCGTCGACGGCGAGACCGTCGCGGGCGAGGTCGCGTGGCGGACGGCGGAGACGGGCCACGTGTGGGGGTTTCCCTGTGCCCGGCTGGACCCGCCGCCCCGGCGGAGTGCGGCACGCGTGGCCAAACGCGGACTCGACCTGGCCGTCGCCGCGCTGGCGCTGGTCGTCTCCGCCCCCGTGCTGGCGGCGTGCGGGCTCGCCGTCCGGTGCTCCGACGGGCCCGGTGTCCTCTTCCGGCAGGAACGCGTCGGCGCCCACGGGCGGCCGTTCGTGATGCTGAAGTTCCGCACCCTGCGGCCCGCGAACGCGCACGAGTCGGCCACCCGCTGGAACGTCGCCCACGACCGGCGCATGAGCGGCGTCGGCCGCTTCCTCCGCCGCACCTCGCTCGACGAACTCCCGCAGCTGTGGAACGTGCTGCGCGGCGACATGAGCCTGGTCGGACCGCGCCCCGAACGCCCTTACTTCGTCCAGCAGTTCAGCACGGCACATCCCGGATACGCGGCCCGCGACCGGATGCCCGTCGGCATCACCGGCCTCGCCCAGATCCACGGCCTGCGCGGCGACACCTCCATCGAGGACCGCGCCCGGTTCGACAACCACTACATCGAGACCTGGTCGTTCTGGCAGGACGTCCAGATCCTGCTGCGCACCGCCGGGTCCGTCTTCCGCCTGGGAGGGAGCTGACGTGACCACCGGGCATCCCGCGACGGCGACCGCGGCGGTCTCCCCCCGCTTCCCGGCAGCCGTGGCGCTCCGGGTCGCCGGGCAGTCGCGGTACGTCCGGGTGCTGCCGGTGGCGGCCACCGTGCTGCTGCTGTGCGTTCCCGGGGGGTCGGCCGACACCGCCGCGGCCACCCATGTGGCACCGGCCGACGTCGCCTCCGCCCTGCTGGTCCTGTGGTGCGCGGTGACGCTGGTGCGCGAACGCCGCCGCCCGCTGACCGCACCGGCCGCGGTCGTTCTCGCCGCCCCGGCCGTCGCGTTCGCGGTCGCCGCCGCCACCTCCCCGCAGCCCGCTGAGGCGCTGCTCGGACTGGTCCGCTACCTCCAGGTGTTCGTGCTGGTGCCCGCGGCTGTGGTGCTGCTGCTGCGCACCCGCGAGGACCTGCGCCCCGCGGCGGGCGCGATCGTCGCCGTCGCCGTGGTGCAGGGGGCGGTCGGCGTTCACCAGTACCTCACCGCGACCGGCGCGTCCTACCAGGGCCGCACGGTACGCGCGGTCGGCACCTTCGGCCCGCTCGACGTGATGGGCATGGCGACCGTCGTGTCCTACGGCCTCCTACTGCTGCTCGCCGTCGGTCTCGCCCCGCCCCCGTCCGCGCCGCGCTGGCTCCGTCCCGCCGCGCTGGGCACCGCGGCGGCCCTCGTCGTCCCGCTGACCGTGTCGTTCAGCCGCGGAGCCTGGATCGCCACCGTCTGCGCCGGCGGCGTGATGCTGCTCCTGGCCGGTGCACGGCTCGCCGCCCGCACCCTCACCCTGCTGCTCGCCGCGGGCGTGGTGCTCGTCGGTGGCGCCGGCGTCGGCACGGAGATGATCGGCGCGCGGCTGGCCAGCATCACCCAGGTCGCCAGCAGCCCCGACCAGTCCGTCACCGACCGGTACGCCATGTGGGCCGCCGCGGTGAGCATGTGGCGCGAGAACCCGGCGACCGGCGTCGGGCTCAAGGGCTTCCCCGGCCACCGCGACGGGCACGCCTCCCTCGCCCTGTCCTCCGGAAGCGACACCGCGGGCGCGGGCGTGGATTTCCACCGGGAGCCGCTGCTCTCCCCGCACAACATGTACCTGCTGATCCTCGGCGAACAGGGCCTGATCGGGCTGACGCTCGTCGCGGGCAGCTGGCTCGCCCTGCTGGGGTGCGCGCTGGCGCGGCTCCGCCGCCTCCGCCGCCCGCCGTCCGCAGACCGTCGCGTGCCCGGCGGGGCCCGGCCACCGGACGGCACGGACTGCGGGCTGGCCGCCGTCGGCCTGCTGGTGTGGCAGCTCGTCGACTTCCTCTACGCCGACATCGGCGGGCCCTCCACCGTGCTGACCGCCGTGCTCTTCGGCATCGCCGCCTGGTGGGCGCTCTGCCCGGCGGCACTGCGTCCGGGGGAGGACCGCCGGTGACCGAAGTGGCCCACACCGAGACCGAACCGCCCGTGGACGTGCCGGAGCCTCCCGGGACCCGCTCGCTCCCCGACGTCCCGTCAGCAGCCGACCGAACGTCGGACGACGCGGTCCCGGCCGGCGGCCGGCAGGGCCGGTTCATCGCCCGCGCCGCGGCGGCCACCGCCGCGCTCACCGTTGCCGGAGCCCTGATGGGTCTGGTCCGCGACCAGACCATCGCCCACCTCTACGGCGCCGGAGCCGCCACCGACGCGTTCCTCGTCTCCTGGACCGTCCCGGAGATCGCCGCGACGCTCCTCATCGAGGACGCCATGGCGCTGGTGCTGATTCCCGCCTTCAGCCTGGCCCTGTCCCGCCGTGCCGCGCTGCGCGCCACCCGGGCCGCCCACGCGGCGGGGGAGGCCGACGGCGGCCCGGACCCGGTCCGCGCGCTGCTCACGCGCTCCCTGCCCCGCCTGCTGCTGGCCCTGGCCTGCGCGTCCGGGCTCCTCATGGTCGGCGCCCCCGGGCTTGTCGGGACGCTCGCACCGGGCCTGGCCGACCCGGAGCTGGCCGTGCAGTGCACCCGGCTCACCGCCGTCACCCTGCTCACCTTCGGCACCGCGGGCTACCTCAGCGCCGGGCTGCGCGCACACGGCCGCTTCGTGCCCCCGGCCGCCATCTACGTCGCCTACAACCTCGGCATCGTCGCCACCGTGCTGGTGCTCCACGCCCTGTGGGGCGTACGCGCCGCAGCACTGGGGGTGGCCGTCGGAGGCGCGCTGATGGTGCTCGTCCAACTGCCGTTCTTCCTGCGCGTGATGCCGCGCGGAAAGGCCGGACGCCGGGCCGGGCGCCGGGAGCTCCGCGGAGGGCGTCCCGACGGCGCTCCGGGCGCGAGCCGCGCCACCACGACGGTCGGCGCCGGAGTGCTGCTGCCCATCGCGCTGTTCACCATCGGCCGCCAGTCGCAGGTGCTGGTGGAGCGCTACCTGGCCTCCTCGCTGCCCGCCGGAGCGATCTCCCACCTCAACTACGCGCAGAAAGTGGCGCAGATCCCGATGGCGCTGTCCCTGATGATCTGCACCGTCACCTTCCCGCTGGTCGCCCGCGCCCTCGCCGACGGCGAGGCGGAGACGGTGCGGCGCCGGGTGGAACGCGACCTGGCGGGCGCCGCGCTCGTGGTCCTCCTCGGCGCCGCCTACGTCTTCGCCTGCGCCCCGCAGATCATCGAACTCCTTTTCCAGCGAGGCGCGTTCAGCGCGCAGGACACCGAGGCCACCGCGTCCGTGATGCGCGTCTACGCCCTCGGACTCCTCGGCCACAGCATGGTCGGCGCGGTCGTCCGCCCCTTCTTCTCCACCGGTCGTCCCACCTGGTACCCGGCGTGCACGATGGTCGCCGGCCTCCTGGTCACCATCCTCGGCGGCGTCGCCCTCAGCCGTCTGTGGGGCACCCACGGCATCGCCGCCGCCAACGCCGCCGGTATCACCCTGACCGCGATCCTGCTGCTCGCCGGTACCGGCCGCCGCGCCAGCCGGCACGTCGCCGTAGCCGTCGACCTGCCCCGCGTACTCGGCGGGCTGGTCCGGCTACTGGGCGCCGCCGCGCTCGCCGCCGCAGCGGGCTGTGCCGTGGCGCAGCTGTGCGGGTCCGCGCTCCTCGCCGCCTCCGCCGGCGCCCTGGTCGTCTCCGCCGTCTTCCTCGTCACCGGCTACGTCCTCGGGGCGGGGGAGATCCCGCAACTCGTGTCCGCCGTCGAACGAAGGCTCCGTCATGACCGCTGAACCCACCGACACCGCACGGCCGCGCCCGCGGGCGGCCGACACCGCGCCCGCGCCCGCCGCAGCGCCCGCACCCGCGCCCGGGCCCGCCGCAGCGCCCGAGCCCGCCCCGGCCGCCGACCGGCCCCGGTCCGGCGCCCCCTGGCTGCTGATGTACCACTCCGTCGCCGACAGCACCGAAGACCCGTACCACGTCACCGTCTCCCCGCACCGGCTGCGCCGCCAGCTCGAATGGCTCGCCGCCCGGGGCCTGCGCGGCGTCGGCATCGCCGAACTGCTCCGGGAACGGGCCGCCGGCCGCGGCCGCGACCTCGTCGGCCTCACCTTCGACGACGGCTACCAGGACTTCCTCGACGAGGCCGTCCCCCTGCTGCACCGGCACGACTGCACCGCCACCGTCTTCGTGCTGCCCGGCCGTCTCGGCGGCAGCAACGTGTGGGACCCGCTGGGCCCGCGCAAGCCGCTGCTCACCGCCGAGGGCGTGCTGGCCGCCGTGGGCGCCGGCATGGAGATCGGCTCGCACGGCATGCTGCACCGCGAACTCCCCGCGCTCGACGACGCCGGGCTGCACGAGGAGACCGCAGGCAGCCGCGATCTGCTGACCCGCCTCACGGGCAGACCCCCGGCCGGCTTCTGCTACCCCTACGGCACCCTGGACGCCCGCGCGGTGCGCGCGGTGCGCGCGGCCGGCTACGCCTACGCCTGCGCCATCGACCCCGGCCGCCTCACCGGCCTCCACGCCCTGCCCCGCGTGCACATCGGCGAGCAGGACAACGCGGTGCGCCTGCACCTCAAGCGCCGCCTGCACCCCTGGCGCCGCCGGCCGTTGCCGGAGGAGGCGACGCTCCGGTGAGCCTGCCCTCGCGGGTCCTGCACGTCATCACCGGCCTCGGTGTCGGCGGCGCGGAGCAGCAGCTGCGGCTGATGCTCCGCCACCTCCCCGTGCGCAGCGATGTCGTCACCCTCACCAACCCCGGCGCCGTCGCCGACGGCCTGCGCGCCGACGGCGTGCGCGTGCGGCACCTGGGGATGCGGGGCAACCGCGACCTGGCGGCGCTGCCGCGGCTGGTCCGGCTGATCCGCGACGGCGGCTACGACCTGGTGCACACCCACCTCTACCGGGCCTGCGTGTACGGGCGCCTCGCGGCGCGCATGGCGGGGGTGCGGCACGTCGTGGCCACCGAACACTCGCTGGGCGACGCGGCGATCGAAGGCCGCCCCCTGGGCGCGGGCACGCGCGGCCTGTACCTGGCGACCGAGCGGCTGGGCGGCGCGACCGTCGCCGTGTCGGTCACCGTCGCCGACCGGCTTCGTGCCTGGGGCGTGCCCGCGGACCGCATCCACGTGGTGCCCAACGGCATCGACGCCGCCCGGTTCCGCCACGACCCCGCCGCGCGTGCCGCCACGCGGACCCGCCTCGGGCTCCCCGCCGACGCGACGGTGGTCGGCGGCGTGGGCCGCCTGGTGCCGGGCAAGCGGTACGACCGCCTGGTCCGCGCCTGCGCGGCGCAGCCGGACGTACGCCTGCTGCTGGTCGGCGACGGTCCCGAACGGGCACGACTGCTGCACCTCGCGCGGGCACTCGGTGTGGCGGACCGCGTCCTGCTCCCCGGCGAGTGCGGCGGCGCGGTCGCCCCGGTGACGGCCGCCGAGGAGGCCGCCGCCGGACTGCCGCCGCTTCCGCACCTGCTGGCCGCCATGGACCTGTTCGTCTCGCCGTCCACGGAGGAGGCCTTCGGCCTGTCCGTGCTGGAGGCGCTGGCCGCGGGACTGCCGGTGCTCCACGTCACCTGTCCCGCGGTGGACGACGTGCCCGGCTCCGAGGCGCCCGGCGCCTACCGCGTCGGCGCGGAGACGGAACGCCTCACCGCGGCCCTCCGCGTACACCTCGCCGCCGGACACGGCCGCCTGCCGGTGCCGCCGGTCGTGCGGCGCTACGACATCGCGCGCGCCGCCGAACGGCTCACCGGCGTGTATGCCGGCCTCACCGGTACCGCCCCGGCGGAGCCCGTTCCCCCTCCCGCCCGGCCGGACACCGGACGCCTCGCCGCCTGGATCCCCGGCGCCTCCGTCCCGCCGCACGCCGCAGGCGTGAACCGAAGACGCGGCGCGCCGTGACCACCCGCGCCCGCCCCGACCGCCACGAGGAGTCACCATGACGGAGACCGCCCGCAAGGCCGCGCGCCAGCCCGGCCGCAAGCGACGCCCCCGCACCGAACACCGCCAACGCCCCCAGTCCCGCAACCCGTCCGCCCCCATGACCCCCGACCCGCAGCCCGCCGACGCGGCCTCCCGCGCACAGCCCGCCGACGCCGAGCCGCGCCCGGAGAAGGGGACCGCCGCCCCCGCAGACCGTCGCTCGGCCGAGGCCGGCACAGCTCCGAAGCCCGAGGGCTCGGGCTCACGCGATGCTGCGACTGCGTCGCAGCGGGGCGACACGTCTGCCGCAACGCAGCGGCAGACGGCGACCGAGCCCCGCACGGACGGCTCGTCGTCGGGGGACGGTTCCGCTGCGAAGGGCGCCGTCGCGGAGGTTCACGAGGTGCCGGACGCCGAGGCGTCGCGGGCGGCGAACCGGCCGGCGTCGCCGCAGCCCTCTGGAGCCCGCCCCCCGGCGGGGCCCGACCGTGCCTCCGCCCGAAAGGGCACCACGGCGAGTGCCGCCACCGCCGCGCCGGGCTCGCACGAGGGTGCCGGCCATCCTGCCGAAGCGGCGTCCCGGACGTCCCGCGTCGGTTCCCCGGCGGGCCGCGGGAAGGCGTCCGCCGTCGGCGTGCCCGTGAAGGCGGTCCTCGCCAAGCCGGAACTGCCGGGCACCGTGGCGCGCAACTCCCGCGGGGGGAGGGCGACGGGCGCCCCCGGGCGGTCCGACGTGCCGGACGCGGGTCCCGGCGGTGGGACGGGTGGGCTGCTCGCCAAGCACGTGGCCAGGGCGAGTGCTCAGCGGCAGTCGGCGGTGCCCCGCCGCGGCGTGACCGGCGGCGCCAACGCCGAACGCACCGAGGACGCGGCCTCCGCGACGCACCTCACCCCCCGGGCCGAGTGTCCGTCCCGGCCGGCGCGCTCCGTGGAGGGGGCCGGTGAAGCGGCCTCGACCAACACCGCGAAGGCGCCCCGCGTGTGGCCCACCGTCCGGCGCGCCGGCGCTGCGGGTGCCCAGCGGGCGCGCCGCACCTGGCGGCGGCGGCCCCGTGGGGCGGCGCCCGCAGCCGCGTGCGTGCTCGCCGGGGTGCTCGCCGGCGCCGCGTACGGCGCGCTGGCGCCCGCCCGGTACACCGCGACCAGCTACGTCGCGGTCGTACCGGGCAAGGGTGGCGACCCGGTGACCGCCCTCGGTTTCGCGCAGGCGTACGGCCGGATCGCCACCGACACGGCCGTGCTCGCGAAGGCCCAGCAGGACGGCGGGGTGCCCGTCGCCACGCTCCAGGAAGGTGTGGAGGCGGTGACATCACCGGACGCGCCGATGATCGAGATCACCGGCAGTGCGCCCAGCGCGGGCGAGGCGGCGGAGATGGCCAACGCGGTCGCCCGTTCGCTGGCCGACGTCGCCGGGGAGTCCGCGAAGGACACCGGGGTGGAACTCACCGCGTTCTCCCGGGCCCGCGCCCCGCGCGAGGCGAGCAGCCCGTCGCCGGTGCTGGCCACCGCCGTCGGCGGCTCGGCGGGCGTCCTGGTCGGCGCGCTCGTGCTGCTGG
Source organism: Streptomyces sp. RKND-216 (assembly GCF_004795255.1). Lineage (NCBI taxonomy): Bacteria > Bacillati > Actinomycetota > Actinomycetes > Kitasatosporales > Streptomycetaceae > Streptomyces > Streptomyces sp. RKND-216. The sequence continues at coordinate 630,730 of NZ_SSBQ01000002.1, read as the reverse complement.
TACGCCCGCGCCGCGACGCGGCGGCGCCCGACGGAGAGGAGACCGTGCGATGACAGCGACCACCCCCGCCCCCACCCGGGCCCGCACGGCGTCCGGTGGCGGCACCGGCATCGCGGTGACGCTGTGCCGGGACCCCGAGCAGTTCGCCCGCCTGGCACCGGAATGGGACGCCCTGTTCGAACGGTGCCCCACCGCCACGCCGTTCCAGACCCACGCCTGGCTGCACTCGTGGTGGCTGTCCTACGGCACGCCCGGCCGCCTGCGGCTGGTGCTCGTGCGGCGCGGCGGCGTGCTGGTCGGCGCGGCGCCGCTGATGCTGGCGCACCGGCCCTTCCCGGTCCTGGTGCCGCTCGGCGGCCACATCTCCGACTTCTTCGACGTGCTGGTGGACGCCGGTCACGTCGCGGAGGTGACCACGGCGCTCGTGCGCGGCCTGCACCGGGCCATGCGCGGCGCCGTGCTCGACCTGCGCGAGGTGCGGCCGGGCGCGGCGGCGGAACGGCTGTTCGCGCAGTGGGAGGGTCCACGGCGGCACCGGCGCGACTCGGTGTGCCTGGACCTGCCCGGTGTGCCCATCGAGGAACTGTTCCGCCGCATGCCGGCGACCAGCGCCAAACGGCGCCGGGCCAAGCTCCGCAAGCTCGACGCGCTGGGCGTAGAGCACCGTGACGTCCCGGCGGAGAAGGTGCCCACCGCGGTCGCCACCATGATCCGGCTGCACGGACTCCAGTGGGAGGGCCGCGGAGTGACGCCGGAACACGTACGGCCCCGCTTCGCGGAGCACCTGACGCGCGCCGTGACGCGGATGGCTCGCACCGGCCACGCCCGGATCTGCGAGTACCTGGTCGGGGGCGAGGTGATGGCCTCCGACATGACCCTGTTGTCGGCCGACCTGGCGGGTGGCTACCTCGACGGCGTCCACCCGGAGCTACGGGCGAAGACCGACATCACGTCGATGCTGCTGCGGGAGAGCGCCCGGCACACGGCGGCGACCGGCCGCAGCACGTTCAGCATGCTGCGGGGCGCGGAGCCGTACAAGCTGCGCTGGCGGCCGGTCGAGGTCGGCAACCAGCGGCTGCTGATGGCCCGTCGCGAGCTGCGCCCGGTGCTCGCCGCGTACGCGGGGCTGCGCACCGCGCGCGCGGCGGCGGTGCGGGAGGCCCGCGAACGGGTGCCCGGTTTGCTGGAGTGGCGGTCCCGGCTGGACGAGGCGCGCAGCGGCGGTGTCCGCGCCGTGCTGCGCGGCGTCCGGGCGGGGGAGCGGAACTGACGTCCCGCCGGGCCCCTGCCCGGCACCCCGCCCCGTCGCCGTGCCGGCGGCGGGGCGGGGTGCGGCGGCTACAGCCCCAGGTCCCCGTCGAACTTGAAGCACAGCGGCTCCGTGTCCAGCAGGTCCTGGATCCAGTCGCCGAGGTCGACGCAGAACTCGACGGGCTCCGGCTTCCACCAGGGGACGTCCGGCTCCTGCTCCGGTCCCGTGGGCGTTGTGGGGAACGGGTCCGGCAGTTCGGCGACGTCCGCCATCAGCTCACGGAACACGTCCGAGGACTCCGGGTTGGTCCCGCACTGCATCACCCCGTGCGGGCAGTAGTCCGTGATGGTGTGGTACTCGGGGTCGTGGCGGCGGATCCACTCCAGCATCTTGCGCATGTACTCCGGGTTGTCGCCGTCGCGGAAGAGCCCCCACTCGGGGTAGGAGATCTCCTTGTCGTGCTCCCTGGCGAACTCGACCTGCTTCTTCAGCCCGTACGGCTGGTTCACCTGCTCCCGGAAGCTGGTGCCGGGCGGCTGGTCGTAGGAGTCCATGCCGATGATGTCCACGTACGGGTCGCCCGGGTAGCACTTCGTCCAGGCGATGGCGTCCTCACCGCGCGCCGGGGCGAAGTCGAACTCGAAGTCCTGGCCGGGTACGGACCGCATGGCCGAGACGATGTTGCGCCAGTACGTCTTCCACGCCTCGGGGTTCGGTGCGCAGCGGCTGGTGTAGGTGGTGCCGTTCATCTCCCAGCCGAGGACGACGACCGTCTCCTCGACGCCGAGGTCCACCAGTCGTTCGCCGAGCCGGCGGAAGTGGTGGTCGAAGTGGCCGCGTGCGCCGGCCCGGAGCAGGTGGTCGACGGCCTCGTCGGGCAGGTCGTCCTCGTTCCGTTCCAGCATCGGGACGTTGAGGACGAACATGCGGTCGTCCTTCTCCCGTGTCCACTCCGCCCAGGGTTCGAGGAACCGGCGCTTGCCCTCGATGTTCACCCACAGGTCGCCCGGAAGGTAGGTGTGGCCGACGGTGGGCTCGCGCCCGTCCAGCCACTTCTCCAACTTCTCGATGCGGCGGACGCCCTCCGGTCCGGACCCGAGGAAGGCCCCGAAGTCCGGCAGGTCGAGACCGTCCTCCTCCTCGCCCGGCTCGTCGTCCCCGGGGTCCGCCCGGCCGGCGCTCGCTCCGCCCACGGGCGCGGGTCCGCCCGCCGGAGCCTGGTCGGGGGGTCTCTGCACGGCGCTGAGTGCCTGCGCGTCGCGCGGGGCGTTCTCCGGGGTGGTGGTCGTCGTGGCGACCAGCAGCCCTGCGGTGACCGCTCCGATGCAGGTGCCCGTGAGCACCAGCCGTCGGTGGGACATGGTGACTCCAATCCGGGGGGTGCCCCGATGGTTGTGCCTCACAGTGACCGTAATCAGAGGGTTCGTCATATGACGTACTGGAATGCTCGCTGATGGACCGAACGGGGACGTGGTCCCCCGCACGGCGCAGTACGCTCCGGACGCCGCCCCCGGATCGGACCTGCGCCCGGAGGGGTGTCCCCGGTGGGGCGGGGCAGGCCGAAGCCCCTGCCGTGAGGCGGAACTGATGAGGTGACGGACTGCCGTGAGCATGGCGAAGTGACCAATCCACGCATGTCGGCGACCTGCACCGAAGCGCCGCACGCAGCGCTTTCTGACGCGCCGGCAGTCCGCGGAAGCCATGTACGGGAAAGAGCGACGGCGGCGGCGTGCGGGCAGGGTGACTGCCACTCAGGTCGCCCTGGCCGTCGAACAGCGACAGGACCTCCAACGGCTCCTCCCCGGCGGCACCGAACCAGCCCGGCAGCCGTGTGTCGAACTCCGCCTCGACGGCCGTTTCGAGGCGGACGAGCGCGCCACCCTGGACGTCCTCCTGGCCCCGGAGGGCGAGGCACTGCCGTCTGGGGCTGACCGTCCGGCTGCTACGCGGAGGCGAGATTCTCCAGTAGGGACAGCGCGTTGTGCAGGCTGCGGGGCCGGTGGGCTCCGGGCAGCGGCAGGTGTGGTGACGCCCAGCCCGGCCCGGCGGCGACCACGGCCGGGTGGCGGCGCGCTCCCCGCACACCCCACCCCATCGCGCCGACGTGCCGGGCCAGCGGCCAGTCCGCCGCCGACGACGTCTGTGCCCACAGGACCACCGCCGACGGTCCGGTCCGCCGCACGGCCTCCTCCAGCGCCGGCACGGGCACCGCGGCGCCGAACATCAGCACCGGGAGCCCGCGCCGGGCCAGGCCCGCGGCCAGCGCCTCCAGCGGCAGCGCGTGCAGCTCGCCCGGCACGCAGGCCAGTACCACGGGTCCGCGGCCGCTCCTCCCGTCCCGGGCGGAGACCGTGTCGGGGACGTCACCGGGCGCGGCGGCAGCCGCCGCCCGCAGCGTCGCCGAGACGTGCCACGACAGCAGGTGCTCCACTTCCACGTACCGGTCCCCGGAGTTCGACCACTTGAGGCCGACGGCGCGCAGCGCGGGCATCATGACCTCCTCCCACGCCGACACCAGGCCGTACTCGCCGATCGCCGTCGCCAGCCCCGCCTGGACCGCCGCGGCGTCGAGCCGCACGGCCGCACGCGCCAGCCCGCGGCACTCCTGGCGTACGTCGCCCAGCGGCAGGCCGCCGCCACCGGTCGGCTGCGCGGGCGCCTTCTCCGGCTCCTGCATCGTTTCGGCACCGACCGATGTGGACGACCCGGCCGCGCCGAGTGCCGCCTTCGCCGCCTCGGCGGGCGGGACGCCCGCCGAGGTCAGCCGGCACATCTCTTCCAGCACGGCGATGTCGCCCGGCGTCCACCTGCGGTGTCTGCCCTGTTCCCGGAGGGACGGGCCCAGGCCGTAGCGCCGGTCCCACGAGCGCAGGGTGGTCGGCGACACCCCGATCCGCCGGGCCACGGCACCCGTGGTCTGCCCTGCGGTGTGCTCCGGGCGGGACGCGTCCATGCGCCCACGATACGTCGCCGAGACGACGCAGAATCAATGCAAGTTGTCGGGAATGCATCGTTTGCCAAGACTCGGTCGTACCGGCCGTCACGGCCGGCGCAGCGCACGGCGGGAGGAAAGCCCATGAAGGTCAGCCCCCTGCGCGTCGTGGGCCCCGGATTCCGGTTCGCGTCCGGGGCGGACGGCCGTACGGCAGCACAGCACGACGACGACCGGACCCTCGCGGCCCGGGAGTCCCTCGCCGGAGAATCCCGTGCCGAAGAAGCCGTGGCCGAAGAAGCCGTGGCCGAAGAAGCCGTGGCCGACGAAGCCGTGGCCGACGAAGCCCGTGCCGACAAGGAACTCGCCGCGGCGTTCGTACGCGGCGACGAACTCGCCCTCGCGGCCGTTCACCGGCGCTGGTCCGCCCTCGTCTTCACCCTCGCCTCGCGCGCACTGGGAGACCGCGACGAGGCGGAGGACGTCACCCAGCAGGTGTTCCTCGCCGCGTGGCGCGGCAGGCACGGCTACCGGCCGGAGCGAGGGGCGCTGGCCGGGTGGCTCGTCGGGATCACCCGTCGCAAGATCGCCGACGCGCTCTCCGCGCGCACCCGGCGCCGGGACCTCCACGACAAGGCCGCCGCGCGTCAGGCCCCGGCGGCTGGCGGACGCGTTCCCGCGGAGGTGGACGCCGTGCTGGACCGCGTCCTCGTGGCGCACGAACTGGCCACGCTGCCGGCTCCTCAGCGACGGGTACTGTGCCTCGCCTTCTACGACGACCTGACGCAGGTGCAGATCGCCGAGCGGACGGGTCTGGCGCTCGGCACGGTGAAGAGTCACACCCGCCGCGGTCTGCACCGCCTCCGCCGGAGCCTCACCACCACCTGACTCACCTCCACGGCACGCCGCGTCCTCGTGCTCGCGGACGCGGCACGCGATCATGCGGTGGGGTGGTCGGCCGGCGCCGGGGCGCCGTGCGGGAGCCCGGCCGTCCCCCTGCCGGTTCCGGAACCGGTCGGTTCGGCGGCGAAGGCTTCGCGGGTGCTGGGCGTGAACGTGACGCTCGCGTGCCGGGCGTGGCCGCTGATCCTGAACAGGATCGTCCCCGGCGGGTGCACCCACGCCGGATGGCGCCACTTGACGGCCGCGTCCGCCACCGGCACGGCTTCACGTGCCAGGCCGCAGCTGTTCGAACGGGCGCGCCGCAGGCCGCGCCAGTGCGTCAGCTCATGCGGAGGGCGAGGAAGAAGTCGAGCTTGTCCTCTAGGCGGCTGAGGTCGCGGCCGGTCAGCTGCTCGATGCGGCCCATCCGGTACCGCAGGGTATTGACGTGCAGGTGGAGCCGGGACGCGCACCGCGTCCAGGAACCGTCGGCGGAGAGGAAGGCGTCCAGTGTCGGCACCAGCTCCGCCCGGTGCCGCCGGTCGTACTCCCACAACGGGTCCAGCAGGCGCGCCGTGAACGCGCGCCGCACGTCGTCCGGCACGAACGGCAGCAGCAGGACGTGCGAGGCCAGCTCCGCGTGGCCCGCCGCGCACACCGCGCCGGGCCGCGCCGCGGCGACGCGCCGCGCGTGGCGCGCCTCCTCCAGCGCCCCGCGCAGCCCCTCCGCCGAGTGCACCGCCGCGCTCACGCCGAGCGTGAGCCGCCCGTCGCCGGCGAGACCGCGCTCCATCGGTGCTCGTACCGCCGCGCAGAGGGCGTCCGCCTCCAGCTCGGGTGCCGCCGCTGCCGCACCTTCCTCGCCCGGCTCACCGCCCACAGGGGCGGGCAGCGGCACCAGCGCCACCGCCTCGTCGCCGGTGTGCGCGACGGCGATCCGGTCCGCGGCCTCGCCCCCCGGCGTCTCCACGTCGACCAGCAGTTCCTCCAGGAGCGTCTGCGCCACCGGCCCGCCCTCGAGAGCGGCGGCGCCCTCCCCGGACCAGTCCACGGCGGCGGTGACGACCTGCCAGCGCGGGGCGCTGCCCAGCCCCGGCAGCAGCACCGGCGCGGTCAGCCGCAGCCGCGCGGCGATCTCCGCCGGCGGCGCGCCGGAGAGCACCAGCTCCAGGACCTCCTGCGCCAGCCGCCGCCGTACGGTCCGCGCCGCGTCCCGGCGTTCGCGCTCCACGGCGATGAGCTGGGTGACGCCGTGCAGCAGGTCGAGCCGTTCGGCCGGCCAGTCGCCGGTGTCGGCCTCCACCGCGAGCAGCCAGTCGGAGAGCACCGTGCGCCGCGGGTCGGCCGGGGCCCCGCCCGGGGCGTCCGCGCCGCCGCTCACCCGGAACAGCGCGTACGTGACGCCGTCCACCCGCACCCGGTGCGGCCCGCGCCGCCCGGTCCGGACCGCGGCGAGGTGCTCGCCGGCCAGCCGGGCCCGCACCGAGGACGGCAGCCGCAGCACCTCGCCGGGGGAGGAGCCCGCGACCTGACGCCCCGTCGAGGCCAGAACCCACGCCCGCAGGTCCAGGTCGGAGACGAGCAGTTCCAGTACCGCGTCCGGGCCGCCGCCCGCCGGCCCGGAGGACATCAGCCGGCGGTGCCGGTCGACCACGGCGGCGAGGTCGCCGGCCCGCCCCGCGGACACCTGCCGCACCACGTGCTCGGTGATCGTCGCGAAGGCCACGTCCTCGTCGACGGCGAACAGCGGCAGCCGGTGCCGTGCGCAGGCCGCGACCAGGTCGTCCGGCACCGAGCCGAGCTCGGCCTCACCGGCCGCGAGCCCGGCGACGCCCGCCCCGGTGAGGAGGCGCGCGAAGGGCTCGGAGTCCTCGGCGGAGTGCCGCCAGGCCAGGCCGGTCAGCACCAGCTCGCCGCCCGCGAGGTACCGGCTGGGGTCGCGCAGGTCGGTGGTCATGACGCCGCGCACCGTGCGGTCGAGCTCGTCGTCGCCGCACAGCAGCCGCAGCCCGAGCGACTCGGTCTCCAGGAGTGCGCGCAGCCGCATGTCGTCGCCCGCCGTTCGTCGCGATGAGTAATGTCGTGATCACCGTGCGCTGAGCTGCGCCCGGCTCTTGTTTGAATCTACAAGAGGGCGTCGTCGGCCAGCCAGTCGGTTCATGGTTTCGGTGACTGCACCGCTTCCGCCGCGCGTCGGTGTACTGGGTCACACACCAGATGAACGCAAGATGAACCGCTCCGGCCCCCGCTCCCGGAGCCGGTCCGCCACAGCCGCGCAAGCGACCTGAGAAGAGACACCCATGGAGTTCCTGCGCCCCGCCAGCTGGGAGGAGGCGCTCGCCGCGAAGGCGGAGCACCCGACAGCTGTACCCATCGCGGGCGGCACGGACGTGATGGTCGAGCTGAACTTCGACCACCGCCGGCCCGAGCACCTGCTCGACCTCAACCGCATCGCCGACCTGTACGAGTGGGAGGTCGGCGAGGACACGGTACGTCTCGGAGCGTCCGTGTCCTACACCCGCATCATCGAGCATCTGCGCGCCGAACTCCCCGGTCTGGCGCTGGCCGGCCACACCGTCGGGTCACCCCAGATCCGCAACCGCGGCAGCGTCGGCGGCAACCTGGGCGCGGCCTCTCCGGCCGGAGACTCCCACCCCGCCCTGCTGGCCGCCGGAGCACAGGTGGAGGCCGAGTCCGTGCGCGGCACGCGCCGCATCCCGGTGGAGGAGTTCTTCACCGGCGTGAAGCGGAACGCCCTGGCCGACGACGAGCTGATCCGTGCCGTGCACATCAAGAAGGCGGACGGCCCGCAGCAGTTCTCCAAGGTCGGCACCCGGAACGCCATGGTCATCGCGGTCTGCGCGTTCGGCCTGGCGTTGCACCCGGAGACCCGCACGGTCCGCACCGGCATCGGATCGGCCGCGCCGACCCCGGTCCGCGCCCGCGAGGCGGAGGACTTCCTGAACGCCGCCCTGGAGGAGGGCGGGTTCTGGGACAGCGGCGCCAGGATCACCCCCTCGGTCGCCCGGCAGTTCGCCGAGTTGGCCTCCGGCGCCTGCAATCCCATCGACGACGTACGCGGCAGTGCGAAGTACCGCCGGCACGCGGTCGGCGTCATGGCCCGCCGCACCCTCGGCTGGACCTGGGAGTCCTACCGCGCGGGCCGCAGCACCACCGAAGGAGGCGCACAGTGCGCGTGAATTTCACGGTCAACGGCCGCCCCTACGAGGCCGACGACGTCTGGGAGGGCGAGTCGCTGCTCTACGTGCTGCGTGAGCGGATGGGCCTGCCCGGTTCCAAGAACGCCTGCGAGCAGGGCGAGTGCGGCTCGTGCACGGTCCGGCTGGATGGCGACCCGGTGTGCGCCTGCCTGGTCGCCGCCGGCCAGGTCGAGGGCCGCGACGTGGTCACCGTCGAGGGCCTGGCGGACTACGCCCGGCAGCGCGCGGCCGGGGGCTGCGCCTCCGGCGCCTGCGGCGACGCGAAGAACACCGGCACCTCGGTGGACGCGGCGCAGCGCTGGGAGGCCCGCCCGGCCGACTCGCAGACGGGTGAGGCAGCCGAACTCTCCACGGTGCAGCAGGCGTTCATCGACGCCGGCGCCGTGCAGTGCGGCTTCTGCACACCCGGTCTGCTCGTCGCCGCCGACGAACTGATCGAGCGCAACCCGGAGCCGTCCGACGCGGACATCCGCGAGGCGCTGTCCGGCAACCTGTGCCGCTGCACGGGCTACGAGAAGATCCTCGACGCGGTCCGCCTCGCGGCCGCCCGCGAGGAGACCCAGACCGCGGGAACGGGGGCCTGACCACCATGGGCGTCACACGCACTCCCACCTCCCTGAGCCAGGGCAGCCAGACCAGGGGCGGCATCGGCGAGTCCACCCTCCGCCCCGACGGCACGCTGAAGGTCACCGGCGAGTTCGCCTACTCCTCGGACATGTGGCACGAGGACATGCTGTGGGGCTTCACCCTGCGCAGCCCGCACGCACACGCCGAGATCCGCTCCGTCGACACCTCCGAGGCTTGGAAGCAGGCCGGCGTGTACGCCGTCCTCACCTACGACGACCTCCCCACCGAGGTGAAGAACTACGGCCTGGAGATCCAGGACACCCCCGTCCTCGCGCACGGGCGGGTCCGGCACCACGGCGAGCCGGTCGCGCTCGTCGCCGCCGACCACCCGGAGACCGCGCGCCGCGCGGCGGCGAAGATCGTCGTGGACTACGCGCCGCTGCCCGTCGTCCACGACGAGGCGAGCGCCACCGCCGAGGACGCCCCGCTGCTGCACCCCGGCCGGGACGACCACCACGCCTCGCACGTGCCGCACCCCAACATCGTGCACCGCCAGCCCATCGTGCGCGGCGACGCCGAGGCGGCCCGGGCACGCGCCGACGTGATCGTTTCCGGCGAGTACGAGGTCGGCATGCAGGACCAGGCCTTCCTCGGCCCGGAGTCCGGCCTCGCCGTGCCCGCCGAGGACGGTGGCGTCGACCTCTACATCGCCACTCAGTGGCTGCACTCCGACCTGCGGCAGATCGCCCCCGTGCTGGGGCTGCCGGAGGACAAGGTCCGCATGACGCTGTCCGGCGTCGGCGGCGCGTTCGGCGGCCGCGAGGACCTGTCCATGCAGATCCACGCGTGTCTGCTGGCGCTGCGCACCGGCAAGCCCGTCAAGATCGTCTACAACCGGTTCGAGTCGTTCTTCGGCCACGTCCACCGCCACCCGGCGAAGCTCTGGTACGAGCACGGCGCCACCCGGGACGGCCGGATCACGCACATGAAGTGCCGGATCGTGCTGGACGGCGGCGCCTACGCGTCCGCCTCCCCGGCCGTCGTCGGCAACGCCTCGTCCCTCTCGGTCGGCCCCTACGTCATCGACGACGTCGACATCGAGGCGATCGCCCTCTACACCAACAACCCGCCGTGCGGCGCGATGCGCGGCTTCGGCGCGGTTCAGGCGTGCTTCGCCTACGAGGCGCAGATGGACAAGCTGGCCGCCGAACTCGGCATGGACGCCGTCGAGTTCCGACAGCTCAACGCCATGTCGCAGGGCACCGTCATGCCCACCGGGCAGGAGGTCGACTCCCCGGCGCCCGTCGCGGAGATCCTGCGCCGTGTGAAGTCCATGCCGCTGCCCCCCGAGCGGCAGTGGGAGTCGGCGGAGGGCACCGGTGCGGTCGCCGGCACCGGCATCGACGTACGGGCGCTGCCCGGCGGCCTGTCCAACACCACCCACGGCGAGGGCGTGGTGCGCGGCGTCGGCTACGCGGTCGGCATCAAGAACGTCGGCTTCTCCGAGGGCTTCGACGACTACTCCACCGCCCGGGTGCGGCTGGAGGTCGTCGGCGGCAAGCCGGTGGCCATGGTGCACACCGCGATGGCCGAGGTCGGGCAGGGCGGCGTCACCGTGCACGCGCAGATCGCCCGCACCGAGCTGGGCGTCACCGACGTCACCATCCACCCCGCCGACACGCAGGTGGGCTCCGCCGGCTCCACGTCCGCGTCCCGCCAGACCTACGTGACCGGCGGCGCGGTGAAGAACACCTGTGAGCTGGTCCGGGAGAAGGTCCTGGAGATCGGCCGTGCCAAGTTCGGCACCTACCACCCGGCGTGGGCCACGGCCGAACTGCTGCTGGAGGGCGGCAAGGTCGTCACCGACGGCGGCGAGGTGCTCGCCCCGCTGACGGACGTCCTGGAGGACCAGGCCGTCGACATCGAGAGCGAGTGGCGCCACCGGCCGACCGAACCGTTCGACCTGCGCACCGGGCAGGGCTTCGGCCACGTCCAGTACTCGTTCGCCGCGCACCGCGCGGTGGTCGAGGTCGACACCGAACTCGGCCTGGTCAAGGTCGTGGAGCTGGCCTGCGCGCAGGACGTCGGCAAGGCCCTCAACCCGCAGTCCGTGATCGGCCAGATCCAGGGCGGCACGACGCAGGGCCTGGGCCTCGCGGTGATGGAGGAGATCGTGGTGGGGGAGGACGGCAAGGTCCGCAACCCCTCCTTCACGGACTACCTGATCCCGACGATCCTCGACACGCCGACCATCCCCGTCGACGTGCTGGAACTGGCCGACGAGCACGCGCCGTACGGCCTGCGGGGGGTGGGAGAGGCGCCGACCCTGTCCTCCACACCCGCCGTCCTGTCCGCGATCCGTGCCGCGACGGGCCTGGCGCTCAACCGGGTGCCGGTCCGTCCCGAGCACCTCACGGGTACGTAGCCGGCACCGCCGGAACGAGCCGAACGTGGTGGTCGCCGTGCACGCGCATTCCGCCGATCCCTCACCGTCGTGGTGCCTCGTCCTCGCGGTGGCATTCCCCGCCGCCGCGTCGGCGACCGGCTCTGCGGGCGGTGCCGGTGGTGCCGACCGCACCGCGGCCCTGCTGTCCGGGGGCAGCCCGCAGGGTGCACCGGTTCTCCGGAGCACCTCTGCCGGCGCGGCCTCACGTCGGCGCGGCCCGCGCGAGCGGAACCGTGCCCGGCACACCCCCACAGAACGCGGCGAGGGCCGTCCCCCGCGTCGTGCATATCCCAAATCCCGCCGAACGACGGCGCGTCACGGCGCGCCGGGGCGGGTGCCCCTGTGAACCTTGGGAGAAGGCACAAGATGACCCAGTCGCACGTGGAGCCCAAGACCTCGCCCGAGGAGGCGGGGAACGGCTCCCGCCCCCAGGCAGGACGGTCCTGGCTCGACCGGTACTTCCACATGTCCGACAGAGGATCCACGCTCGCCCGTGAGGTGCGCGGCGGCGTCACCACCTTCATGGCAATGGCGTACATCATCCTCCTCAACCCCGTGATCCTGTCCGTTCCGGACGCCACGGGTGCCCGGCTCGACCCCGCCCAGCTCACCACCGCCACCGCGTTCGCCGCCGCGGCGACGACGCTGGCGATGGGCATCCTCGGCAACGTCCCCCTCGCGCTGGCCGCGGGACTCAGCGTCTCCGCCGTCGTGGCCTTCCAGGTGGCGCCGGAGATGACGTGGGGGAACGCGTTCGCCATGTGTGTCATCTACGGCGCCGTGATCATCCTGCTGGTCGTCACCGGCCTGCGGGAGCTGATCATGAACGCGATCCCGCTGGCGATGAAGCACGCCATCACCATGGGCATCGGCCTGTTCGTGGCGCTGATCGGCCTGGTCCAGGCCGGGTTCGTGACCAGCATGGGCGGTCCCGGCGGTGTCGCCGGGGCCAAGCCGATCCAGCTCGGCGTCCAGGACCAGCTCACCGGCTGGCCGGTGCTGTGCTTCGCGGTGACGCTGCTGCTGATCTTCCTGCTCCACGTGCGCCGGGTGCCCGGCGCGATCCTCATCGGCATCGTCGGCGGCACCCTGTTCGCCGCGCTGGTGCACGCCGTGGCCGGTCTCTCCGTGCAGGACTGGGGCGGGCTGAACGCCCCGGAACTGACCGGGTCGATCGTCAGCGCACCGGACTTCGGCCTGTTCGGCCAGGTTTCCTTCACCGGCATGGCCGATGTCGGCACGATCACCGTGGGCGTGATCGTCTTCACCCTCGTGCTGGCCGGGTTCTTCGACGCCATGGGCACGATCATCGGGATCGGCCAGCAGGCCGACCTCGCCGACCGGGACGGCAAGATGCCCGGGCTCAGCAAGGCCCTGGCGATCGACGGCGCCGGCGGCATCGTCGGCGGCGTCGCGGGCGCCTCCGGACAGACGGTTTTCGTGGAGTCGACGGCGGGCGTCGGCGACGGCGCACGCACCGGGTTCGCCAGCGTTGTCACCGGCCTGGCCTTCACCCTGTGCCTGTTCTTCACGCCGCTCGCCCAGGTGATCCCGACACAGGTGGCCGCCGCCGCGCTGGTCGTCATCGGCTCGATGATGATGACGAACGCCAAGCACATCGACTGGAACGACCCGGCGACATCCGTTCCGGTGTTCCTCACCACCGTCCTGATGCCGTTCACCTACTCCATCACCGCCGGTATCGCCGCGGGCGTCATCTCCTACGTGCTGATCCGCGCCGTGCAGGGCCGGTGGCGGGAGCCGGGATGGCTCATGTGGGTACTGGCACTGGTCTTCTTCGTCTACTTCTCGCTCGGGCCCATCGAGGCCTGGCTCGGCGTGAAGTAGCCGGAGCGGACGCGCAGCCCCACCGCACCGCACCGACCTTGGAGGTTCCTCCGTGCTGGACATCGGCGCCGAACTGCACCAGTGGTGCGAGGAGGGCCGCGACTTCGCCGTGGCCACGGTGGTGGCCGTCAGCGGCAGCGCGCCCCGGCAGCCCGGTGCCGCGCTCGCCGTGGACGGCGGGGGCACCGCGGTCGGCAGCGTGTCCGGCGGCTGCGTCGAGGGCGCGGTCTACGAGCTGTGCGCCGAGGCGCTCCGGGACGGTCGGCCCGTCACGGAGCGCTTCGGCTACAGCGACGACGACGCCTTCGCCGTGGGTCTGACCTGCGGCGGCGTCATCGACGTGCTGGTCGTGCCGGTGCGGGCGGACGCGCCGTGGCGGAAGACGTACGCGGCGGCCGCCGCTGCGGCGGCCCGCGGCGGCTCAGCGGCCCTCGCCCGCGTGGTGGCCGGTCCGCCGGAGCTCCTGGGGCGGGCTCTTCTCGTCCGCCCGGACGACGGCGGCGACGGTCACGGCGACGGCGCGTCCGGTGCCGCGGGAACCCTCGGCGGGCACCCCGGCCTGGACCGTACGGCCGCCGCCGAGGCGCGCGCCCTGCTGGACGCCGGGCGCACCGCCACCGTCGGCATCGGGGCGGAGGGGAGCCGCTGCGGCGTACCCCTCACCCTGCTGGTGGAGTCGAGCGTGCCGGCGCCGCGCATGCTGGTGTTCGGCGCGATCGACTTCGCTGCGGCGCTGGTGCGGGCGGGGAAGTTCCTCGGCTACCGCGTCACGGTCTGCGACGCACGTCCGGTGTTCGCCACGGCGGCGCGCTTCCCGGACGCGGACGAGGTGGTCGTCGACTGGCCGCACGACTACCTGGACGCCACCGAGGTCGATGCCCGCACGGTGGTGTGCGTCCTCACCCACGACGCCAAGTTCGACATCCCGCTGCTGGAGCGGGCCCTGCGGCTGCCGGTCGCCTACGTGGGGGCGATGGGCTCGCGCCGCACCCACGAGGACCGTCTCGCCCGGCTGCGCGCGGCGGGCGTCACCGAACTCGAACTCACCCGGTTGCGCTCGCCCATCGGCCTGGACCTGGGCGCGCGCACACCCGAGGAGACGGCGGTGTCCATCGCCGCGGAGATCGTCGCCAGCCGCCGCGGCGGCTCCGGGCTGCCGCTGACCGGGGCCCACACCCCGATCCACCACGACGGTCCCGGGGCCCGCGGTGGGCCCCGGCCGATCGGCTCCGTCGCCTGAACACTGCGGCGCGGCCCGGCTCCCGCGACGGCTCCCGACCGCTGCGGCGCGCCGCCCCCGGGCACGACGAAAGCCGCCTCCCACCTGCACGCCGGTGGGAGGCGGCCGTCGAGTGACCCTCGAACGTCGGGCTCAGTAGGGGCCGTTGACGTTGTCGATGCTGCCGTAGCGGTCGGCCGCGTAGTTGCAGGCGGCGACGATGTTGGCGACCGGGTCGTACTGGTCGTAGGCCGTGCCCTCGACGTGGTAGGCGTCGAAGGTGGGCTTGATGACCTGGAGCAGACCGATGGACGGCGTGCCGTTCTGGGCGTTGATGTCCCAGTTGTTGATGGCGCTCGGGTCACCGCCGGACTCACGGATGATGTTGCGGTGGATGCCGTCGTAGGAGCCCGGGATGCCCTCCTGCTCCATGATGGCCAGCGCCTCGCGGATCCAGCCGTCCAGGTTGTCCGGGTAGGTGGCCTGGTCGGCCGACTCGCCGGAGGTCTCGGTGGAGGACTGCTGGGCCTCGCCGCCCTTCTGGGCCGCCGCGGCCTCCAGGGTCAGCTCCTGGCCGGGGTGGATCAGGTCCGGGTTCCCGCCGACCGTCTCCTTGTTGGCCTCGTAGACGGCCTGCCAGCCGCCCTTGACGTCGTGCGCGTTGGCGATCTTGAAGAGGGTGTCGCCGGAGGCGACGGTGTAGCTCTCGGCGGCGGCGGTCTGCTCCGCCTTGGCGCCGGTCTTGACGGTCTTCACGTTGGCGGCGGCCGGCGCGGAGGCGGGGGCGGCCTGGGCGGTGCCCGCGGCGGCGATCGGCGCGGCGACGGCGCCGCCGGCGGCGAGCGCGACGGTAAGGCGGGAGACCTTGCGGGAATTGAGTAGATGACGCGGGCGGCGGTGACGGCCACGGGACATGGTGGTGAATCCTCTCCTACGCCTGCGAGGTGAGCTGTCGGATTCGGGCGAGAAGAGTTGCCCGGCCATGTCCCGTCGCGTGGGGGCGCGATGAGGCATGGCTTCACCCCAAGCCGGCCGTCGTGCGGCGCGGCGCTTACCTGGTTCCCCCGCTCCTGCCGTTGCTGACTACTGCGCTTTTCCCTGGTGCCGGTCGGCAGGATTCGGCGTCCCGGCGCGGGAACCTCCGCCATGACGTGCGGAAGCGAGCACATAGGACCACAGTCAATTCGCCGGAGACAAGCTGCGGGAAAAGGTGACCTTCGCGTCTGCGACCTTTACCGGCCGGTGTTCCTCGACGCTATGCGATGAAGCATTTTCCGAGCGTGAGAGCGGTGAATCTCCGGGATTTCCTAATCGTCAGGCACCGCAGGCGATTTGGCCGCGCGACGCATCCCGGGCCGTCCCGGTTCCCAAGATCGGCCATGGCGCGATGTGAGTCCCGCCACAAGGGACTTGGAGCGTTCCTTATATCCACCTATTTCCAGCTCTCCCGCCGTGGAGCGGTGTTGGCCGTGCGAGGGAAGCGTGGAGAGGGTGCATGTCGGACTTGTCTGTTTTTCCTGTCACCTCCGTCTCTCGGTGACGCGCACCCGTGCCGCCCTTCCGCCCGTCCGCCCTGCCTTCGCGGGTGACCTGTGTCGGACGACGGTCGCCGTGGCCGTGGCCGTGGCCGTGGGCAGGGGTATCGCTCGTTCCGGGGAAACCGCGTGTTACCGGGCGCGGTGGGCACCGGGGCGCGACAATGGGCCCGTGACCGGACCGTGATCCGGTCGAGAGCGGTGCCGAAGTTCTTCCGGGATTTCTTCCCCGCGACGTCGAGACCCGCCGCACCGCTCCGACGTCTCCGGTGAGAGGCACCCGCAGGGGAGCCGCCGACGAAGGAGCCAGACCATGAAGTACATGCTGATGCTGATGTCAGCCCAGAAGTACTACGACGCCATGAGCGGAAACTCCTCCCCGGGAGCCCCCGCCTGGTCGGAGTCCGAGCTCAAGGCCATGTTCCAGCACATGGAGAAGCTCAACCAGGACCTCGTCGCGTCCGGTGAATGGGTCGACGCCCAGGGGCTGGCGGAGCCGTCCCAGACCCGTCTGGTCACCGCCGACAAGGACGGTCGCCCCGTGGTCTCCGACGGGCCCTTCGGGGAGACCAAGGAGGTCCTCGCGGGCTACTGGATCGTGGACGTGGAGACCCCGGAGCGCGCCTACGAGATCGCCGCCCGCGCCTACTCCTGCCCCGTCCCGGAGGGCTCCGACCCGGAGCCGGCGGTCGTCGTCCGCCCCGTTTCGGACGGGCCGCCGGACCAGACGTGACCACCGACCCCCGCATCGAGGACCTGCTGCGCCGCCACGCGCCGCAGGTCCTCGGCGCGCTGGTCCGCCGCTACGGCCACTTCGACGCCGCCGAGGACGCCGTCCAGGAGGCGCTGCTCGCCGCCGCCGTGCAGTGGCCGGCCGAGGGGCGGCCCGAGAACCCGCGCGGCTGGCTGATCCGTGTCGCCTCCCGCCGCCTCACCGACCAGCTGCGCAGTGACTCCGCACGCCGTCGGCGCGAAGAGGCGGACGCCGCCCTGGCCCCGCCGGACGCGCTGGTCGCCCCGCCGCCCGGCGAGGACGCCGCCCCGTCCGACGACGACACGCTCAGCCTGCTCTTCCTGTGCTGCCACCCGGAGCTCACGCCGTCCGCGCAGGTCGCCCTGACTCTCCGCGCCGTCGGCGGCCTCACCACGGCGGAGATCGCCCGCGCCCACCTGGTGCCCGAGGCGACCATGGCGCAGCGGATCAACCGCGCCAAGCAGCGGATCAGGGCCTCCGGCGCCCACTTCCGCACCCCGCCCGAGGCGGAGCGGCAGGACCGGCTCGCCGTCGTCCTTCAGGTCCTCTACCTGATCTTCAACGAGGGCTACACCGCCACCTCCGGGACGGAACTGCTGCGCGACGACCTCGCCGCCGAGGCCGTCCGCCTCACCCGGCTGCTGCGCAGCCTGCTCCCCGAGGACGGCGAGGTCGCCGGGCTGCTCGCGCTGATGCTGCTCACCGACGCCCGCCGCGCCGCCCGCACGGGACCCTCCGGCGAGCTGGTGCCGCTGGCCGAGCAGGACCGTGCCCGCTGGGACACCGCGCAGATCGAGGAGGGCACCGCGCTGGTCGAGTACGCCCTGCGGCACACCCGCCCAGGCCCCTACCAGGTGCAGGCCGCCATCGCCGCCCTCCACGACGAGGCCGCCGACGCCGAAACCACCGACTGGCCGCAGATCCTCGCCCTCTACGACGCGCTCGACCGCATCTGGCCCAGCCCGGTCGTCCGGCTCAACCACGCCGTCGCGGTCGCCATGGTGCGGGGCCCCGAGTTCGGCCTCGCACTGCTGGACACGCTCCGTGACGACCCGTACCTGGCTCGCGGCCACCGCCTCGCCGCCGCCCGCGGCCACCTGCTGGACATGGCCGGCGACCGCGAGGCCGCGCGTGCCGCCTACCGTGATGCCGCACGCCGGACGCTGAGCGACCCCGAGCGGCGCTACCTCCTCGTACGCGCGGCCCGTCTGGCGTGATCGGGTCGGTCGGCTCCCCGGCGGGCTGGCGACGGACCGCCGCCCGGGAGGAGAATGGAGACGGACCCCACGCAGGGGGGAACGACCCCCGGAGGTGCATCACGATGGCCCGCTTCATGGACGTCCACGAGGGGATGAAGGGCATCACCGCAGACGAACTCAGGGAAGCCCACGCGGCCGACCTGGCCATCGAAGGTGAGGAGAACGTGCACTTCGAGCGCGCCTGGGCCGACCCGGAGTCCGGCGTCGTCTACTGCCTGTCCGAAGCCCCCTCCAGCGAGGCCGTGCAACGCGTCCACGAACGCACCGGCCACCCGGCCGCCCACATCCACGAGGTGCCGCTCACCGTCTGAGCTCAAGGCCTCACGCCTGCGCGCATCCTGCGCGGGCCGCTCTGCCGGGACGACACGAGCCGATGCCCCTGCGGGCGTCGGTCCCCCGCGGTCGGGCGGCGGGTGCGGGGGACTGACGAGCCGAGTGCCTTACACGTCCTTGCAGTACGGCACGAACCCGGTGTTGTCGACGTATCGCGCCGTGACCCAGTCCCCGCTGCTGCGCAGCTGGTACCAGAGCGTGTTGCCGTCGATGTTCTGCGCCCGGACCTTGCACCGCAGTCCCACCTGTGCCCGGTAGCCGAGGCCGCCGGTGACGGAGGAGTCGGTGCTGGGGTATTCGCGGATGCTGAGCCCCGCCGGAGTGACCACCGTGCCGTAGGGCCGGGCGGGAGCCGCCCCCGCGGGTGCGACCGTCGCCGCCAGGCTGCCGATGACGGCTGCCGCCACGACACCTGCGCGAGCTGCGGGCTTGATGCGCGTTCCGATCTTCATGTGAGAAGTCCTTTCTGGGCGCACGAGTAAGGAATTGCACCAGATCTCCATGGGCGTCCGGAGAGGACATGCGTGAAGAGGGCGGGGCACAGCCGTTCGGCCTGTCCGGATACCGCGACGGGCACGGCACGTCGTGGCGCCCGTGCCCGTCACCTCCCGCACTCCGGAGCCGGCCGCCTGCCTGCTACCGCAGGGCGATGTCCGCCAGCACGGCGCGGTGGTCCGAGCCCGGGAGGTCGAAGAAGGTCACCCCGTGGGTGTCGAAATCGTCGCTCACCAGCACGTGGTCGATCTGCGCCCCCAGCGGCGGCGCCGTCTGCGTCGGCCAGGTCGGCGTACGCGAGCGCCCCTCCAGGCGGGCCACGTCGCCCAGTCCCGCGTCCAGCACCGCGCGGAACGCCGCGTGGTCCTGCGTGGCGTTGAAGTCGCCCGCCATGACCAGCGGTTCGCCCGCCCGCTCGTCCGCGAAGTCCGCGAGCCGCCCCAGCTCGCGCTCCCACGGCCCGATCGTCTCCAGCAGCGGCGGCATCGGGTGCGCGAGCTGGAACCTCAGCGACCGGTCCCCGACGTCCACCACGGCCCCCGGCATGGCCAGCATCCCCGGCACGGGCGGCGTGCTGCGCAGCGGGTACGCGCTGAGCAGCGCCGAGCCCTCCGCCGATCCGCCTTCGACGATCACCCGGTGCGGATACAGGTCCCGTACCTCGTCCGCCCGCAGCGCCGCCGCGCAGGCCGGGCCGCACTCCTGCACGGCGACCAGCTGCGGCCGTTCGTCGCGCAGCAGTTCGCGCAGCGCGGGCAGGGCGTCGCCGTGGTGCAGGTTCGCGGTCAGCACGCGGAACCGGTTTCCCGGCGGATCGGCGGCCCCGGCCGGGGCGTCCGGCCCGTACGGCTGGAGGAACCACCCCGTGGCGACCAGCACCGCGACCGCCCACACCACCGGGAGCACCCGGCGCGCGAGCACCGCCGCGACCAGCCCGAGCCACGCCGGAGCGAGGAACCACGGCAGGAACGCCAGCATCTGCGGCACGGGTGACGGACCGTCGAGATCCAGGCCGCGGAAGACCAGGGGCACCGAGAACGGCAGCAGGAACAGCACCGCCAGCCACGCCCACACCCGCCGCCGCCGACGTCTGGCGGTGCGCCGTGCCGCCGCGTGGGCATCGCGCGGCGCGGGCGGCGGCTCCGGCTCGCCCCGCAGCTCGGGCGGCGGCGCGCCCCGGTACTCGTAGTCGTCTGCCCCCGGTTGCACATGCCGATGGTGCCCCATGACCGCCCCGAGGTGCGGATATCCCCCCGTCCGTCGCATGTCGCGCACGCCACCCGCACGCTTCCCGGGCCAGGGGCCAGCCCGGCACCCGCTCACCCCTCACCCGTGCGGCCCAACGTCTCCGTGCCGGGCAGGCCGTCACCGCCGGTCCGCTCGCCGGTCACGTTCCGGAAGCCTCACACGACGTTCACTGGGCGGACCGCCCGACTGGTGGCACACTCCCGGCCATGGCTCTTGAGATGATCACCGCTTCGGCTGCCGGGACCTGGACCCTCGGCGACCGCACCGTCAACCGTCTCGGCTACGGCGCACTGCGCCTGTGCGGAGGGTTCGACGGCCCGCCGACCGACCGGGACGAGATGATCTCTCTGCTGCGCCGGGCCGTGGAACTGGGCGTCAACCACATCGACACCGCCGCCTTCTACTTCTCCTCCTCCGAGTGCTCGGCCAACGCGCTGATCCGCGAAGCGCTGGCCCCCTACCGCGAGGACCTGGTCGTCGCCACCAAGGTGTGGCCGGGACGGGACGCGGCGGGGGAGTGGTGGTGGGCCGATCCGGCCCAACTGCGGGGCCAGGTCGAGGACAACCTGCGGCAGCTCGGACGGGACCACCTCGACCTGGTGAACCTCCGGCTGCCGGGCAGCGCCTCCGACGGGTCTCTCGCCGAGCATTTCGGTGCCCTCGCGGAGCTGCAGGAGGCCGGGCTGATCCGCCACCTCGGCGTCTCCAACGTCACGGTGGCCCAGCTCGCCGAGGCGCAGACCCTCGCACCGGTGGTCTGCGTGCAGAACGCCTTCGGGCTCGGCTCCACACCGGACCGCCACGAGGTGCTGCGGGCCTGCGGTGAGCAGGGCATCGCGTTCGTCCCGTACTACGCGATCGCCCGCGAGGGCGGCGACGCGGGCGCGACGGGAGAGTACGAGGACCGGCTGCTCGCCGTCGCCCGTGAGCACGATGTCAGCCCGGCGCAGATCCGCCTCGCCTGGACACTGCACCAGGGAGACCACGTGCTGGCCATCCCCGGAACGGCGAACCCGCGCCACCTGATCGCCAACCTGGCGGTCGGGGCGATCCGTCTGTCGGCCGAGGACCTGGCACGGCTGCAGCCGGAGTGAACGACCTCTCCAGCCCTGAGCGGCCCTTGGGGTCTCAGCGCTGCGCGTGCGCGGCGTAGCCGACGAACGAGGCCCACGCGGCGGGCGCCACGGCGAGCTGCGGGCCGTCGCTCACCTTGGAGTCCCGCACGTGCACGGTGTCCGCACACGCGGCCACCTCGATGCAGTTGTCGCCCGAGCTGCCGCTGTAGCTGCTCTTGGCCCAGATCAACTCGGTGGTCATAGAGCTCCCCGCATCTGTTCCAGCAAGTTCGCCGAGGCCCTGGGATCGAGGGCCTGTGAACGCAGCTTGCCATAGCGCTGGAGCATCGCGCTCACATCATCCGCTTCGGTGATGAGGATGCTCGACTGTTGGCCTTCTGAGTAGCCGACCCAGTGATTGTGGCCGGTTTCTGCGAGGTACATCAAACCATCCACACCTCCGTGATTCTCTTGCCGGAGCGGCATGATCTGTACCTCCACGTTGTTCAGGCGACTCTGTCGCAGCAGGTGGTCGATGAGTCGAGTTGTGACCTCGACGCCTCCGACACACCTGCTGATCAACGCCTGCTCGATGACGAAACTGAACGCGGTGTTCGGCTCTCGTGGAGAAGACTCTGCCTGGCCAGACGAGCAGCGACCTGACGTTCGATCTGCTCGTCGGTGAGTGGGGGCAATCGCCCGTCGAAGATGGCGCGAATGTACGGCTCGGGTTGCAGCAGGCCGGGGATTGCCCGGCATTCGTAGGCGTAGAGGGAGATCGCCTCCTCCTCGATGCCCGCCCACTGGTGGAACCACGAGGCGAGGCCCGGCCTGCGAGAAAGGTGGCGTCCGGCGGCCCGCAGCACGCGGGGGCATTCCAGCGCCGCACCGGCCCGTTCGATGAACCGTGGTGGCGGGAACCGTTTGCCCTGCTCGATCTTCGCCACGTAGTGCACGGAGTACTCCACCCGCGGCGCGAACTCCTCCTGCGTCAGACCCGCTTCCTCGCGCAGCGCCTTGAGTACCGCACCGAAGGTGCGCAGGCTCTCCGACGTCTCCGGTTCCCCTTCGAACCCCGACTTGCCGTCCAGCATGTCCGGTGACCTCCCACGTGCCCCTGACCGAACACCAACTGACACATCGTCACCGTACGTATCCCACCCTGTCCACTGAGTGCACCCACCCAAAACCGGTTGTACCAGCGCAGAACCTGGGTGAGCGCCCCCGACCCGGCGACGCTCGGCCGCATGACCGCAGCACTTCCACGACCCACCGCTCCCGCTCGCACGTTCACGCAGCTGTTCAGCTCGACGCGCCGGGGAGCGCGTCTCGCGCGCCGGTTCACGGCTCACCAACTCGACACGTGGGGGCTGCCGTACGGCTCCGACCCCTCCCACATCGCCGCCCTGCTCGTCGCCGAACTCGCGGCGAACGCCGTCCTGCACGGGCGGGTCGGCGGCCGTGACTTCCGGCTGACGCTCACGCTGGAGGCGGCGGGTCTGCGCATCGAGGTCACCGACACACGGTGCGAGCGCCTGCCCACCGGCGGGCGTCGGCCACCGGCCGACGACGCCGAGTCGGGGCGCGGCATGCTGCTGGTCGAGGCGCTGGCCGACCGGTGGGGCGTCCGCACCGGGCCGTTCCCGCTGAAGACGGTGTGGGCGGAGCTCAGCACCTGAGGCCGAGGTGTTCCAGCACGGTATGCATCGCGCGCCGCACGGCCCGGCGCGCCTCCTCCGTGTGGTCGACGGTCTCGAACCCGTGGTGGCCGCCCGGAGACCGCGTCGGTGTCACCGCCCCCTCCAGCGGCGTGCCCAAGGAACTGAGCGCCCCTCGGCGGCTGCATCGAGACGCTCTGCAACCTCTCCGGCACCCCGTACGCCGACACCACGGCCTTCGCCCGCGCCGCGTCCGAGGACGGTCTGCTGGTCTACGTGGAGGCGTGCGAGGACAACGCGTTCGGCTCCCGACCCGGACACTCTCACCCAGCACGAGGCGGTGCTGGACGCGCTCGGGCCGCTGGGCGTGCCGATCCTCGCCGACGTCGACTGCGGCCACGTCCCGCCGTACCTCCCGCTCGTCAACGGCGCACTCGCCCACGTCGTCCACACGCCGACGCGCAGCGAGATCACCCAGACCCTCGCCTGACCCCGGCCGGTCGTGGCCCTTCCCCGTCACGGTCTGTCCGGTCAGGGCCGCCAGGCGGGGTCGCGGCCGGCGAGGCCGATGGCCCGGTCCAGCGGCGGGGCGTCCCCGGGGACCGGGACGACCGGGCCGAACAGGCCGGGTGCGCCCTGGCCACCGGTCTCCTCCGCCGTCTGACGGAGGAAGACGAGAATCCCGTCGGCGGTCTCCGGGGCGCACGCGTACGGCCGCCCGGTCGCGCGGGCGACGTCCCAGCCGTGGACGACCAGCTCGTTCATCGCGACCAGCCCCATCACCTCGGCGGGCATCACCACGCCGCCGGCCTCCGCCTCGCCCTCCCACGCGGCGGGGCTCCGCCAGGCGGTCACCAGCGCGTCCAGCCGGACCGGCAGCTCGCTGCGCCACGCCGGGTCCAGGCGGTCGGCCGACGGCTCACCGGGTCCCGGCGGCGGGGCGCCGTCCTCCCCCTGCGGGGCGCGCACCTTCTCCGCCGCCAGGCGGAAGGCCAGCGTCAGGCCCATCAGGTGGTCCAGCAGCGCCCCCACGCTCATGTCCTCGCACGGTGTGGGGCTGCCCAGCTCGTCGTCGCGGATCTCCGCGACCAGTGCCGCGACCCGGTCGGCGGCGTCGCCGAGGTCGGGCCGCGGCGCGGCAGCTCCGGCGCCGCCGTCGGGCGCGCCGCTGCGGGGCGTGGCGTTTTCGGGCGTGGTGTTCTCTGGCATGACCGTCCTCCTCGCGAGTCCTGCCCGTACCGACTCCCGCCGGCCGTGAAAATCATCGCCCGCCCGGGAACGGACGCGGCGGACCTCCGACCGGGAGGCGGGAGACCCGGCCCGTGCCGAGGCCGTGCGCCGTGCCGGTAAGCTCCCCGGGTATTTCATCTGCTGATCTTCCACACGGGGGAACTCTCCATGCGCACACGCACGTTGCACGCTGCCGGCTCCGTCCTCACCACGGTGGCCGCCGGCGCGCTGCTGACCGGCTGCTCGGGCACGCCGACCCTGGACTCCGACACGCTGGCCGACACCGTCGCCCAGAAGCTCGCCGAGGCCACCGGCCGGCCCGAGCCGGACGTCACCTGCCCCGAGGACCTCGCGGGCGAGGTCGGCACGAAGACCCGCTGCACCCTGACCGCCGCCGACGGCAGCACCATCGGCGTGACCGTCACCGTGACCTCCGTCGAGGGCACCCAGATCAACTTCGACATCAAGGCCGACGACAAGCCGACCTCCTGACGGCTTCGGCCCTTCCCGGACGCCCTGAGCCCGTCGGTGCCGTGACCGGCCCGGCGGGCTCGGGCGCCTCCCGGCCTCACGCGCTCCCGGGGTGCCTCTCACGAGGCTCGCGCCGCGAGCCTCTCCTCCAACTCCTCGCGAGTCGCGGCGAACCAGACCTGGTGGCCGCGGTCGCACTCCCGGACGAAGTCGCGCAGCGCGTCGCTCGCCTCCGTGTGGCCGGAGACATCTCCGAGGACGACCAGGCCCATGCCGTACTGGGCGAACTTCTGCACGACCTCACCGGCGAGCCGCGTGCGCAGGCGGAAGAACGCCTCGTCGAACCTCTCGACCGGCACGACGACCCAGCGGGCACCCTGGTATCCGCCGTCGCCGATCAGATCCAGCGCGTCCTGTACGCACGCGACGGGCGCACCCTCCGCGTCGCACACCAGCACAGGCACGTCGTGCATCGTCTCCAAGGCGCTCATGCGGGCACGCTAGCCCCGCGCTGCCCTCGGACGCGACGGAGTTTCCCCTTCGGACCAGGGCGACACGACCGGGGCGTGAAAGGGCAACAAGAAAGGCAAGGAGGTGTTGCCGCTCCTTGCCACTCTCAAGGTATAGCGCACGGGGGGCCTTGCGGCAAGGCCCCGGTGGTGCCGCAGAATCACCCGCCGTAGCCGGAACAGGCCGGGACGGGGAGGAACGGGGAGCGCCATGCGCGTGCTGCTGTCGACGTACGGGTCCCGGGGGGACGTCGAACCGATGCTGGGGCTCGCGGTACGGCTGCGGGACCTGGGGGCTGAGGTGCGGGTGTGCGCCCGGCCGGACGAGGACTTCGCGCGGCGGCTCGCCGGAGCCGGCGTGCCGCTGGTGCCGGTCGGCCCGTCGGCGCGCGAACTGACGAGGTCCGCGCCGAAGGCGCGCACGACCGTTCCGGAGCGCGCCGCCCAGCTGATCGCGGGTCAGTTCGAGACGGTCCTCCCGGCCGCCGAGGGGTGCGACCTGATGGTGGCGACCGGCATGCTGCCGACCGCCGCCGGGGCGCTGTCGATCGCCGAGAAGCAGGGCGTCCCCGCGGTGTCCGCCACCTTCCAGCAGCTCACCCTGCCCTCGCCGCACCGTCCGCCGCTGGCCTACCCGGGCCGCCCGCTCCCGCCCGACGTGACCGACAACCGGGCGCTGTGGGACCTGGACGCGGAGAACGTCGACGCGCTCTTCGGCGGGGCATTGAACACCAACCGTGCGGCGTACGGCCTGCCGCCGGTCGATGCCGTTCGCGACTGGGTCATCGGCTCCCGTCCCTGGCTGGCCACCGACCCCGCCCTGGACCCGTGGCAGGGCATGCCGGAACTCGACGTCGTCCAGACCGGCGCCTGGGTCCTGCCCGACACCAACCCCCTCGCGCCCGAGCTGCTCGCGTTCCTGGACGCGGGCGCCCCTCCGGTGTACGTCGGCTTCGGCAGCATGCCCCTGCATGGCGCGGGGGACGTGGCCCGGGCGGCCGTCGAAGCGGCACGGGCGCAGGGGCGCCGCGCCCTCCTCTCCCGCGGCTGGGCCGACCTGTCCGCGATCGACGACCGGGACGACTGCCTCGTCGTGGGCGAGGTCAACCACCAGGAGCTGTTCCCGCGGGTGGCCGCGGTGGTCCACCACGGCGGCGCGGGCACCACCACGACCGCCGCCCGGGCCGGTGTACCGCAGGTGGTGGTGCCGCAGCTGGCGGACCAGCCGTACTGGGCGGGGCGGGTCGCCGCGCTGGGCATCGGGGCGGCACACGACGGTCCGACGCCGACGTGTCCGACGCTGTCGGCCGCCCTGGACACCGCCCTCGCCCCCGGCACCCGCGACCGCGCCGCCGAGGTCGCTGGCACGGTCCGCTCCGACGGGGCGGAGGTCGCGGCGAAGCTGCTCCTCGACATGACCGGCTGACGGCGTGCCCGTGCGTGGCTGCGGCAGTCGGATCGCCGCAGCCACGCAGCAGCCCGGTTCCGTCCACAGCGGAATTCCGCACGGCGCCCGGCCGGCGCGGGCACGGTCCTCCGTGACCGGGCAAGAACGGCGAGAGGCGGCACGGATGACGGCGACAGCGGCGGCCTACGACGGCATCGCGGACTGGTACGAGCACGACTTCCTCCGCCGCGCCCCCGTGTCGGGGCACCCCCGGAGCCACGGGCCGCTCCTGCGCGCACTGCTCGGAGAGGGCGAGGGGGTCTGCCTGGAGATCGGCTGCGGCACCGGCGTGCACGCCGCGACGCTGCGCGGCCTCGGGAGGACCCCGCTCGGGGTGGACGTCTCGGCCGGGATGCTGCGGCACGCCCGGGGCAGGCTGCCGGTGCTGCACGCCGACGCGGCCCGGCTGCCGCTCGCGGACGGCTCCGTGGACGCCGCCGTCGCGGTCATGGTGCACACCGACATGCCCGACTACGCCGCCGTGCTGCGCGAGACCGCCCGTGTGCTGCGGTCGGGCGGTTCGTTCGTGCACATCGGCCTGCACCCCTGCTTCTTCGGCGAGTTCGCCGACCGGACCGAGCCCGAAGCAGTCGTCCTCCGCCCCGGCTATCTGGCCCGGCACCGCACGGAGCGCACCACGGGCGGCGACGGCGACGGTGTCCGCGCGCGGGCGGGCGCGTTCCACCGGCCGCTGCCGGAGCTGCTCAACGCGCTGGTGGACGCCGGGCTCGCCGTCACCCGGCTCGCGGAGGACGGCGGGTCGACGCCGGCCGTCCTCGCGCTCGCCGCGGAGAAGGCCCCTGGGGCCGCCGGTCCGCGCGCGCCCCGACCGTGACGGGGCGCCCCGGTCGCCCCGGCCACCGCGCTCACACCAGGCGGCGGATGTCGCCGCGGGCGCGGTAGAACCCGCCGCGGCCCGACTCCCGCACCTCGGTCACGACGTACCGGGCGCCCGGAACGCGGATGTCCTTGGGGAACTGCACGTGCCACGCCGCGTCGTAGCCCGGCGACACGACCCGTACCCGGGTCCGAGCACCGTCCTGGACGCACTCCACCACCACCCCGTCGGCCGGGACGGCGGCGGACACCGGCACCGCCTCGGCGCTCGTCCGCGGCGTGACGCGTTCCAGACTGCCCGCCTTGACGTCCGCGGTCTGCGGCAGATGGCCCCCCTCCGCGTCCCGCACGGCGCTCTCGCTCGCGTCGACGCAGGCCAGCGAACCGTCCGTGGTCACCAGGTAGAGCCGCTCGTCCCGGTACTGCATGGAGTACGCGGAACCGCAGCCGGTGCCCAGCTTCCACAGCCGGGTGCCGTCGGCGGCGAAGCAGTAGACGGAGGAGTGGTTGTCCCCGGCGAAGACGTACCGGCCGTCCGGGGAGGTGGCGCACGAGAAGACGGGCGCGTCGCAGCGGTAGCGGCCCCGCGACGTACCGTCCGCCTTGGCCAGCCGGTGGACCCAGCCCCGGCTCGTACCGGCGAAGACCTCGTCCGCCTCCTGCCAGCCGAACAGCACCGCGCCGTCGGTGTGCGCCGACCAGACGGGCGTTCCGTCGTCGGCGCCGTACATCGACACGCCGTACGAGTCGCCGTGGAAGACCCCGTCGTCGTCGCAGCGCACCATCCAGGCGCTGCTGCCCCGCCCCGAGCGGCGCCACTGGTACTCGTCCTCGTGGTCGATGAGGGTGACACCGCCCCGCGCGTCGGAGACGCCCAGCCCGCCGTCGTGGATGTCCAGCCAGTAGATGTCCACGTCCTCGGCTATCTCGTACGCCACGTGCGGGACCTTGCCGCTCAGGTCGTAGACCCGGCCGTCGTCGCAGCCCGCGTAGATCCAGAAGTCGTCGGCGACGATGCACTTCACGCCGTCCGGCAGCCCGAACCGGCTCGTGACCTCGCCGTCGTGGGTGAGCGTGTACACGTCTCCCGCCTGGTTCCCCACCCAGGCGTGGTCCTCGCCGACGAACACGCCGAACGCGGGCGCTCCCGAGCGGAACCGCCACAGCACCGGCGCCTGGCGTGCGGTCGACCGGGTGCTGACGATCTCCCGGCGGGTCACCGGCCTGCGCTGCCGCACCCCGCGCACCGCGGGCGCGTACCCCTTGCGGACCTTCTCCGCGACCTTGCGGGACGCGGCGGCCGCCGCCTTCTCCGGCGTGGCGAACCGCGTCGTGCGGGTCTGCCCCGCGTCGCCGATGCGCCCGTAGCCGACGGTGACCTCGGTGCCGAGGTGCCGCACTTCGTAGAACTTGTGCGCACCGGCGCCTTCTTCGGAAAGCTCCAGATACGTGGTCGTATCGGCGACAGCAGGCATGGCTCACTCTTCCCGGGAGGCAGCACGGAGGAACACGACGATGCGCCCAACAGGGCCGAGAAGCCGGACCGTTGGCGACGGGAACGACACTAGGTCGAGCCACTGACACCCGTCCCCGGCCCCGCCTCCCACCACCCTCGGGGCGGCAGGCTGGCGCCTCGCCGGGCGCCGTGGTGATGATGGCCCGCGAGGGTCCGTACGCAGGCAGAGCAGGGAGAGAAGCCATGACGCAGACCGGCGCCACCGAAGCCTTCCGCAGCGCCAGGGACGTGCTGCTCCGTCACCGGGAGGACTACGACGCGGCGCGGGCGGCGTTCTCCTGGCCCCGGCCGGAGCACTTCAACTGGGCCCTCGACTGGTTCGACGTGATCGCGGACGGCAATGCTCGCACCGCCCTGCACATCGTCGAGGAGGACGGCGCCGAGACGAAGGTGACCTTCGCCGGCATGCGCGAGCGGTCCGACCGGGTCGCCAACTGGCTGCGGCACACCGCCGGCGTCCGGCCCGGAGACCGCATCCTGCTGATGCTCGGAAACCAGGTCGAACTCTGGGAGACGCTGCTCGCCGCCATGAAGCTGCGGGCGGTCGTGATCCCCGCGACGCCGCTGCTCGGTCCCGCCGACCTCCAGGACCGCATCACCCGGGGCCGGGCGCGGCACGTGATCGTACGGACCCAGGACACGGCGAAGTTCACCGACGTCTCGGGCCACTACAGCCACATCTCGGTCGGCGGCGGCGACCACGAGTGGCTCGACTACACCGAGGCGTACGACGCCTCGCCGGACTTCGAGCCGGACGGGCCGACCCGCTCGGACGAGACGCTGCTGCTGTACTTCACCTCCGGGACCACCGCGCAGCCCAAGCTGGTCGAGCACAGCCACCTGTCGTACGCGGCCGGGCACCTGGCCACCATGTACTGGATCGGCCTGCGCCCCGGAGACGTGCACCTCAACATCTCCTCGCCCGGATGGGCGAAGCACGCGTGGAGCAATCTGTACGCCCCGTGGAACGCCGAGGCGACGATCTTCCTGCACAACTACACGCGCTTCGACGCCGGGCGCCTGCTCGCCGAGATGGACCGGGCCGGGGTGACCAGCTTCTGCGCGCCGCCCACGGTGTGGCGGATGCTCATCCAGGCCGACCTGAGCACGCTCCGCCACGTGCCGCGTGAGGTCGTCGCGGCGGGAGAGCCGCTCAACCCCGAGGTCATCGAGCACGTGCAGCGCGCGTGGGACGTCACCATCCGGGACGGGTTCGGCCAGACCGAGACGGCCGTGCAGGTCGCCAACACCCCGGGGCAGCCGCTGAAGACCGGGTCCATGGGCCGGCCGACGCCCGGCTACGACGTGGTGCTCCTCGACCCGGCGACCGGCGAACCGGCCGACGAAGGCGAGATCTGCCTCCGCCTCGACGGACCCGAGGGCCGCCCCGTCGGCCTGCTCACCGCCTACCACGGCGACCCCGGACGCACCGCCGAGGCGATGGCCGGGGGCTACTACCGCACCGGCGACATCGCCTCCCGGGACGACGACGGGCACCTGACCTACGTCGGGCGCAGCGACGACGTGTTCAAGGCCAGCGACTACAAGATCAGCCCGTTCGAGCTGGAGAGCGCGCTGCTGGAGCACGAGGCCGTCGCGGAGGCAGCCGTCGTCCCCTCGCCGGACCCGGTACGGCTGGCGGTGCCCAAGGCGTACGTCGTCCTGGCGGAGGGCTGGGAGCCGGGCGAGGCCACCGCGAAGGCGCTCTTCGCGCATTCCCGCGCTACGCTCGCGCCCTACAAGCGCCTGCGCGTGATGGAGTTCGCCGAGCTGCCGAAGACCATCTCCGGCAAGATCCGCCGCGTCGAGCTCCGCGCCCACGCCGCGGACGCCCCGGGCACGGAATACCGGGAGTGACGGGGCCGCTGCCGCCACCGCCCGGGTTCGCGGGGCAGGCGGTCCCTCCGTATCACCGGAGGAAGGCGTTCCATCCGCCCTTTGGTTTCTCGCCGACGCCCAGTGTGCGGAGCTTCGCCAGCACGCGCGGGTCCTGGACGTCGAGCCAGTCGACGAGCTGCTTGAAGGAGACGCAGCGCACGTCCTCCAGCGAACACACCGTCTTGATGACTTCGGCGAGGCCGTCCATGTAGATGCCACCGTTCCACTGTTCGAAGTGGTTGCCGATGATCATCGGGGGGCGGTTGCCCTCGTGGGCGCGGCGGAAGCCCTGCAGGAGTCCGTCGTGCCACTGGCGCTCCCAGTACGCCCGCTTGGCGGGGTCGCCCTTGACCGTGCCGGACTGGTTGGCGAGGAAGTTGTAGTCCATCGACAGGGTCTCGAACGAACGCCCGGGCATGGGGATCTGCTGCAACGGCAGGTCCCACAGCCCTTCCTCCTTGCCGGGCCACACCTGGGTGCCGTTGCCGCTGGAGTCGTAGCGGAATCCCATGTCCCTGGCTGCGGGGAGCAGGTTGTCACGGCCTTCGAGGCAGGGGGTGCGGCCGCCGATCAGCTCTTTGTCGTAGTCGAAGGGCAGCGGGGGCATCCCCTTCCAGCCCGTGGTGGTCTTCCAGTGCTGGACGAAGTACTTGGACTGCCCGATCTCGCTGTGCCAGTCGGCGGTCGTCCAGTCCCGGATCCCGCCGCGTCCGCAGAAGTGCCCGTTGAAGTGGGTGCCGACCTCGCTTCCGTCGAGCCAGGCGAGGCGGAGCTGTTGAAGAGTGGCGCGGATGTGTCCGTCCGACAGGAAGGAGATGTCCGACGCGCCCGCGTCGCGCCCGGGCGGGTGGTAGCGCGCGCGTTCCTCCTCGGGCAGCACGTACAGGCCGCTGAGGAAGTAGGTCATGGAGGCGTCGTGCTTCTTCGCCAGCTTGCGGAAGCGGGAGAAGAGGCGGTTCCCGTCCTCGCCGGCGCCGTCCCACGAGAAGACCACGAACTGGGGCGGCTTCGCGCCGGGTTCGAGCCTGGCCGGAGCCGGCTGGTGCGGTTGCGGGCCGGTCGCGGCGGTGGAGCCGTCTCCCAGCAGCCGTGTCCGCCCGTCCGGCTCGGGAGACTCGCCGGAGGTGGGGCCGGGAGCGGGCCCCGCGTGGTCGAGGGCCGGCCCGTCCCCGGTCAGCTCCGTGCCGGCGCCGATCAGCGCGGTGGTGAGGGCCAGCGCCGCAGCGCGTGCGGCCCAGCGTCGGAGGCCGGTCACGAGGACACCTTCTTCGGCAGGCGGTGCAGCGGTCGGCCAGGATGGTAGTGGACACGACAAGATGAGTGACTGCGGGGCCGGAGCTGTCCCCGGCGCCGTTGCCGGAAGGGGCGCGGGTCTGCCGTACGCGACCTGAGCGCGCGACGGGGGCGGAGCCGGCGACCGCCGGACGCCCGCCCCCGTTGCGCTGTTCCGAAGGGGTGCCGGGTCAGGTGTTGTTGGCGAGGGCGAGCAGGCGCGAGCGGCTGCCGTTGAACTTGTTGCGGTCCACGTTTCCGGAGACGCCGTTGACGCTGCCGGTGCTGGTGTACTGCCAGGCCGTCCAGGTGGGGAAGCCGGCGGGGATGGTGGGGGAGGGGCTGCTCGTCCAGTGGGCGGCCCACAGCGGGCTCTTGTTCCCCATGCCCGACCAGCGGCCGGTGCAGGTGTTCCACCAGCTCGCCGTCGTGTAGATCACCACGTCACGGCCCGTGCGCGACTTGTAGGTGTTGTAGAACGCGGAGATCCAGCTGCGCATCTGCGAGGTGGACTTGCCGTAGCACATGGCGCCGTACGGATTGTGTTCGATGTCCAGGACGCCCGGCAGGGTGCGGTTGTCGCGCGACCACGCGCCTCCGTTGGAGGCGAAGAAGTTGGCCTGGACGGAGCCGCTGGAGACGTTCGGGCGCGCGAAGTGGTAGGCGCCGCGGATGACGCCGGCGTTGTAGGCGCCGGTGTAGTTGGTGTTGAACCGGGGGTCCTCGAAGCTGGTGCCCTCGGTGGCCTTGATCCACGCGAACTGGATGCCGGAGTTGCGCACGGCGCCCCAGTTGATGCCTCCCTGGTGGTGCGAGACGTCGATGCCCTGGACACCGCCACCGGAGCCCTTGATGCCGAGACCCGACGGCGGGGTCGCTTCGGGGGCTCCGTGGATCTCCTGGCCCACGCCCATGTAGGCGTGGCCCTCCTCGATCGCGTGGTCGCCTGCACTCTCGGGAGCCGCGGTGGCGGCGCCCGCCGTACCCAGCATCAGGGCGAGAGCGGCGGCTCCGGCCAGAACGGTGCGGTGCAGACGACGCCGGGGGGAGCGGGCTCTGTGCGGGTGCATGCGGGCCTCCGGGGCAGCGAGGGAACGAGGAATGACGCGAGCACGTCAAAGCGAAGCTGCTCTGTGCGGTCGTGTAAAGACGTTCCGTCCACCGCCTGTGGTCTGGACCTCTGCCGAGGGGGCGGGAGTACGGGGCCCGGCGGAAAGTTTCATTGCTGAAGGTCCCGGCGTCCGCAAGGTACGCAAGGGGTCCGGGGGCGGGAGTCCCCCGGCGTCGGCATGGCGAGAGCGCCGGGGCGGCTCCGCCATGCCGACGAGACGCAGGGCGAGCGCGTCACCCGTCGTGTCGACGGTGCGTCACTTCTCCACGCGCCAGGTGCGCTGGTCGGTGAGTTCACCGCGCAGCGCCGGGTCGCGAACGGCGTCGGTGCGGACCGTGGCGCGGGCGCGCAGGCGGTGCGGGCCGCCGTCGGCGGCGGCCAGGGCGCGGGCGACCTTCACGGTCGTCTCCCCGCGCAGTTTTCGCAGCTCCTCGCCGTCCAGGTACCAGCGGACGTCGACCGACGCGCCGCCGGTCAGGTCCGGCACGCGGACGGACACCTCGTCCGCGCGCTTCAGCGTCGCCGTGCGGGCGGTGTCCGAGGCCAGCACGGAGGCGTGCCGGTAGAAGCCGGCGACCATGGCCTCACGGCCGACGAGGTTGAACTCCGTGCTGCCCAGCGACCGCATCAGGGAGTTCTCGCTCGGACGGTGGATGCCGCGGGTGTGGTACGCGGCGCCCTCGAAGGTGCCGATGACGCCGCCGTCCGGGGTGGGCTCGCCCAGCCACCGGTGCCACTTCGTCTGGCGGCTCGCCATCTCGGCTTCCGTGTACACGCTCGTGTTGGAGTCGGCGGTCTCCGGGCCGGTGTACGTCTGGTCGGTGTAGGCGTACTCGTCGGCGAGCTTGCCCAGCGAGTGACCGGTCTCGTGCACGGCGACCAGGCCGGACTGCGCGTTGTCGCCGGAGTGGGTGGCGATCCCGTCGTAACCGAGGCCGGAACTCACCTGGTTGTAGCCGGCCCCGCCGTACTTGCTGCTGTTGGCGATGACGACGACCAGGTCCGCCTCGGGCGCGAAGGCCGCGTAGTCCTCCACCTTGTTGGTGTCCACGCACAGCAGGCGCTCGGTGCCGTTGCACCAGAAGAAGGAGTCGAGTGCGGTGTCACGGACGACGCCCTGATCCGGGTCGCCGGAGACGCCGGACTCGGCGGAGACGGCGTCGATCGCCCAGACGTTGAACAGGTCCGCGTGTGCGGTGTACGGCTCGACGCCGAGCAGCGCGTCCCAGCTCTCGCGCGCGTCGGTGTGGAAGTGGTCGAGTTCGGCGGCGGTGTAGCCGTCGCCGATGACGGCGATGTCCAGCTTCTCGGCGGTCGGCCCGTTCTGCACGATCGTGGTGACGTCGCCGTCGCCGGCTGTCGCGCCGGGGGTGTGGGAGCCGTCGCGGGTCAGCCGGTCGGGCGCTGCGGCCGGTACCTCGGTGTGGCGCGGATGGCCGTCCTCGCCGAAGTACTCGACGTGCAGCATCCGTTCGGACGGGGCGTCGTCGGGTGTGGGGGCGGGGGCAGCCTGCCCGGGGGCGGCGAGGGCGAGTGCTGCGGCGGCGGCCGTGCAGGCGGCCGCGAGGGTTCTGACAGTGCGCACCGGTGGTCCTCTCGTGGGGTCGGGGTTCCGGTGCACCCGCGGAGGCCCGGGTGTCGCCTCACGGTTCGAGGCCCCCCGTCCCGCCGCCGGCGCGCCGTCACGCTATGAACCTGCGATGCACCTGTCAACGCTTGGTCGCGCTCTCACGGCTGTGCCCAGGGGACCGGAGTGAGTGAGGGGGCCGCCGAAGAGGTGGCCGGTTTCCCCGGGGCGAGGCGGGAAACTCCGGACGAATGACCAGGACCACGGAACGGAACGGACACCGCGGGGTCCGTGCCCTGCTGGAGGGCGCCGCGCCGAACCGGCCGCGCCCGGGCGCGGTCATGCGCGCGGTGGAGAGGCTCGAACACACCGAGGCCTACGACGACCTGGTGATGTCCGTACGCAAGGTCGTGCGGGCGGTGCCGTCGGGTCCGGTGCGCGATGTGCTGCACGGCCGCTGGCTGGGGCATCCGGTGCACCCCATGTCCGCCCAGGTGCCGATCGGCGCCTGGACCTCGGCCGCCGTGCTGGACGTGCTCGGAGGCGGCCGCCGGGCTGCCCGGACGTTGGTCGGCGTCGGTCTGCTGTCCGCAGGACCCACGGCGCTCGCCGGGTGGGCGGACTGGGCCGAGCTGAAGAAGCCGCAGCTGCGCGTCGGGCTGGTCCACTCGGTGCTCAACGCCACCGCGGTCGCCCTCTACACCGGCTCCCTGGCCGCCCGGCTGCGTGGCCGGGAGAGCGCGGGCAAGGCCCTCGGCTTCGCCGGGCTCACGGCTGTCGCGGCGGGCGGAGCGCTCGGCGGGCACCTGGCGTACCGGCAGGGTGCCGGGGTGAACCACGCCGACCAGGTGGAGAGCCGGGTCGGCAGCGACTGGCACACGGTCGGCCGGGCGGCTGAGATCCCGGTGGACGAGCCCGTGCGGTGTCGCCTGGAGGATGCCGACACCGACGTGGTCGTCGTGCGGGACGCCGACGACCGGTGGTACGCGCTGGCCGAGCAGTGCTGCCACCTGGGCGGCCCACTGTCCGAGGGCGATCTCGTCGACGGCTGCGTGCGCTGCCCCTGGCACGGCAGCACCTTCCGGCTCACCGACGGCTGGAACGCCACTGGTCCGGCGACCGGTACGCAGCCCGCTTTCGAGACGCGCGTCGAGAGCGGCCTGCTGGAGGTACGGCTGCGGCCGCCGGAGTGACCGGCGCGCCCGGGGACGGCCGGGGCGCGTGCATGGCCGTGGCGCACCCTCGTGGACGACGGCGGAAGACGCGTGACCGGGTCTGCCCGAGCGCGCCGGTGCGCGCGGCCCGGTCGCCGGACGAGGCGAGGGCGATGCGGATGCTGCTGAAGGCCCGCCTGCGCACCGATCAGGGCAACCGGGCGATGCAGAGCGGGGAGTTGGAGAAGACGCTGCTGGCCGTCTTGGAGGACCTGAAGCCGGAGGCCGCCTACTTCGTGTCCGACGAGGGGAAGCGGTGCGCGCTGATCTTCTTCGGCATGGGGGACTCCTGGGAGCCGCCGCGCATCGCCGAGCCGTTCTTCATGGAGTACGACGCGGAGGTCGCGGTCCAGCCCGCGATGAACATCGAGGACGCGCAGCGGGGGCTCGCTGCCCTCACCGGTCACGGCTGAGTGCCCGGGGCCCTGCCGGGGGGCGGCAACGGTCGGGGCGGGGAAGCGGTCAGGCCGTGGTGCGGATCAGATCGTCGGCGGCGTCGTTGACGGCCTGCGGGGTGCCCGTGAGGTCCAGTACGAACAGCGGCAGCGCCAGTTCGTCCGCGCGGACGCGGGCGTCGTGGGAGTAGCCGGCGAGGGAGAAGCAGGCGGCCGTCGCGGACTCGTTGAGCCCGTTCAGCCACAGCGTCTCGATCTCCCGCAGCGGCGTCGGCGTCGTCGTGGGGTCGACGTGCGCGACCAGCGCCGGTCCCCGCAGGTCCACGCCGGACGCGGGGCGGTTGCCGGCGACCCGCACGTCGTGGAAGCCGAGCCAGCGCAGGTAGTGCGCGGCGGCCGTCTTGGCGTCCTGCGCGGTGCGGATGGTCACCGGCCGGAACGCGGGGCGCCGGGTCGGCGGCCTGCCGGGGCGGGTGCGTGCCGGCCGCTGCCGCACGGCCGACCCGGGCTCCGGGCCCGCCTCCAGGCCGTCGCCGGAGGGCAGCGGCCCCAGTTCGGTGTGCGGGCGCGGCGGGGGCGTGGCCGTGGGCACCCGCACGGTCGTGCCGCAGGGGCAGCCGAACTCCGGCTGCGGCCACTCGTCGCTGCGTCCGCACGCCCGGCATCGCACCGCGACCCAGGAGGACGCCCAGGTCCGGTGCTCCACCCGCACCGGGACCCCGCCGGCCAGCAGCGGCAGCGTCACGGGCTGCCCGCACGCGCACGGATAGGTCGGCGGGGCGTACGCGTGCTCGCGACGGCAGTCGGGGCAGCGTACGGTCACGCTCTCGGCCACTCGGCGGCTCCAGCGGGATGACGTGGCGAACGGCGGCGGATGGTGCGGTCACCCGCGCCGCGGTACGGCCGGGTAGGTCCCCATCGTCCCTGATCGACGCCGTTCGGCGAAGAGTTTTCCGGGGCGAGATGCGCGAGCTGGGAGTTCACGTGGTTGCCCGTGCGGGCGCACGCGCCGGACGGTCTGCGGCAGGATGACGTGCTGCCCGGTGACGCGGGTGGGCGGGGACGGCGCGGTCGGGCATGCGGATGCCCGCCGCCGGGCCGGTCACCCCTCCTGCATGGACCGGCCGGCGACGGGACGCGCTTCAGGCAGACCTCTCCCCGGTCGTCACCCTTCGCGCAGCTCGCGCACGGCTTCCTCGACTCGCGTGCCGTAGTGCGGATCGGCAGCGTGGAAGTGCGCGAGGTTCTTCTCGATCACGTCCTCGCGGGAGACCTGGGAGAGACCTCCGGCGATGTTCGCGACCAGGCGTGACTTCTCGTCCTCCGACATCAGCCGGTACAGCTCGCCGGCCTGGAAGAAGTCGTCGTCCTTGGTGTGCTGGGGCGCCCGGTGGGTGCCGGTCCAGCCGGAGACCGGGAGGGGCGCGGACAGCGGACGGCCGGTCTCCACCGGTCCGCCGTAGGAGTTGGGCTCGTAGTTCCGCGCGTACCGGCCCTGCGGGTTGACGGCCATCAGGCCGTCCCGGCCGTGGTTCGAGGCGGCGGCACGCGGCGCGTTGACGGCGAGCTGGGTGTGGTTGACGCCCAGCCGGTAGCGGTGGGCGTCGGCGTAGGCGAAGAGCCGTCCCTGAAGCATCTTGTCCGGCGACGGGCCGATGCCTGGCACGAAGTTGTTGGGCGAGAACGCGGCCTGCTCGACCTCGGCGAAGACGTTGTCCGGGTTGCGGTCCAGCACCAGGCGGCCCACCCGCTGCAGCGGGTAGTCCGCGTGCGGCCACACCTTCGTGAGGTCGAAGGGGTTGAAGCGGTAGTCGGCCGCCTGGTCCGCGGGCATCACCTGGACGTACAGCGTCCACGAGGGGTACACGCCACGCTCGATGGACTGGAGCAGGTCGGTCTGGTGGCTGTTCGGGTCGGTGCCGGACAGCTCCGCGCCCTGCTCGCTGCTCAGGCAGCGGACGCCCTGGTTGGTCTTGAAGTGGTACTTGACGAAGAAGGTCTCGCCCGAGGCGTTCGTCCACTGGTAGGTGTGCGAGCCGTAGCCGTTCATGTGGCGGTAGGAGGCGGGGATGCCGCGGTCGCCCATCAGCCAGGTCACCTGGTGGGTGGCCTCGGGGGAGTGGGCCCAGAAGTCCCAGACGTTGTCCGGCTCCTGGCGGCCGGTGAAGGGGTCGCGCTTCTGGGAGTGGATGAAGTCCGGGAACTTCAGCGGGTCCTTGATGAAGAACACCGGGGTGTTGTTGCCGACGAGGTCGTAGTTGCCCTCCTCGGTGTAGAACTTGAGCGCGAAACCGCGCGGGTCGCGTGCGGCGTCCGGGCCGCCGAGGCTGTCGGCCACGGTGGAGAAACGCAGGAAGGTCTCCGTGCGGCGGCCGACCTCGCCCAGGAAGTGGGCACCGGTGTACGCCGAGACGTCGTCGGTGACCTCGAAGTGGCCGTAGGCGCCCGAGCCGCGGGCGTGCACGACGCGCTCCGGGATGCGTTCGCGGTTGAACCGGGCCAGCTTCTCCAGCAGGTACTGGTCCTGGAGGAGCAGC
This sequence comes from Streptomyces sp. RKND-216, assembly GCF_004795255.1. Classification (NCBI taxonomy): domain Bacteria; kingdom Bacillati; phylum Actinomycetota; class Actinomycetes; order Kitasatosporales; family Streptomycetaceae; genus Streptomyces; species Streptomyces sp. RKND-216. The sequence continues at coordinate 592,042 of NZ_SSBQ01000002.1, read as the reverse complement.
GGGCCGCCGGCGCCGGCCGTGGCGGAGTTCTGGTTGTCTGCGACGGGGGCGCCGGACTCCGTGGTGAGAGTCCCCGCCGTCGGCTGGGGCTGCGTCATGGTGACCCTTCTGGGAGAGGTGCGCCGCGGGGCGGGCGCGCGGAAGACCGTTTCCGCGTCCTGGGAGCGTAGGGACGGCGCGCGGCGTCGACAACAGTTTGTTGAAGTCGCCTGGGGTGGGCGACGTGGGGACACGAGGCGCGCGCCGCTGCGGTCAGGGTGCGAGGGTCCTGACCGCGGTGGGGGCGTGGCCCGGTTCGGTGGCGAGGTCCTCGAACTCCTTGACGGCGCTGATGTCCGCCGTGGGGCTCATCGAGATGTTGGTGATGCGCTCGAGGATGGCCTCGACGACCACCGGCACCCGGTGCTCGGCTGCCAGCTTCCTGGCCCGTTCGAAGGCGGGCAGCAGGTCGTCCGGCTCGGTCACGCGCAGCGCCTTGCAGCCCAGGCCCTCGGCCACTTTGACGTGGTCGACGCCGTACACGCCCAGTTCGGGGGTGTTGATGTTCTCGAACTCCAGGTTGACCTGGAAGTTGATGTCCAGGCCGATCTGGGCCTGGCGGATCAGACCCAGGTAGGAGTTGTTCACCAGGACGTGGACGTACGGAATCCGGTGCTGCGCGCCGACCGCCAGTTCCTCGATCATGAACTGGAAGTCGTAGTCGCCGGACAGGGCGACGACCGTCGCGTCCGGGGCCGCGATGGCGACGCCGAGCGCGGCCGGTACGGTCCATCCGAGCGGCCCGGCCTGGCCGCAGTTGATCCAGTGCCGCGGCTTGTAGACGTGCAGGAACTGGGCGCCCGCGATCTGCGACAGGCCGATGGTCGACACGTAGACCGTGTCCCGGCCGAACGCGCGGTTCATCTCCTCGTAGACGCGCTGTGGCTTGAGCGGCACGTCGTCGAAGTGCGTCCGGCGCTGGAGCGTGGCCTTGCGCTCCTGGGCGGAGGCCGCCCACGCCGAGCGGTCCGGCAGCCGTCCGTCTGCCTTGAGCTCCTTCGCCACCTCGACGAAGAGCGTGAGCGCGGCCCCGGCGTCGGAGACGATGCCGTAGTCGGGCGCGAAGATCCTGCCGATCTGGGTCGGCTCGATGTCGACGTGGACGAAGGTCCGGCCCTCGGTGTAGACGTCCATCCGGTAGCCGGTGTGGCGGTTGGCCCAGCGGTTGCCGATGCCGAGGACGAAGTCGGACTCCAGGAAGGTGGCGTTGCCGTAGCGGTGGCCGGTCTGCTGGCCGACCATGCCGGCGTTGAGTGCGTGGTCGTCGGGCAGGGCGCCCCAGCCCATCAGGGTCGGCACCACCGGGATGCCGGTGAGCTCGGCGAACTCGACCAGCAGGTCGCAGGCGTCGGCGTTGACGATGCCGCCGCCCGCGACGATCAGCGGGCGCTCCGACGCGCCGAGCATGGTGAGTGCCTTCTCGATCTGCCGACGGCTCGCGCTGGGCTTGTGCACCGGGAGCGGTTCGTAGAAGTCCGGGTCGAACTCGATCTCGGTCTGCTGGACGTCGATCGGCAGGTCGATGTGCACCGGTCCGGGACGTCCGGAGCGCATCAGGTGGAAGGCCTCCTGGAAGACGCCAGGCACCTGGGCCGCCTCCAGCACTGTGGTGGCCTTCTTCGTGACCGGCGCGGCGATGGCCTCGATGTCGACGGCCTGGAAGTCCTCCTTGTGCAGGAGGTGGGTCGGCGCCTGGCCGGTGATGGTCAGGATCGGGATGGAGTCGCCGCTCGCGGAGTACAGACCGGTGATCATGTCGGTGCCCGCCGGTCCCGACGTGCCGATGCAGACGCCGATGTTGCCGGCCTTGGCGCGCGTGTAGCCCTCGGCCATGTGCGAGGCGCCCTCGACGTGCCGGGCGAGCGTGTGGTCGATGCCGCCACTTGCCTTGAGGGCGGCGTAGAAGGGGTTGATCGCCGCTCCCGGCACGCCGAAGGCGGTGTCCACCCCTTCCCGCTTGAGGATTTCGACTGCCGCCCGTGCGGCGGTCATACGAGGCATGGGTGCTCCAGGTCGGTGAGAGGAGTGGGTATCCGGACGGCGGCGCCTGGGCGCGACAGGACAGGTGTCGGCGCCGCCGTCCGGACGTTCGGGGCAGGGCCGGTCAGCCCTGGGAGGGGACGCCGGACAGCCGCTCGACACCCCGCAGCAGCGCGGAGTGGTCCAGGCCGCCGTCGCCCTGCGCGCGCAGGGAGGCGACCAGGTTCGCGACCACGGCGCCGACCGGCAGGGCCGCGCCGACGCTGCGGGCGGCGTCGGAGACGATGCCCATGTCCTTGTGGTGGAGGTCGATGCGGAAGCCCGGCTGGAAGTCGCGCTTCTTGAAGTTGTCCTTCTTGCGCGCCAGCACGGTGGAGCCGGCGAGACCGCCGGCCAGGACGTCGAGGGCGGCGTCGAGGTCGACGCCGGACTTCTCCAGGAAGACCACGGCCTCGGCGCAGGCCTGGATGTTGACCGCCACGATCAGCTGGTTCGCGGCCTTGACGGTCTGTCCGGAGCCGTGCGGGCCGCAGAGGATGACGGTCTTGCCCAGCGCGTCCAGGATCGGCTTCGACCGGTCGAAGACCGCCTGCTCGCCTCCGACCATGATGGACAGCACGGCCTCGATCGCACCGGCCTCGCCGCCGGAGACGGGGGCGTCCAGGACGCTGAGGTCCTTGTCCAGCGCGGCCGCCGCTTCCGCGACCGCGACCGAGGTCTGCGGAGTGATGGACGACATGTCGATCACCGTGGCGCCGCGCCTGGCGTGGGTGAGTACGCCGTCCTCGCCGAGGATGACGGCCTTCACCTGCGGGTCGGCCGGGACCATGGTGATCACGACATCGGCGTCGCGGACCGCCTCGGCGACGGAGGCGGCGGCGGTGCCGCCGTTCTTCGCGAGCCGGTCCAGCTTGTCCTGCTCGAGGGTGAAGCCGGTGACGTCGTAGCCGGCCTTGATCAGGTTCTCGGCCATGGGGGAGCCCATGATGCCGAGGCCGATCCAGGCGATCTTCGGGAGCTTGCTCATGAGGGGGACGCTGCCTTTCGGTCGGGCGGGTGGCGGGGGCGCGGGTCGGTCCGCGCGGGGCGTTCGGGGAGGCGTCGCGTCAGCGCGCGCCGCGCAGCGGTGCGGGGAGCCAGCCGAAGGACCCGGCGCTGGGGCCTTCGCCCGGCTTGTACTCCAGGCCGACCCACCCGTCGTAGCCGTGCTTGCGGAGACGTCCGAGCAGGTCGGTGAAGTCCAGGTCGCCGGTGCCGGGGGCGCCCCGGCCCGGGTTGTCGGCGATCTGCACGTGCCCGGTGACGTCGGCGTACCGCTCGATCACTCCCGGGAGGTCCTCGCCGTTCATCGACAGGTGGTACAGGTCCATCAGGAAGCGGGCGTTGTCCAGCCCGGTGGCCGCGTTGACCTGCTCCACGACCTCCACGGCCCGGGGTGCGCTGACGATCGGGCACTGGGGGGACTCGGGCGCGTTCAGCGCCTCGATCAGCACCACCGCGCCGATCCGGTCGGCCGCGCGGGCGGCGAGCTGGAGGTTCGCCAGGGCGAGCGCGTCCTGCTCCTCGTCGCTCACGCCCTCGACGCGATTGCCGTAGAGGGCGTTGAGGGCCGTGCAGCCGAGGGACTCGGCGAACCCGGCCGCGACGTCGATGTTGGCGCGGAAGCGCTCCGACTCCGTGCCGGGCACGGACAGCGCGCCGCGGTCGGGGCCGGGGAGCCGCCCGGCGTAGAAGTTCAGGCCGGTCAGCTGCGTCCCGGCGTCGCGCAGGGCGTCGCGCAGGGCGTCCAGGTCGGACTGCGGCGGTACGGGCGCGTCGACCCAGGGCCACCACAGCTCCACGGCCCGGAAGCCCGCGGCCGCGGCGGCGGCGGGGCGCTCCAGGAGCGGCAGTTCGGTGAAGAGGATCGACAGGTTGACCGTGAACCGGTGGTCGCTGCTGCCGATTTCTGCGAGGGGGGCCACGTCGATCGTGCTCCCTTCCGTGAGCGGTCCGCGTGAAGCTCGATCGAGATTTCACGATGCGGAAGTAGGATTCTGCTTGCTGGAAGAGTGCAGCTGTCTCCCGTCGGCTGTCAAGTGCCGTCCACCGCGCTTACGCTGATCCCGTGCGATTGAAAGTGGAGTTCACGACGGAGCCCTTCGACCTCGACGAGCCCCCGCAGCACGCGGTCGTGGCCCGGGAGACCCTGCAGGCCGCGCCGCTGGACGCGGTCGACGTGGGGCCGTTCGGCAACACCGCCGAGGGCGGCTCGGAGGAGGTCCTGGCGGCGGTCGGCGAGATGCTGCGCCGGGCCCTCGGCGCCGGTGCCACCCGGGTGTCCCTCCAGGTCAACGTCGTGGACGGCGAAAGCGGGGATGCCCGGTGAGTGTCCCGCAGGAGCACCCGTTCGTGGCGGCGGTGAAGCCGCTGGTCGACGCCATGGGCGGCGAGATGGTCACACCGGATGAGGCGGCCGGCGATGACGTCGTGCTCGCCTGGGAGGGCCGGGACGTCCTGGCCGTACGGCTGCCGCACCTGTCCGACTCGCTGGACCACATCCTGGCCGAGCTGGAACGCCGGCACGGGATGCCGCTGGCGGAGCTGGACCGCAGGACGAAACAGTCCGTCGTGCGCATCCTGGAGGCCCGCGGCGCCTTCTCGGTGCGGCACGGCGTCGAGACGGTGGCCGGTGCACTGGGTGTCAGCCGCTTCACCGTCTACAACTACCTGAACAGGGAGAACGCGGCCCGCGCCACCGAATAGCCGGGCCGGTGCGAGCGGCGGGTGCGTGCGGCGCAAAAAGTTCAACAAAGTGTTGACGTTCCGTGTCCCGGGGGCTTAGCTGTACGTCAGCCCGAACAGCACCACGGCTTCGGAGGCCCCCGTGACGTCGAGTCCGAAACCAGGTCTGACCTGGTTGAACACCACCGAGGAAGGTGCGGCGCGGACCGCGCTGACCGAGGTGTGCGCCTCGGACGCCTGGGCGAGCGGTGTGCTCGCCCGGCGCCCGTACGCCGATGCCGCCGCGCTGTTCGCCGCCAGCGACGCCGCCATGGCCGAGCTGACCCAGGAGGACCTGGCCGAGGCGATGGCGGGGCACCCGCCGATCGGGCGCCCCAAGCCCGGCGACCCGGCCTCCGCCCGCGAACAGCGGGGTATGGCCGGCGCGCCGGAGGAGCTCAGGGCACGGATGCTCGAACTGAACCTGGAGTACCAGGAGAAGTTCGGGCACGTCTTCCTGATCTGCGCCACCGGTCTGACCGGCGAGCAGATGCGGGACGCGGTCCTCGCGCGTCTCGGCAACACGCCGGAACGCGAATGGGAGAACGTCCGCAACGAGCTGGTGAAGATCAACCGCATCCGGCTCACCCGCCTCGCGCACGAAGGAGACGACTCGCGATGACCGCCGCATCCTCCCCGGCCGCCGCGCCGCGCCGCACCTCGGTGTCCACGCACATCCTGGACACCAGCCGGGGACGCCCCGCAGGGGGCGTCGCCGTGCAGTTGTCCGTACGCGACGGCGACGGCGGCGCCTGGATCGCACACGGCGCGTCGAGCACCGACGCGGACGGGCGCTGCAAGAACCTTCCGGACCTTCCGGAGGGCACCGCGCAGGTACGGCTCCGCTTCGAGGTGGCGCCCTACTTCGCACGCACCGCACACCACACACCTGACAACGCCGAGGAACAGCAGGACGCCCCCCGCGCAAGGGACAGCGGCCCTGACACCAGGACGCGTGGCCCGTTCTTCCCCGAGGTCGTCCTCACCTTCGCGGTGGACCCGGGCGAGCACTACCACGTACCGCTGCTGCTCAACCCGTACGGCTACTCCGTGTACCGAGGGAGCTGACACCCCATGACCGCAACGTCCCGCCCGGCCCGCCCGGTGGTTCTCGGCCAGAACCAGTACGGCAAGGCGGAGAACCGCGTCGTCAAGATCACCCGCGACGGGGACACCCACCACATCAAGGACCTCAACGTCTCCGTCGCCCTGTCCGGCGCCATGGACGACGTGCACTACTCCGGGTCCAACAGCAACGTCCTGCCCACCGACACCACCAAGAACACGGTGTTCGCCTTCGCCAAGGAGCACGGCATCTCCTCGGCGGAACAGTTCGGCGTCCACCTCGCCCGGCACTTCGTGGAGAGCCAGGAAGGCATACACCGCGCGCGCATCCGGATCGAGGAGTACTCCTGGGACCGCATCGCCACCTCGGACGCCAACTCCCGCTTCATCGGCGCCGACGAGGTGCAGCACTCCTTCGTCCGCACCGGCCAGGAGACCCGCACCGCCCAGGTCACCTACGACGGCGAGCACTTCGAGGTGCTGTCCGGCCTCAAGGGCCTCACCGTGATGAACTCGACCAACAGCGAGTTCTGGGGCTACGTCAAGGACCGCTACACCACCCTCAAGGAGGACTACGACCGCATCCTCGCCACCGAGGTCGCGGCCGTGTGGCGGCACACCTGGAGCACCGACGAGCAGCGCATGCCGCGGTGGGACAAGTCCTACGCGGAGACGAAGAAGCACATGCTCCAGGCCTTCGCCGAGACCTACTCGCTATCCCTCCAGCAGACCCTGTACCAGATGGGCGCCCGCGTGATCAACAGTCGCGCGGAGGTCGAGGAGATCCGCTTCTCCATGCCCAACAAGCACCACTTCCGCGTGGACCTGGAGCCCTTCGGCCTGAAGAACGACGCCGCCGACGGCGCCGTCTACTACGCGGCCGACCGCCCCTACGGCCTGATCGAGGCCACCGTGCTGCGGGACGGAGCCGAACCGCGCATCCCGGTCGACATGACCAACCTCTGACCGCGCCGCCCCCGACCGCGAACCGGTCGCGGAGGCGACGCATCGGCACCCGGAGCGGGCACGGTGGGGCGGTAACTGTCAGCCGCCCCGCCGGCTCCGGCACTCAAATCCCCGGGCCCTTGCCGCGCCCCAGCCGAGAAGAGAACGAGGAACACCGAATGACAGAGCGAGCCCCGAGCGCAGAACGCCTCGTCATCGAGAACTGCGCGATCGCGACCGTCGACGCCGACGACACGGAGTACGCCTCCGGGCACCTCGTCATCGCCGGGAACGTCATCGAGTCCGTCGGTGCCGGCCCGGCTCCCGAAGGGCTTTCGCGTGTCGTCCGCAGGGTCGACGGCACCGGCCACCTGGCCACCCCCGGGCTGGTCAACACCCACCACCACTTCTACCAGTGGATCACCCGCGGCCTGGCGCAGGACTGCAACCTCTTCGACTGGCTGGTCTCCCTCTACCCGACCTGGGCCCGCATCGACGAGGACATGGTGCACGCGGCGGCGCAGGGCTCGCTGGCGATGATGGCCCGCGGAGGCGTCACCACCGCCATGGACCACCACTACGTCTTCCCGCGCGGCTCCGGCGACCTGCTCGGTGCCGAGATCCGCGCCGCCCGCGACATGGGCGTCCGTTTCACCGCCGCCCGGGGCTCCATGGACCGCGGCGAGTCGGACGGAGGTCTGCCCCCGGACTTCGCCGTCGAGACCACCGAGGACGCGCTGCGCGCCACCGAGGAGGCCGTGGACCGGCACCACGACTCCTCCTTCGGGTCGATGCTGCACATCGCCGTCGCTCCCTGCTCGCCCTTCTCCGTCTCCACCGAACTCCTCAGCCGGGCCGCCGAACTGGCCCGCCGCAAGGGCGTACGGCTGCACACCCACGGGTCGGAGACCGTGGAGGAGGAGAAGTTCTGCCACGAACTCTTCGGCAAGGGCCCCACCGACTACCTGGAGTCCACCGGCTGGCTCGGCGAGGACGTGTGGATGGCGCACTGCGTCCACATGAACGACTCCGACGTCGCCGCCTTCGCCCGCACCGGCACCGGTGTGGCCCACTGCCCCTCCTCCAACGCGCGCCTCGGAGCCGGCATCGCGCGCGTCCCCGACATGCTCTCCGCCGGGGTGCCGGTCGGCCTCGGCGTGGACGGCACCGCCTCCAACGAGTCCGGCGAACTCCACACCGAGCTGCGCAACGCGCTGCTGGTCAACCGCCTCGGCGCGCACCGCGAGAAGGCGCTGAACGCCCGGCAGGCTCTCCGCCTGGGCACCTACGGCGGCGCGCAGGTACTCGGCCGCAGCGCCGAGATCGGCTCGCTCGAGGCCGGCAAGCTGGCCGACCTGGTGCTGTGGAAGGTGGACGGCCTCGGCCACTCCTCCATCGCCGACCCGGTCGCCGCACTCGTCCTCGGCGCGGCCGCCCCCGTGACGCTCTCCCTGATCGACGGCCGCCCGGTCGTCGATCAGGGTCGCCTGACCACGGTCGACGAGGACGCCGTCGCCCGTACCACCCGCGACGAGGCGCGCCGGCTCGCGCGCATCGCCGCCGACGCGGGCTGACCCGAGGCCGCCCCCGAGGCGGCCACCACGACTCCGGCCGGGAGGGACGGCTCCCGGCCGGGTCTGAGCAGCCGAGCGGGATGCTCAGACACACCGTTCCCGGGATGCGGCACGCTCGCGTCCCGGGAACGGACGGCCCACACCCGGGCCCGGGCGCGACGGACACCCCCTTCGCACAGCGAGAAACCACCAACAGGACGCATCACCTCCCTGAAACCGCGTGCCGTTCGGCGGCACTCGTTCAACCGACAGGAGGAACCGCCGTGGCCGAGACGCCCGGGTTCACCGCGCAGAGCAACACGGACGAGGACGGCGGGAAGCCGCCGGAGAATGAGGCGGAAGGGGCCGGCAAGCACCCGGTCGACCGCTCGCTGCCTCCCCTCAAACTCCTCACCACCGGACTCCAGCACGTCGCCGCCATGTACGCCGGAGTGGTCGCCCCGCCGCTCGTCGTCGGCGTCGCCGTTGGACTCACACCCACCGAACTGACCTTCCTGATGGGGGCCAGCCTCTTCACCGCCGGCATAGCCACCCTGCTGCAGACGCTCGGCATCTGGCGCATCGGCGCCCGGCTGCCCTTCGTCAACGGCGTCACCTTCGCCGGCGTCGCCCCCATGCTGGCCATCGTCGGCAGCGAGGCGAAGGAGGACGCCCTTCCGGTGATCTTCGGGGCGGTGATGGTCGCCGGTGCCGTCGGCTTCCTCCTCGCGCCCTACTTCAGCAAGCTGGTCCGTTTCTTCCCGCCCGTCGTCACCGGCACCGTCATCACCCTCATCGGCATCTCGCTGCTTCCGGTGTCCTTCGACTGGGCGCAGGGCGGCGACCCCGAGGCCGCCGACTTCGGCTCCGCACGCAACCTGGCGATGGCCGCCGCCACGCTGGCGATCGTGTTGGTGCTGCGCCGCTTCACCCGCGGCTTCGTGAAGCAGATCGCGGTGCTGATCGGTCTGGTCGCCGGGACGCTGCTCGCGATTCCGCTCGGGCTCACCGACTTCGCCGCCCTGGGCGCGGCCGACGTCGTCGGCTTCCCGACGCCCTTCCACTTCGGCGCCCCGCAGTTCTCCCTCGCGGCCATCCTCTCCCTGTGCATCGTCATGATCGTCTCCATGACCGAGTCCACGGCGGACATGCTCGCCCTCGGCGAGATCGTGGACCGGCCGGCGGACGAACGCACCATCGCCGCCGGGCTGCGCGCCGACACCCTGGGGTCGTTCGTCAGCCCCTTCTTCAACGGCTTCACGTGCAGCGCCTTCGCCCAGAACATCGGGCTGGTCGCCATGACCCGCATCCGCAGCCGCTTCGTCGTCGCGGCCGGCGGCGGCATCCTCGTGCTGATGGGTCTGTGTCCCGTCGCCGCCGCCCTCATCGCCACCGTTCCCCTGCCGGTGCTCGGCGGAGCCGGTGTGGTGCTCTTCGGATCGGTCGCCGCCAGCGGCATCCAGACGCTGGTGAAGGGCGGGCTGGAGAAGGACAACAACGTCGTGATCGTCGCCGTCTCGCTGGCCGTCGGCATCATCCCCATCACCGCCGAGGGCTTCTACCACGCTTTCCCGGAGAGCGCGCGCATCGTGCTGGACTCGGGCATCTCCACCGGCTGCATCGCCGCCATCGTGCTCAACCTGCTCTTCAACCACTTCGGCGGACGCCGGGACGAGGAGACCGTCGCCCACCCCATGGAGCCGGGCGCCGACCCGACCGGCGCGGCCGCCGTCCCGTCGGCGCGAGCCGCCGAAGGGGACGGCCCCGCCGCCACGGAGGCGTCCCGGGCCGGCGGCTGACCCCCGCGCTCGCCACGCCTCCCGCTCGCCCGCGACCGACACCCGGCCGCGGGCGGCGGCGTGCAGCGGGTGCACGCCGCCGCCCGCGCGCACCGCATCGCGCGCATACCGAATCCATATCGGATCAGGTGCCAGCTCCGGACCCTCCAGGCCGCCGCTACCTGCGGCGCAGTCCCGCGGGCGTGCCCCGCGTCACACCCAACAGGCCCCGCACGGCGGGAACCTGGTCACGGCCGCCCCGCGTGCTGGTTCAAGATGATCCTTCGGTACGTGAAGAAGGAGCCCGACCCCGTGCACGCCACCCGACGCCGCTTCATCGCCGGATCGGCCGCCGCTCTCGGTCTCGCCGGAACCACCGTGGCCGTGACCGCACTGGCCGGAGAGGGCCGCGCGAAGCCCGCCGCGCGCCCCGAGCCCCGTCGGCCCAACGTCATCGTCGTCCTCGCCGACGACCTCGGCTACGGCGAGCTCGGCTCCTACGGCCAGGATCTCATCCTCACTCCGCGACTGGACGAACTCGCCGCCGAAGGGCTCCGCTTCACCAGCGCCTACGCCGCTGCGCCGGTGTGCGCGCCGTCCCGCTGCTCGATGCTCACCGGCCTGCACGTCGGTCACGCCGCCGTCCGCACCAATCCGCTCGGAGGGCCGCAGGGCTCGCTCGGGGACGAGGACACCACCTTCGCCGAACTCCTCCGCGACCAGGGCTACCGCACCGCCTGCATCGGCAAGTGGGGTTTCGGACCCGAGGAGCCCGACCAGCCCAGCCACCCCAACAACCGCGGCTTCGACGAGTTCTACGGCTACATCGGCCACCACCACGCACACGACTTCCACCCGGCGGCGCTGTGGGAGAACGGCAGGCGCGTCCCGGTCCCCGGCAACGTCGCCGGCCGGCGCGGCACCTACGCCCCCGACCTGTTCCGGGACCGCGCCCTGGAGTTCATCCAGGACCAGGCCGACCGGCAGCAGCGGGCCCGCCGCCCGGACGAGGGGCAGGACTCCGGCACGGGGAGCGGCGCAGGCGCGACGGAACGCCCCTTTCTGCTCTACTTCGCGCCGAACGTCCCCCACGCCCCGAGTCGCCGGCTGGAACAGGCCGGCTACGCCTCCCGCCCCTGGACCAAGGCCAACAAGGGCCACGCCGCGCAGGTGAGCCACCTCGACACCACCGTCGGCGCCATGGTGGATTTGCTGCGGGCCCGCGGCATCGCCGACGACACCGTCATCCTGGTCACCAGTGACAACGGGCCGCACGAGGAGGGTCGAGTCGACCCGGCCCGGTTCGACGCCGCCTCCTCCCTGCGCGGCGTCAAGCGCAACCTGTACGAGGGCGGCATCCGCGTACCCCTCCTCGCCTGGGGCCCGGGCCGGGTCGCCGCCGGCACCGAGACCTCACGGCAGACGCCGCTGACCGACGTGCTGCCCACCCTCACCGAACTCGCCGGGGCCCGCACGCCGGACCACGTCGACGGGCTCTCCCTGGCCGGTCTGGTCGGCGGCGTCCACGCGCCCGGCGACCACCGGCACCTGTACTGGTACCGCAACGACCCGTTCGCCACCCCCACCTCGCAGGCCGCGGACGGCGGTCGGGGGCTCCAGACGTGCGAGGCCGTACGGCGCGGCGACTGGAAGGCCGTGCGGTTCGCGCCCGGCCGGGACCGTACCGTGCCGGACCACCGGTGGGACGTCGAGCTCTACAACCTGCGCGACGACCCCGGTGAGCGGCACGACGTCGCGGCCGAGCACCCCGAGACCGTCGCGCGGCTGGTGAACCTGATGCACGGGTCCTGGACCGAGCCGGAGCCGCTGCGCGCCTGACGCCGCGCCCGCCCCGCGGCGTCCGGGCCCCTGCTTCCGGCGTCGCTCACCGGCCGTCGGCGACGAACTCGCACCAGATCGCCTTGCCCGTGCCGCGCGCCTCCACGCCCCACACGTCGGCGAGATGGTCCACCAGCAGCAGGCCCCGGCCGGAGATGCTGGACGCGCCCGGGTGCATCACCTGCGGCACCGTGCTGGAGCGGTCCGTCACCTCGACCCGGACGCGCCGCTGCGCCCCGGAGAGCGGGTGCACCGTCACCACTGCCCCGCCGCCGCTGTGCAGCAGCGCGTTGGTGACCAGTTCGTCGGTGACCAGCGACAGGTCGTCCGCCCGGTCGCCGGCTCCCCAGGACAGCGCCGCGGCGTGCACCATGTGCCGGACCGTGGCCAGCGACTCCGGGTCGCGCGGAGCGACGTGCTGGTGCAGCCGCCGGGCGGGCCGCGTGGGGGCGGAGACCTCGCGGTGCAGCAGCACCAGCGCCAGGTCGTCGGTGCCGTTCCACGCCTCAGGCACCTCGCACAGCCGGTCCGCGAGCTTCGCGATCTCGGACGGGCCGGTGCGCACCGCCTCCGCGAGGTCCTCTATGCCCTGCTCCACGTCGCCGCCGGGCTGCTCCACCAGGCCGTCGGTGAACAGCACCAGCGTCTCGCCGTGCTCCAGCTCCATCGTCGTCACCGGGTACTTCGGCTGCCCGAACTGGGTGGACAGCCCCAGCGGCAGCGCCCCCATCACGGGGAAGGGGCGGCAGCGCCCGTCGGACCGGCGCAGCAGCGGCAGCGGGTGCCCGGCCCGGACGATCCGCAGCCAGCCCGTCGAGGGGTCCGCCTCCACGTACAGGCAGGTCGCGAACCGGTCGGAATCCAGGTCGTGCAGGAACGACGAGGCGCGGGCCATCACCGTGGGCGCCGAGTGGCCCTCGGCCGCGTAGGCCCGGAGCACGATGCGCAGCTGTCCCATCACGGCCGCCGCGTCGGTGTCGTGGCCCTGCACGTCGCCGACCACGGCGGCGACCCTGCCTCCGGGCAGCGGGATCACGTCGTACCAGTCACCGCCGATGTCCCGGCCCTGCTGGGCCGCGCGGTAGCGGACCTCGGCATGCACACCGGGGATGCTGGGCAGCGAGTGCGGCAGCATCGCGCGCTGCAGCCCCTCGGCCAGTTCGTGTTCCTGCTCGAACAGCCGGGCGCGTTCCAGGCTCTGGGCGATGCTGCTGGTCAGCGCGGTGAGCAGGGTCCGCTCCTCGCTGGTGAAGGAGTACTTGTCGCGGTAGACCAGCCCGATGGCGCCGAGCGCCTCGCCCTGGGCGATCAGGGGCAGGAACGCGGCCGCGCTCCAGCCCAGCTCCTTCGCCCACGACCACAGCGGCGGGTAGCGCCGGGCGAACTCCTCGCGGGAGGCGATGTAGCGCGGGGTCAGGGTGCGTACGGCCTCCGGCAGCGGCAGCGGCTCGTCCAGTCGCCGCCGGCTCATCGGCAGCATGCCGCTCAGCTCGCCCTCGCCGTACAGCTGCATCCGTCCCTCCTGCACCAGCCCCACCACGACGCTGATCACCCCGAGCTGGTCCAGGCCGCGGGAAGTGCCGAGGGCGTCCAGCACCTCGCGGACCGTACGGGCGTGCGCCAGCCCCGCCGTGGTCGCGTCGACCACGTCGGTGTGCAGCGAGCGCTCGGCGTCCAGGGTGAGACGTTCGGTGGACTGGCTGAGCTCCTCGGTGGCGTCGCGCAGGATGCCGACGATCCGGTACGGACGGCCGTCGGGGGTGCGCAGGATCGCGCCCTGGGTGTGGGTCCAGCGCTGAGTGCCGTGCTGCGCGTTCATCCGGAAGTACGCGCCGTAGGAGGAGCGGCCGCCCTTCAGGGCCTGGGCGACGAGCAGGTCGAGACGGGCCGCCTCCGCGGCCGGGACGCGGGCGGTGAGGATCGACGGATCGCCGTCGAACTCCTCCGGCGCCACCCCGAACAGCGCCAGCGCCGAGGGGTCCATGTGCACGACTCCCCGGTCCAGGTCCCAGTCGAAGGAACCGGTGTGGTTCAGGGCGAGGGCCTCTTCGGGCCCGGCGGGCCACGGCACGGGCGGCGGCCCGCCGCCCGGCGGCGCCCCTCGAGCGTCCATGCGGACAAGGGTGTCACCGGCACGCGCTGTTCGCGACCAGGGCGCTTCGCTCCGGGGCCGCTCCACCCCGGCCGCGCTCCGGCGGGGTGGGGGCCCGCCCGCAGGCGGGCCCGCGTCCCCGCCGGGGCCCGGGGGGAAGCCGTCAGTCCAGCAGCTCGTAGGCCGGGAGGGTGAGGAAGGCGGTGTAGTCCTCGTCCAGGGAGACCCGGAGCAGCAGGTCGTGGGCCTGCTGCCAGCGTCCGGCGGCGAATGCCTCCTCGCCGGCTTCGTCCCGGATCGCGGCCAGGTCCTCCGCGGCGATCTCGCGCACCAGCTCCGGGGTGACCCGCTCGCCGGTGTCGAGCACCACGCCCGCGTTCACCCACTGCCAGATCTGCGAGCGTGAGATCTCGGCCGTGGCGGCGTCCTCCATCAGCCCGAAGATCGCCACCGCTCCCAGCCCGCGCAGCCACGCCTCGATGTAGCGGGTGCCGACCTGTACTGCGTTGCGCAGGCCCTCGCGGGTCGGACGGGCTTCGAGGGAGTCGACGGCGAGGAGGTCGGCGGCCTTCACGTCGACGTCCTCGCGCAACCGGTCCTTCTGGTGCGGACGGTCGCCGAGGACCGCGTCGAACGAGGTCTGCGCGACCGGCACCAGGTCCGGGTGGGCGACCCAGGAGCCGTCGAAGCCGTCGCCCGCCTCGCGGTCCTTGTCGCTGCGGACCTTCTCCAGGGCCTTCTCGTTCGCCTCCGGGTCGCGGCGGTTCGGGATGAACGCGGCCATGCCCCCGATGGCGTGCGCGCCCCGCTTGTGGCAGGTGCGCACGAGCAGCTCGGTGTAGGCCCGCATGAAGGGTGCGGTCATCGTCACCGCGTTCCGGTCGGGGAGGACGAACCGCTCGCCGCCGTCGCGGAAGTTCTTCACGAGGGAGAACAGGTAGTCCCAGCGGCCCGCGTTGAGCCCCGAGGCGTGGTCGCGCAGCTCGTAGAGGATCTCGTCCATCTCGTACGCGGCGGTGATCGTCTCGATGAGCACCGTGGCCCGGACGGTTCCGTGCGGGATGCCGCACCAGTCCTGGGCGAAGACGAAGACCTCGTTCCACAGGCGGGCCTCGAGGTGCGACTCGGTCTTGGGCAGGTAGAAGTACGGGCCCTTGCCGAGGTCGAGCAGCCGCTGGGCGTTGCGCAGGAAGTACAGGCCGAAGTCGACCAGGGCGCCCGGTACGGGCCGTCCCTCGACGGTGAGGTGCCGTTCGTCGAGGTGCCAGCCCCGCGGCCGCATCACCACGGTCGCCAGCTCCTCCGCCGGGCGCAGCGCGTACGCCTTCCCGCGCTCGTCGGTGAAGTCGATGCGGCGCTCGTACGCGTCGGTCAGGTTGAGCTGCCCGCCGATGACGTTCTCCCAGGTGGGGGCGGAGGCGTCCTCGAAGTCGGCCAGCCAGACCCGGGCTCCCGAGTTGAGCGCGTTGACCGTCATCCTGCGGTCGGTCGGACCGGTGATCTCCACCCGCCGGTCCTGCAGAGCCGCCGGGCAGTCGGCGACCCGCCAGTCGCCCTCGCGGACGTGGGCGGTCTCCGGTAGGAAGTCCAGCGTCGTGGTGCGGGCGATCTCCGCCCGCCGTTCTTCGCGTGCGGCCAGCAGTGCGTCCCTGCGCGGGGTGAACCGGCGGTGCAGCTCGGCCACGAAGGCGAGCGCCTCGTCCGTCAGGACCTCCTCCTGACGTGCGACGTGCTCGGCGTCGACGCGGGCCGGCTGGGACGGCGCTGGTGCGGACATGCTGGTCACTCCTTGCGGATGGTGCGTGCTCTGTCGTGGCGGAGGAGCGCCCGGCGGAGCGGACGCTTCTGATCAGTGGAGGCTAGTTTCCTTATCGTGGAACTTCAATGGTTTGTTGATGTCGAGATACTTCTCACTGCCGCCGCCCGCAGGTCAGGGCGAGAGCCGGGAAAGGTCCTCCGGGGTGTCGATGTCGGCCGGGTCCGCGACGTCGCCGCACTCCACGAGACGCAGTTCCTCCTCGTGCCGCGTCAGGTACCCCCGTGCGCCCCGGTCACCCGAGGCCGCTGCCGCGACCCCGGCCCAGTGGTCTGCGCCCAGCAGCACCGGATGGCCGCGCCGCCCGCCGTACGCGGCGGCGGCGAGCGTGGCGGGGGAGCGGTACGCCGCGCGGACCCGGGCCACCGCCTGGGGCCCGACGCCCGGCTGGTCCACCAGGAACACCAGGGCCGCGGCGGCGCCCGAACCCGTCAGTGCGTCGAGACCGGTGCGCAGCGAGGTGCCCATGCCGGCCTCCCACTCCGGGTTCTCCAGTAGTACGCATCCGGACAGGTCCGCGGTCCCCCGCACGTCGTCCGCTGCTGCGCCGAGCACCACGCGCACGTCCGGTGTGCAGCCGCCGTCCCGCAGCGTGCGGACCGCGTGTTCGACGAGGGGGCGGCCGTGGTGCGAGAGGAGTGCCTTGGGGTGCCCACCCAGGCGGCGTCCGCCCCCGGCTGCGAGCAGCAGGGCGGCGATCTTCCTGTCTTGGTCGATGGCCTGGTCGGTGCGGTCGTTCATCGGGTCCATGGTGCTCCCGGCTTTCCCCGTCTGGTGACTGTGTGCGGTGAGCCGATAACATTACCGGCCTGATTTTCGCCCTCCGTGTAGCGCGCTGTGCGGAGAGTGGCGTTTACTGTGCGAACCTTTCGGGCCCGACCGGGTGAGAAGGGGACAGACGGGGCTGCCCGTGGGGGAGAGGAGCATCGTGCGAAGTGAGACCGTGACGCAGTCGGCGCCCGCAGCCGCGGGTGCGCTCCGTGCGGCCGTGGACCGCGTGAGCCGGGAGCTCGCCGCCCACCCCGCCCGGCTTTCCGACCGGGGGGCCGCCGAGGAGGAACTCGGCCGCCTCCGCGTCCTGGCGGCCGGTGAGCCGCCCGACGTCGCCCGCTTGCGCGGTTCGCTGCTCCTCGTCGCCGCCGCCCTCGGCTCGGTCAGCGCCCTCGCCGCCGCGCTGGAGGAACTCCGTCGGGCCGTCGATGCCTTCGGCTCCGGCACCCGTCCCCCTCGCTCCGGCGCCGGGTAGTCAGGCGACCGTCTGCCCCGGGCCGCCCCGGGGAGGTGCAGCCCGTCCGCCGCGCCCGCGGGGGCGGATGAGGGCGGCGGGGGCGCCCTCCCGCGCGCCGCGGACGGCGCGCGGCTGCCGGTCCGGCCCGGCGAACGCGCCGCCCGGAGGCCTGGTGGGCCGGGCTAGCCGCCGTTCGTCGTGGTGGCCAGTGCGGTGGACAGGTCCCGGGCCACCTCCCGGAGCAGGGGTACGAAGGTGTCCGTCGCCGCCTCCGTCACCCGGCCCGCGGGCCCGGAGATGGAGATCGCCGCGGGCGTCGGTGCGTCCGGGACTGTCACCGCGATGCACCGCACCCCGATCTCCTGCTCGTTGTCGTCCGTGGCGTACCCGCACTCCCGCACGTCGACCAGCGCCTCGAGGAACGCCTCGGGTGTGGTGAGGGTCTTCTCGGTGGCGGCCGGCATGCCGGTGCGGGCGAGCAGTGCCCGCACCTCCTCCGGTGGTGCGTCGGCCAGCAGCGCCTTGCCGACGCCGGTGGAGTGCGGCAGCACGCGCCGCCCGACCTCGGTGAACATCCGCATCGAGTGCCGGGAGGGCACCTGGGCGACGTAGACGACCTCGTCGCCGTCCAGCAGTGCCATGTTCGCCGTCTCTCCGGTCTCCTCGACGAGGCGGGCCAGGTGGGGGCGTGCCCAGGTGCCCAGCAGCCGGGAGGCGCTCTCGCCGAGTCGTATCAGCCGGGGCCCGAGCGCGTACCGGCGGTTGGGCTGCTGCCGCACGTAGCCGCAGGCGACGAGGGTGCGCATCAACCTGTGGATCGTCGGGAGCGGCAGACCGCTGCTGCCGGACAGTTCGCTCAGCCCGACCTCGCCGCCGGCGTCGGCCATCCGCTCCAGCAGGTCGAAGGCGCGCTCCAGGGACTGCACCCCGCCACTCGAGGCGGGGGCGGACGGGTTGGCGGGTTTGCGCTCGGCGGACGACGGCACGTCGCGTTCCTTTCCTGCGGTGTGTGGCGCATGCTACCGGCCCCGCCCCGGCGGGCACCGCCCCGTGGGGCCCGTTGTCGCCGGTCACGAGGGCTGGAGGCGGGTACGA
Source organism: Streptomyces sp. RKND-216 (assembly GCF_004795255.1). Classification (NCBI taxonomy): domain Bacteria; kingdom Bacillati; phylum Actinomycetota; class Actinomycetes; order Kitasatosporales; family Streptomycetaceae; genus Streptomyces; species Streptomyces sp. RKND-216. The sequence continues at coordinate 573,849 of NZ_SSBQ01000002.1, read as the reverse complement.
AGAGGGTGTCCGGGCGCCGCCAGTGGCAGGACATCCATACCGGGATGCGGCAACGGTCTTCCATTTAGTGGAAACCTCCAGGAGTCCGCGCAGGCTTGACGTGTCGCCCTGCGGGCGGGAAGACTTCTCAACAGAACGTTGAAATTCCGCTTCGCGGAAGAACCGAATCTCCGCCCCGGCGGAGGCCCAGAGGAGGAACCGAGGTGGCCGACGTCCGGCTGGTGCTGCGTTCGACCCGTGTGATCACCCCGGAGGGCGCCCGGGCGGCGTCCGTGGCCGTCGGGCAGGACGGCCGGATCGACGCCGTTCTGCCCCACGACGCCCCGGTGCCCGACGGCGCGCGCCTCGTCGAACTGGGCGACGACGCCCTGCTGCCCGGCCTGGTGGACACCCACGTGCACGTCAACGACCCCGGCCGCAGCGCGTGGGAGGGCTTCTACACCGCCACCCGCGCCGCCGCCGCGGGCGGTGTCACCACGCTCCTGGACATGCCGCTCAACTCGCTGCCGCCGACCACCACCGTCGACCACCTGCGCATCAAGCAGGACGTCGCCCGCGAGAAGGCGCACATCGACACCGGCTTCTGGGGCGGCGCCGTGCCCGGCAACGTCGCCGCCCTGAAGCCGCTGCACGAGGCGGGCGTGTTCGGCTTCAAGTGCTTCCTGTCCCCCTCCGGCGTCGAGGAGTTCCCCGAGCTGGACCCGGAGCAGCTTCAGGCCGCGCTCACCGAGATCGCCTCCTTCGACGGCCTGCTCATCGTGCACGCCGAGGACCCCGGACGGCTCACCGCCGCCCCGCAGCGCGCCGGCGGCCGCTACGCCGACTTCCTCGCCTCCCGGCCCCGCGAGGCCGAGCACGACGCCATCGCCCTGCTCATCGACCTCGCGCGCCGCCTGGACGCCCGCGTCCACGTCCTGCACCTGTCCTCCGCCGACGCCCTCCCGATGATCGCGGACGCCCGCCGCGACGGCGTACGGCTGACCGTCGAGACCTGCCCGCACTTCCTCACCCTGACCGCGGAGGAGGTTCCCGACGGCGCAACCGAGTTCAAGTGCTGCCCGCCCATCCGGGAGCGCGCCAACCAGGACGCCCTCTGGCAGGGCCTCGCCGACGGCCTCCTCGACTGCGTGGTGTCCGACCACTCGCCCTGCACCACCGACCTCAAGACCCCCGACTTCGCCGACGCCTGGGGAGGCATCTCCTCCCTCCAGCTCGGCCTGCCCGCCGTGTGGACCGCCGCTCGGGAGCGCGGCCACTCCCTGGAGGACGTCGTGCGGTGGATGTCCGCCGGGCCCGCACGGCTCGCCGGCCTCGCTCACAAAGGCGCCGTCGCCCCCGGCCACGACGCCGACTTCGCCGTCCTCGCCCCCGAGGAGACGTTCACCGTCGACCCCGCCGCGCTGCACCACCGCAACCAGGTCACTGCCTACGCCGGACGCACCCTGCACGGCGTGGTCCGGTCCAGCTGGCTGCGCGGCGAACAGATCACCGACCACTCCCGGCCCCTGGACAGGACCGGGCGGCTCATCGCCCGTCCGACCGCCCACCGGGCCGGCTGACCGCAAAAGGAAGGCAGCACATGAGCGCGGCGACCCCCGCGATCCCCCGCCACACCGGCGACGCGAACCCGTACCCCGGCGGCGACCCGTACGCTGACTACCGCGACGCCGACCTGCCCTTCACCCACCTCGCCGACCTGGCCGACCGGCGGCTGGGCGCCGGCGTCGTCGCCGCCAACGACGAGTTCTTCGCCGAGCGGGAGAACCTCCTCACGCCGGAACCGGCCGAGTTCGACCCCGAGCGTTTCGGCCACAAGGGCAAGATCATGGACGGCTGGGAGACCCGCCGCCGCCGCGGCACCGGCGCGGACACCCCCCACCCGGAGGCGGACGACCACGACTGGGCCCTGGTCCGCCTCGGCGCCCCGGGCGTCATCCGCGGCGTCATCGTCGACACCGCCCACTTCCGCGGCAACTACCCGCGCGCCGTCTCCGTCCAGGCCGCGTCCGTCCCCGGGGCCCCGTCGCCCGCGGACCTCCTCGGTCCCGACGTGAAGTGGACCGAGATCGTGCCCCGCACCGAGATCGGCGGCCACGCCGCGAACGGCTTCGAGGTCACCGCCGAACAGCGCTTCACCCACGTGCGCCTGGTGCAGCACCCCGACGGCGGCGTCGCCCGGCTGCGGGTGCACGGCGAGGTCGTCCCCGACCCGGCGTGGCTCGCGGCGCTCGGCACCTTCGACGTCGTCGCGCAGGAGAACGGCGGCGCCGTCGAGGACGCCTCCGACCGCTTCTACTCCCCGCCCGCCCACACCATCCAGCCCGGCCGCAGCCGGAAGATGGACGACGGCTGGGAGACGCGCCGCCGTCGCGACCGGGGCAACGACTGGATCCGCTACGCGCTGACCGAGCAGGCCGTGATCCGCGCCGTCGAGATCGACACCGGCTACCTCAAGGGCAACGCCGCCGGCTGGGCCGCGCTCGTCGGCCGTGACGGCGAGGACGGCGCGTGGCGCGAGCTGCTGCCCCGTACCCGGCTCCAGCCCGACAGCGTGCACCGCTTCCTGCTCGACGACGCCCCCGCCGTGACGCACGTGCGGCTGGACATCTTTCCCGACGGCGGCATCGCGCGGCTCCGGCTGCACGGTTCCCTCACCGAAGAGGGCGCGGGGCGCCTGGGCCGGCGCCACCGTGAACTCGGCGGCTGACGGCCGCCGTTCGCATCCGGGGCCGGTGCCCGCCGCCGACGGCGGGCACCGGCCCCGGAGTGAGAGGGGAAGAGGACGCCCTGGGGTGACCCGCCCGCACCGGGTAACCTCGCCCGGACAGGACAGCAGGCGGACAGGCGGGAGAGCGGCGTGGCGACCGGACCGGAGGCCGTGACATGCGGTGAGGCGATGCTGCTCATGCTCGCCGAGCCGGGCGTACCCCTCGACCGCGCGGTGCACTTCCGCCGTTCCGTCGCCGGAGCGGAGTCCACCGTCGCCGCGGCGCTGGCCCGCCTCGGCCACCCCACCCGCTGGCTGGGGCGGGTCGGCGCCGACCCGGCCGGCGAGGCGGTGCTGCGTGAGATGCGCGCCGACGGCGTGGACGTCTCCTGGGCCGTCGCCGACCCGGACGCGCCCACCGGGCTGCTGCTCAGAGACAGCCACCCGCAGCGCCCCCTGGACGCCGTCTCCTATCGCGCCGGCTCCGCTGGCTCCCGGCTCACCGCCCAGGACCTCCCGCCCGAGGCCATCGTCGGCGCACGGCTGGTGCACGTCTCCGGCGTCACGCCCATGCTCGCGCCGGGCGCCGCGCAGGCGGTGCACCGGCTGGTCGAGCTCGCCCGCCAGTCCGGCGCCGCCGTCAGCTTCGACCCGAGCGTGCAGCACACCCTGGGCACCGACCACGACTGGATGCGGATCGCCGGTCCGCTGCTGCGCGAGGCCGACCTCGTCGTCGCCGGCGAGGACGAGCTGGAGATGCTGCTCGGAGGCGGCGCCGAGCAGGTCGCCAAGGCCCTGCTGGAGCTGGGCCGCGCGCGGACCGTCGTCGTCAAGCGGCAGGACCACTCGACCCTCGCCGTCACGCGGGACGGGCAGTGGACGCACGAGCCGTTCGGCGTCCAGGTGACCGACCCCTCGGGCGCGGGGGAGGCCTTCACCGCCGGCTGGCTCTCGGCCTGGCTGCGCGAGCTGGACCCGGAACGCGCCCTGGCGGAGGCCGCGTGCGTCGCTGCCCTCGCCGTGCAGGCCCCCGGTGACACTGACGGCCTCCCCACCCGGACCGCCCTCGCCCGGGCACTCTCCCTCTACGGCTGACCGGGCGCGGAGGTGTGGCCGAAATGCGCCTCTCGCACCGGTGCGTCCCGGCGGCCTAGCATCGGTCCAGGGGGCCCGGAACGCGAGGGGGAGCATGACGACGCACGCGCACGACACCGCTCACGGCGGAGACCATGGGGACCACGGGGAGCACGCGGACGGGGAAGAGCACGGCGGCCGGCGACACCGGGAGCGCCTGGTCGACCTGGGCGCGCTGGGCGAGGAGTTCGCCCGGAACCCGTACCCGGTGTACGCGCAGCTCCGCGCGCAGGGGCCGGTGCACCGGGTGCGCACACCGGAGGGGTTCGAGGCCTGGCTGGTGGTCGGCTACGACGCCGCCCGCGCCACGCTCAACGACCCGCGGCTGTCGAAGGAGTGGGACAGGGCGTCGCCGCGTCTGGGTATGCGGTCCGTGGCATCCGGCAGGCACATGCTCGCCTCCGACCCGCCCGACCACACCCGGCTGCGCAAGCTGGTGGCGCGGGAGTTCACCTCGCGTCGCGTCGAGGCGCTCGCACCCCGCGTGCGGGAGATGACCGACGCGCTACTGGACGCCCTTCTCGCGGCACCGGACGGACGCGGCGACCTGGTGGAGGCGCTGTCGTTCCCGCTGCCCATCGGCGTCATCTGTGAACTGCTGGGCGTGCCCGGCCTGGAGCGGGAGCCGTTCCGCCGCTGGTCGAACACGGTGGTCGGCGTCGCCTCGGACGCGGAGACGCGGGCCGCGGTCGACGCGCTGACCGACTACCTGCAGGCGCTCATCGCCCGCAAACGCGACGAACCCGGAACCGACCTGCTCAGCGGCCTGATCCGCACCACGGACGAGGACGGCGACCGGCTCGCCCCCGACGAACTGCTGGGCATGACCTGGCTGCTGCTCGTCGCGGGGCACGAGACCACGGTCAACCTGATCTCCAACGGCGTGCTCGCCCTGCTCCGCCACCCGGACCAGCTCGCGGCGCTCCGCGCCGACCCGGCGCTCATCGACGCCGCCGTCGAGGAGATGCTGCGCTACGACGGACCGGTGGAGACGCCGACGTACCGCTTCACCGTGGAGCCGGTGGAGATCGGCGGGGTGACGATCCCCGGCGGCGGCGAGGTGGTGCTGCCTGTGCTCGCCGACGGCGACCGCGACCCGCAGCGGTTCCCCGAGCCGGACCGCTTCGACATCCGCCGCGGTGAGGCGCCGACACACGGCGGGGGAGCGGCCGGTACCCGGGGGCACCTGGCCTTCGGCCACGGCGTGCACTTCTGCCTGGGAGCACCCCTCGCCCGGCTGGAGGCGCGCGTCGCCATCGGGCGCCTGCTGGAACGTGCACCCCACCTCGCCCTGGACGCGGACCCGGACACGCTGCCGTGGCGCACGGGCATGCTGATGCGCGGGCCCGTACGGCTGCCCGTACGCTTCCGACCGCCCGGCGGCGCCTGACTGCGGCCGGACCGGTCGCCTCGGCCCCGGCCGCACCGGCCGCCCCGCTGTGGGGGCCGGTGCGTTCCGGGGGCGGCGCCCGTCACGGCTTGCGCGCCACTCCCGCGTACAGGGACACCTCCGCGTCCGTGAGGTCGGCGACGGACTCGTCGCCGTCCGGGCGCCAGCGGTGCGGCACGACCACGCCGGGCTCCACCAGCTCCAGCCCGTCGAAGAAGCGGGACACCTCCGCGTGGCTGCGCGCCTGGCCGGTGATGTCGCTGCGCGAGGCCGCGAGCTGCGAGAGCCGCTCCCACGCCGGCGGGTCCAGCTCCGGCGTGCAGTGGGAGAGCATCAGATAGCTGCCGGACGGCAGCGCCCCCATCAGCTCGCGCACCAGGTCGTAGGGCTTGCCCTCGTCGGTGACGAAGTGCAGCAGCGCCATCATCGACAGGCCGACGGGCCGGGTGAGGTCCAGCGTCTCGCGCAACGCCGGCGTGGCAAGGATGCTCGCCGGGTCGGTGACGTCGGCGTGCACGTAGACCGTCCGGCCCTCCGGGCTGCTCTCCAGCAGCGCCTCGGAGTACGTCAGCACGATCGGGTCGTTGTCCGCGTATACCACCCGGCAGTCGGGGGCGACGGCCTGGGTGACCTGGTGCAGGTTCGGGGTGGTGGGGATGCCTGCGCCGACGTCGAGGAACTGCCGGATACCGGCCTCCTCGGCGAGCCAGCGCGCGGCCCGCCGCATGAACCAGCGGTTCACCTGCGCGCCGGTGCGGACGCCGGGCCACAGCGCCATGACGGCCTCGGCGGCCTCCGCGTCGGCCTCGTAGTGCGTCTTTCCCCCGAGCCAGTAGTCGTACATCCGGGCGGAGTGCGGGGCGGTGGTGTCGATGCGGTCGGCGGAGTAGCGGTTGCCGGTCATGGCGGCCTCTCGGGTCACGAAGTGGGCAGGAGGAAGTCGGCCTCGCCGTTCTTGGCTCCGGCGATGAAGCTCTCGATCTCGTGGGGGGAGTAGATGAGCGCCGGCCCGTCGGGATCGCTGGACTGCCGCAGGGCCACCCGGCCGTCCGACAGCTTCAGCGCCTCCACGCAGTTGCCGCCGTTGGGGCCGCTCCACGGCTTGCGCCAGCCGACGCTGCCCAGCTCCCGGGCGGGCATGCCGTTGTAGACGCGCGGGCCGTTGCGGACGTGCGCGCCGTCCTCCCTGCGGGGGCGGTATGTGCCCGGGGGGCGGTGTTCGGTGGGGGACAGATGTTCCATGGGGGGTGGTTCAGAGCTCCTTGCGCAGGTCACCGAGGATGCGTCCGGTGTCCGACAGGGGCGCGGCCTGTGCGCCCATCCGGTCCAGCGCCTCGAGGTAGGCCACGGTGTCGGCGCGTTCGTCGTGGTAGACGGCGCCGGTGAGGCTCTCGGTGTAGACGATGTCCGGGAGTTCGGGAATGTCGAAGCGGAAGAGCTGGAAAGGGCCGAACATGCCGGGATGCGGCCCGGCGGCGTACGGCAGGATCTGGAGGGAGACGTTCGGCGCGGCCGCCGCCTCGGCCAGCCGGTCGATCTGCGCGCGCATCACCGCGGCCCCGCCGACCGGGCGCCGCAGCACCGTCTCGTCGAGCACCGCCCACAGCCGGACGTCCTTCCGTCGGGCCAGCAGCGACTGCCGCGCCATGCGGAGCGCGACGCGCCGGTCCAGCTCCTCGTCGGGGGCGCCGGGGAAGCCGACGCGCAGCAGGGCCCGCGCGTAGTCCTCGGTCTGCAACAGCCCCGGAACACACTGGGGTTCGTAGGCGCGGATGACCGACGCCGACTCCTCCAGGCTCACGTACAGGCTGAACCAGCTCGGCAGCACGTCGCGGAACCGGTGCCACCAGCCGGGGTTGTTGGCCTCCTCGACGAGGGAGAGGAAGGCGAGACTCTCCGCGTGGCCGACGTTGTAGACCTGGAGCAGCTTCTCCACGTACACCGGTTTCAGGCCGACTTCGGCCTTCTCCATCCGGCGCACCGTGGTCGGGTTGACGCGCAGCGCCTCCGCGGCCTGGTCGAAGCTGACCCCGGCCTTCTCACGCAGGTCACGCAGCCGCAGACCCAGAACGATCTGCCCCACCGTGGGGGCCGAACGTGTCTCCGGCACGGCGGAACCCTCCCCTCGCCTCGACGGGCGGCCCGGCACACGGCGTCCCCCAACGCCTCAACCGCCCCTGCTGCCGGAAAGTGTGACACGGCGTCCGGGCAACGAACAGACTGCCCTCGCTATTCTGCAATTTGCAGAACGGGTCTTGCCATCCCAACTCCCCAGAATGGATAGTGAGAACCGACGGCCCGGCGCGGCAGCGCCGTGCGCGCCTCTGCGGACGGCGCGCGCCCCTGCGGACGGAAGGCGGAAGTGTCGTGCCCCCATCTCGTGGCACAGCGGTACTGACGCTCCCGGGTGACGCCGGACCGGGCTTCCTCGCCGCGGACTTCGAACTCGACGCGGAGGGCACCGCGGTCGCGGACGCCCGCCGCCGCGTCCGGCGCCAGCTGCGCCGCTGGGCCTTCCCCGCGGACGTCTGCGACACCGCCCAGCTCCTCGTCTCCGAACTCTTCACCAACGCCGTGCTGCACACGGACAGTTCGCGCGTGAGCTGCGTACTGCGCGCCGGGGGCAGCCGGCTGCGGGTGGAGGTGCGGGACGACGGCAGCGGCGCCTGCGATCCGCTGCCCTGCTGGGCGACCCCGGAGGACGAGCACGGCCGCGGGCTGCTCCTCGTCGACACCTTCGCCGAAGAGTGGGGCGTCGACCGCGCCGGCCCGGGGGCGGGCTGCGTGGTCTGGTTCGAACTCGGGCACCTCGCGACCTGAATCCGCCGGGCCCGGCGCCCCGGGCGATAGGTTCGGCCCATGGCCACCACGGCGGACACCTTCGACGGCGCACTGGAGAAGTGGCGGGACTGGCAGCGCAGCCCGTGGGGCCGGCTGCGCTACACCCTGGCCGCGCACAACCTCGCCCGCCACCTGCCCGTGCCGGGCGGTCAGCCGCTGCGCATCCTGGACCTGGCGGGCGCCGACGGCGGCGACGCCGTGCCGCTCGCCCGGGCCGGCCACCGCGTCACGATCGCCGACTACTCACCCGGCATGCTCGCCGCGGCCCGCGAGCGTGCCGCCGAGGCCGGCGTCGCCGAGCGGGTCACCACCGTCGAGACCGACGTCTTCGACCTCCCCGCGTCGCTGCGCGACGGCGGCTGGGACGCGGTCCTGTGCCACAACCTGCTGCAGTACATGACCGAGGCGGAACCCGCGCTGCGCGCGGCCACCGCCCCGCTGCGCCCCGGCGGGCTGCTGTCCCTGATGGCGATCAACCGCCACTCCGTGCCGCTCGCCCTCGCCGTCCGCGACCTCGATCCGGCCGCGGCGCTCGAGGCGCTGGACGAACGCCGCGGCCGGACGGTGACCTTCGAGGCCCCGGTCGTCCTGCACACAGCGGAAGAGGTCCGCGCGGTCCTGCGCACGCTGGGCCACCACGAGCCCGCCCACTACGGCATCCGTACGGTCGCCGACCACATCACCGACGATGACCGCAAGCGGGAGCCCGGCTTCTACGCCGGTCTGGAAGCCCTCGAACTGGCGCTCACCGACCGCGACCCCTACGTGCACACGGCCCGCCTCTTCCAGCTCGTGAGCCGCTCGGCCTGAGGGCCCGCGCCGCCCGAGGCCGCGACTCCCCGGAACCGGTGCCCCGGCACCGGTGTGCCGTTCGCTGCCGTGGCCGGTCCGAGCCCGGCCCGCCCGGACCATTGACGGGACGGTCGGCTGCCGCTGGAGTGTACGGGCGCAGGACCCGGTGTCCGCCCGCCGGGCACCGGTGGCCGATACTTGCCGGGAAGTCCGCCGGGCGCCCCCCACGGCCCGCGGACCAGGTCACAGGAGGTGGATCTACGCGTGTCCAGGGTGGAGCAGCGCCGCCGCAGGCGTGCCGGGTGGGCCCGGGTCGCCGGAGCGGCCATGGCGGCCGTCGTCGTCGCAGGACTCGCCGGGTGCAGCAGCACGGGCGGCAAGCAGGCGGAGGAACGGCGGGAGCAGGCCCTGGAGGGCGGCGGGTCCGCCGTGAACACGCCGCGTTGGAAGGTCGCCATGGTGACCCACTCCGGTGACGGCGACACCTTCTGGGACATCGTGCAGAACGGCGCCGAGATGGCCGCCCGCAAGGACAACATCGAGTTCCTCTACGCCCACGACAAGGACGCCGGCCGCCAGGCGCAGCTGGTGAAGTCCATGGTCGACAAGCGGGTGGACGGCCTGATCGTCACCCTCGCCAAACCGGAGGCGATGAAGGACGTCGTGCGCCGGGCCACGAAGGCCGGCATACCGGTGATCACCATCAACTCCGGGCAGGACCGGTACGAGGAGTTCGGCGCCCTCACCCACATCGGTCAGGACGAGGTCGTCGCCGGCGAGGCGGTCGGCGAGGAGCTGAACGCCCGCGGCCGTGAGCGGGCTCTGTGCGTGGTCCACGAGCAGGGCAATGTGGGACTCGACCAGCGCTGCACCGGCGTCGAGAACACCTTCGACGGCGAGATCGACCGGCTCTACGTGGAGGGCACCAACATGCCGTCGGTGGAGTCGTCGATCTCCGCCAAGCTCCAGTCGGACGAGAAGATCGACTCCGTCGTCGCGCTCGGGGCCCCGTTCGCCGCCACCGCCGCGAAGTCCATCGACCAGACCGGCAGCAAGGCCGAGGTCGCGACCTTCGACCTCAACGCCCAGGTCGTCGACGGCCTCAAGGACGGTACGATCCGCTTCGCCGTCGACCAGCAGCCCTACCTCCAGGGCTACGAGGCGGTCGACCTGATGTGGCTCCGGCTCTACAACGACGACGTGCTCGGCGGCGGCCGCCCGGTGCTCACCGGCCCGCAGATCGTCACCCCCGAGGACGTCCCCGAACTGGAGAAGTACACCAAGCGGGGTACCCGGTGACGGCTGCCCCGCTTCCCGTTCCGGACAAGACGGACGAGGACGCCCTGCTGCGGGCCCGCTCGCTGCCGCGCCGGCTGATGAGCCGCCCGGAGCTGGGCGCGGTGATGGGTGCGGTCGCCGTCTTCGTGTTCTTCGCCCTCGTCGCCGACAGCTTCCTGCGGGCGGCCAGCCTGTCCACCGTGCTGTACGCCTCGTCGACCATCGGGATCATGGCGGTGCCGGTCGCGCTGCTGATGATCGGCGGCGAGTTCGACCTCTCCGCGGGCGTCATGGTCGCCACCTCCGCGCTGGTGTCCTCGCAGTTCAGCTACCAGATGACGGCCAACGTCTGGGTCGGCGCCGGCGTCTCGCTGCTGGTCACCCTCGCGTTCGGCGCCTTCAACGGGCTGACGCTGACCCGCACCAAGCTGCCCAGCTTCATCATCACGCTCGGCACCTTCCTCATGCTCACCGGCCTCAACCTGGGCCTCACCAAGCTGATCAGCGGCACCGTCTCCACCCGGAGCATCGCCGACATGGAGGGCTTCGACTCCGCGCACGCCGTCTTCGCCTCCCAGCTCACCCTGTTCGGCGTGGACTTCCCGATCACCATCCTGTGGTGGTTCGCGCTGGTCGCCGTCGCCACCTGGATCCTGCTGCGCACCCGCGCCGGCAACTGGGTCTTCGCCGTCGGCGGCAACGCCCCCGCCGCCCGCGCGGTCGGCGTCCCCGTGTCCCGCACGAAGATCGGCCTGTACCTCGGCGTCGCCTTCGCCGCCTGGATCTCCGGACAGCACCTGCTCTTCAACTACGACGTCGTCCAGTCCTCCGAGGGCGTCGGCAACGAGCTGATCTACATCGCCGCCGCCGTCATCGGCGGCTGCCTGCTCACCGGCGGCTACGGCTCCGCGGTGGGCGCCGCCGTCGGCGCGTTCATCTTCGGCATGACCAGCAAGGGCATCGTCTACGCCCAGTGGGACCCGGACTGGTTCAAGTTCTTCCTGGGGGCGATGCTGCTGCTCGCCACCCTGCTCAACGCGTGGATCCGCAAACGGGCGGAGGCGAGCTGACATGACCACCGAGAACCAGCCCCTGATCGAGCTGCGGGCTGTCGACAAGGCGTACGGCAACGTGACCGCCCTGACCGGAGTGTCGCTCCAGGTCCGCGCGGGCGCGATCACCTGCGTGCTCGGCGACAACGGCGCCGGCAAGTCCACGCTGATCAAGATCGTCTCCGGGCTGCACGGCCACGACGCGGGCTCCCTGCTCGTGGACGGCGAGGAGACCCGGTTCGCCTCGCCCCGCGAGGCCCTGAACCGCGGCATCGCCACCGTCTACCAGGACCTCGCCGTCGTCCCGCTGATGCCCGTCTGGCGGAACTTCTTCCTCGGCTCCGAGCCCCGGCGCGGCCGTGGGCCCCTCGCCCGGCTGGACGTCGACGCCATGCGCCGCACCACCCGCGACGCGCTGGCCCGCATGGGCATCACGCTGCGCGACGTCGACCAGCCGATCGGCACCCTCTCCGGCGGCGAGCGGCAGTGCGTCGCCATCGCCCGGGCGGTGCACTTCGGCGCCCGCGTGCTCGTCCTCGACGAGCCCACCGCCGCGCTCGGCGTGAAGCAGTCCGGGATGGTGCTCAAGCACGTCGCCACCGCCCGCGACCAGGGCCTCGGCGTGGTCCTCATCACCCACAACCCGCATCACGCGTACCTGGTGGGGGACCGGTTCGTGCTGCTCAAGCGGGGTGAGATGGCCGGCAGCCACGCCCGGGACGCGATCAGCCTGGACGAGCTGACCCGCCAGATGGCGGGCGGCAGCGAACTGGAGCAGCTCAGCCACGAACTGGAGCGCTCGTGACACAATCGGTTCCCGCGGGCACCGTCCGCCCGGGATCCCGGCGCGCCCGCCGCGGGAGGCGCTGACCCGGGCGCCGGTCCGCCCAGCCCACAGACCACCGTGACCAGGCAGAGACGAGACGAGAAGGTGCGCGCAACCACGCCCCGCCCGGGCCGCAGCCGGCCCCGCACTCGCCCCCGCACCGCCCGCGGTCCGGAGGCCGGGCCGTGAGCAGCCGCGGCGACCGCGTCTACCGGCGTGCCACCACCGGCACCAGCGCGCTGCGCACGGTCAGCACCCGCGAACGGCGCTCGCCGCACTCCGCGCCCCGCGTGCCCACCGTCGGCATCGACATCGGCGGCACCAAGGTCATGGCCGGGGTGGTGGACGCCGACGGGCAGATCCTGGAACGGGTGCGCACCGAGACCCCCGACAAGTCCAAGAGCCCCAAGGTCGTCGAGGACACCATCGCGGAACTCGTGCTGGACCTCTCCGACCGGCACGACGTGCACGCCGTCGGCATCGGCGCCGCCGGCTGGGTGGACGCCGACCGTTCCCGCGTGCTCTTCGCCCCGCACCTCGCCTGGCGCGACGAACCGCTCAAGGACGCCCTCACCTCCCGCCTCGCCGTGCCGGTGATGGTCGACAACGACGCCAACACCGCCGCCTGGGGCGAGTGGCGCTTCGGCGCCGGGCGAGGCGAGGACCACCTCGTCATGATCACCCTCGGCACCGGGATCGGCGGCGCCATCCTGGAGGACGGACGGGTCAAGCGCGGCAAGTACGGCGTCGCCGGCGAGTTCGGCCACATGCAGGTCGTGCCCTCCGGCCACCGCTGCCCCTGCGGGAACCGCGGCTGCTGGGAGCAGTACAGCTCCGGCAACGCCTTGGTCCGCGAGGCCCGCGAACTCGCCGCCGCCGAGTCGCCGGTCGCCTACGGCATCCTCGACGAGGTCGGTGGCCGGGTGGAGGAGATCACCGGCCCGCTCATCACCGACCTTGCCCGGCGCGGGGACGCCATGTGCGTCGAACTGCTCCAGGAGATCGGCCACTGGCTCGGCATCGGCATCGCCAACCTCGCCGCCGCCCTCGACCCGTCCTGCTTCGTCATCGGCGGCGGCGTCAGCGCCGCCGACGACCTGCTGATCGGGCCCGCCCGGGACGCCTTCCGCCGCCACCTCACCGGACGCGGCTACCGCCCCGAGGCACGGCTGGCCAAGGCACAGCTCGGCCCCGAGGCCGGCATGGTCGGCGCCGCCGACCTCGCCCGGCTCGTCGCCCGCCGCTTCCGTCGCGCCAACCGGCGCCGCCTGGAACGCTACGAACGCTACGAACGCGCCGCCGACAACATCCGCCGGGCGGTGGGCCAGTGAGAACCACCGCCCCGCCCGCCGTCCCACCCGCCGACCGGCCCCCGCACCGCCCCAAGCACCGCGTGCTGGCGTTGTGCGTCGTGGTCCTGCTCATCGCGATCCCCGCCGGCTACCTGGTGCAGTCCGCCTTCGTCAGCCGGGACAGCGGCGAGAACAAGCAGCGCGAGGCCGCCCTGAGCAACCTGCACTACGAATGGCCCAGCAAGGTGCAGCGACGCGTCTACGAGGTGCCGATCCCCAAGGGCTCCAGCTACGTGGCCTACTGGGAGTCCAACGCCTGGGAGAAGAGCAGCCTGCACGTCCAGTTCCGCACCTCCTGGAAGAACCTCGCACGCTTCCTCCGCGACGTCGGTACCGACCGCGAGGCGCTGCGCGAGGGCGAGGTCGCCATCAGCCGGGAACAGGCCGAGCGGGTCGGCTGGGACCTGCGCGCCGACGGCCGCACCTACGCGGGCGTGGTGCACGAGCAGCCCGCGCCCGCGCCCGACCTGCGCATCACCGTCGACACCACGCCCGACAAACGCCCCCGCGTCTACGTCGTCTCCACCGTCGGCTTCTGACCGGGCCCCGGCACCGCGTCCGGGAAGCTCCGCCACCCGGGGCGCGGGGCACGCCGCGCGGTCGATACCGTGACCCGGGTGAGCGAGACCAAGACCCTCCAGTACCGGACCGACGGCCCTGACGGCGCGCCGCTGATCGTCCTCGGTCCCGCCCTCGGCGCGACGTGGCACATGTGGGATCGCCAGATCCCCGAGCTGACCCGGCACCGGCGGGTACTGCGCTTCGACTTCCCCGGGCACGGCGGCGCCCCCGCCCACCCGGCCCTGTCTGCGGCCGAACTCGCCGAGCGGCTGATCGGCACCCTCGACGCCCTCGGGGTGGAGCGCTTCGCTTACGCCGGCTGCTCGCTCGGCGGCGCCGTCGGCGCCGAACTGGCCCTCGCCCACCCGCACCGCGTCTCGTCGCTCGCGCTGCTGTCCTCCGCGCCGCGCTACGGCACCCCGGACGCCTGGCGGCAGCGCGGCGTGGTGATCCGTACGAACGGGCTGGACCCGGTGGCCCGCAGCACCCCGGAGCGCTGGTTCACGCCGGGCTTCGCCACCGCGCAGCCCGCGATCGTCGACTGGGCCGTGCAGATGGTCCGCACCACCGACCCGGGCTGCTACATCGCGGCCTGCGAGGCGCTGGCCGCGTTCGACATCCGCGACGCCCTGCCCCGCATCGGCGTGCCCGCCCTGGTGGTGGCCGGGGCCGACGACCGCGTCACACCGCCCTCCGACGCCCGCGCCCTGGTCGCCGGCATCCCGGACGCGCGTCTCGCCCTGGTGCCCGGCGCCTCCCACCTGGTGCCGGTCGAGCAGCCCGCCGCCGTCACCGACCTGCTCGTCACCCACCTCGGCAACGAGACGCCCGGCGAGCCGCAGCGCGGCACCGGCCGACCGCAGCCGGTGGGGGCGCCCCCGGCCCTGCGGCCGGTGATGCCCCCGCCGCCGCCCGTGGCCCTCGCCGAACTGGAGGCGGGCGCCTCCGCGGCCGTACGCCGCGACCCGTACGAAGCGGGGCTCAAGGTGCGGCGCGAGGTGCTCGGCGACGGCTTCGTGGACCGCGCGCTGGCGGAGGCCGACGACGTCACACGCGACTTCGAGGACTTCGCCACCCGCTACGCCTGGGGCGAGGTCTGGGACCGGCCGGGCATCGACCGCCGCACCCGCTCCGTGGTCACCCTCACCGCGCTCACCGCCGGCGGCCACCTCGACGAGCTGGCCCTCCACGTGCGGGCCGCGCTGCGCAACGGCCTGACACCGGTGGAGATCACCGAGGTGCTGCTGCACGTCGGCGTCTACTGCGGCCTTCCCGCCGCGCGGGCCGCCTTCGCCGTCGCCCGGGACGTCGTCCGAGAGGAGACCGCCCCCGAGGACGGCCCGGGCGATGTCTGAGACCGGCCGACATCCCGCGCGGCGTGCGCGGCTGCGGGATGTGCGCGGCATGCGGGACGTGCGGGACCAGAGGGGCGGTACACAATGGCCCGCATGGAGCTGATGAAGAAGGGCCACGCCTGCGTACGGCTGACGAAGGAGGGCCGCACCCTCGTCATCGACCCCGGCGGCTTCTCCGAGGAGGACGCCGCGCTCGGCGCCGACGCCGTCCTGGTCACCCACGAGCACCCCGACCACTTCGACGCCGGGCGGCTGCGCACCGCGATGGAGGCCAACCCCGCCGCCGAGATCTGGACGCTCCGCAGCGTCGCCGAGAAGCTCGTCGGCGCCTTCCCCGGCCGGGTCCACACCGTCGGCCACGGCGACGTGGTCGACGCCGCCGGGTTCGAGGTCGAGGTGCACGGCGAGCTGCACGCGGTCATTCATCCCGACATCCCCCGCATCACCAACGTGGGCTACGTCGTCGACGGAGCCGTCTTCCACCCCGGGGACGCCCTGACCGTGCCCGGTCGTGAGGTGGACACGTTGCTGCTGCCGGTCCACGCCCCGTGGAGCAAGGTCTCCGAGGTCATCGACTACCTGCGCGAGGTACGGCCGCGGCTGGCCTACGACGTGCACGACGGCCTGCTCTCGCAGAACGCGCACGGTGTCTACGGGCGGATGCTGGGCCCGGACGGGCCCGGTGTCGGCGGTGCCGCGCACACGCGGCTGGAACCGGGCGACTCCGTCGTCGTCAGTGCCGGGCGGTAGGTTTGCGGGCATGCGCATCGCCACCTGGAACGTGAACTCCGTCGGGGCCCGCCTGCCCCGTCTGCTGGACTGGCTCGAGTCCGCCGCGCCGGACGTGGTGTGCCTCCAGGAGCTCAAGTGCGACACCGACGCCTTCCCGGACGCGGAGCTGCGCGAGCGGGGTTACGAGTCGGCCACCCTGTGCTCGGGGCGGTGGAACGGCGTGGCCGTGCTCTCCCGCGTGGGCCTGACCGACGCGGTGCCCGGGTTGCCCGGCGGCCCTGACTACGACGGCGGTCAGGAGGCCCGCGCGATCACCGCCACCTGCGACGGCGTGCGCGTGACCTCGGTGTACGTGCCGAACGGCCGCGAGGTGGGCCACCCGCACTTCGCCTACAAGCTCCAGTGGCTGGAGGCGCTGCGCAAGGCCGCCGAGCCGGACGCCGCCGGGCCGCGGCCGTACGCCGTGCTCGGCGACTTCAACGTCGCCCCCACCGACGAAGACGTCTACGACGTCGCCGCCTTCGAGGGTTCCACGCACGTCACGGAGGAGGAGCGGGCGGCGCTGGCCGCACTGCGCGACGCCGGCCTGTCCGATGTCTTCCCGCGGCCGCTGAAGTACGACCACCCGTTCACCTACTGGGACTACCGGCAGCTGTGCTTCCCCAAGAACCGCGGCATGCGCATCGACCTGGTGTACGGCAACGCGCCGTTCACCTCGGCCGTACGGGACGCCTACGTCGACCGGGAGGCCCGCAAGGGCAAAGGGCCGTCCGACCACGCCCCGGTCGTCGTGGACCTGGGGCTCTGAGACCGCCCGCCCCCGGACGGCGGGCGGGCGGTGCGGGATTACCGGCGGATGCCCCGGGCCGCGCGCCCTGTGGTGCAGACCGCACGCGGGGTGACACGCTGGCGGTATGCACATTCCATTCCTCGAGCACTGGCGCAGGCGGCACGGCGACGCCCCGCACGGCACGGGCTTCGCGAACGCGCTCTCCGACGACCCCGAGGGTGTCGCCGAGGTGCTCTCGGAGTGCGAGCTGCTGCGTGACCACGCAGAACGCGCCGGCGTCGAACTGGACGACTCCGCCGAGTCGCTGGCCGCCCTCGACCAGCTCTTCCCGCTGTGGCGCGACGACACGGAAGCCGCTAACTGGCTCGGCAGCGACGCCGGCCTCTACCTGGGCACGGTGCTGGTGCGGACCGTGCCCGGCTCCTCCTGGCAGCTGTGGGAGACCGGCCAGCCGATCGTCCGCCTGCCGTCCGGGCTCGAGGTGGACGTGCTGGAGGAGGGCCGCGCGTGGGCGGCCACCGGCACCCCCGAACTCGCCCAGCTCTACGCGGAACTGTCCGACGACTGAGCTTCGCGCTCTTCCACCGGCTCCTCGTCGGCCGGCCGGGGAGCGCGCGTGGTCGCCGCCCGCGTCACGTCCCCGACCAGCTCGACCACGTCCGGTCCGTAGGCCGAGGAGTTGAGCACCTTCAGCAGCAGGCAGAATGTGCCCTTCCGCGCGTACTTGCGGATCAGCCGCGTCTCGTGGCGGGCCAGGTAGCGCGCCGCCGCCTGGTTCGTGATGCCCGTCTGTCCGGCGATGAGGAACACCGGCCGGGTCTCCTCGCCGCCGCCGGCGGTGAGCCGGGCCAGCAGCACGTGTTCGGCGCCGCCCTTGTCCATGACGTACCGCTCGCCGCCGACGGTGAACGCCGCCCGCCCGGGGCCCGGTTCGGCGTCCGTGTTCACCAGGACGCCGGGGAGGAGCGACTGCAGGTGCGCCGCCGTGCGGGCGTTGGACGCGGGCCCGCCGACGCAGAACTCGGTGCGCTCCCCGAAACCCTGCAGCGCGGTGTCGTGCGTGACGATGTCGGCGTGCGCTCCGCAGTCCTTGATCAGGGCGGAGATCTCCAGCAGGGCGAAGACGTCGCGTCGCGCCACCGACCAGGAGGCCGCGGCCGGATCGCGGTTGACCACCAGCAGGCACTCGGAGTGCGGCAGCAGCCCGTAGAACCGCTGTCTGCGGCGGAGTCTGCGCCGCCACAGGTACGTGCGGGCGAACCAGCCGAGAGCCGCTGTGATGCCCGCGGCCAGTATCCCGAGCACGATCTCGCGCATGTCATCTGTCATGAGGCGGGAGAGTACATGTCACGAGTTTCGGCGGGTCCGGGCCGGGATGCAGACGCCGGGGAGGAGCCGGGTCTACGCTGCGCGCACGCACGTGACTGGAGGTTTCCTCGGATGCGCCGTCGTCGTTCCGTCCGCCTGTCGGCCCTGATCACCGCAGTGGCGGCAGTGGGTTCCCTGTCCGTCGCGGCCGCGCCGGCCGCACCGCCGCCGTCCGACCGCGGGACGCCGCCCAAGGAGCCGGTCGCCGTCGGCTACGGCGGCGCCGTGGCGAGCGTCGATCCCGAGGCCTCGGCCATCGGCGTCGACGTGCTGAGACGAGGCGGCAACGCCGTCGACGCGGCCGTGGCCACCGCCGCCGCGCTCGGTGTCACCGAGCCGTTCTCCGCCGGAATCGGCGGCGGCGGCTACTTCGTCTACTTCGACGCCGACAGCGGCCGCGTCCACACCCTCGACGGCCGCGAACGCGCCCCGCTGAGCGCCGACGAGACGCTGTTCCTGGAGAACGGCGAGCCGCTGCCGTTCGACGAAGCCGTCACCAGCGGGCTCAGCGTCGGCACCCCCGGCACCCCCGCCACCTGGGACGCCGCCCTCGACGAGTGGGGCACCACGTCGCTGCGCAAGGCCGTCAGGCCCGCGGCGAAGCTCGCCCACCGCGGCTTCACCGTCGACGAGACCTTCCGCTCTCAGGTCGCCGACAACGAGAAGCGGTTCCGCGACTTCCCCGCCAGCGCCGAACTGTTCCTTCCCGGCGGCGAACTCCCCGAGGTCGGCTCCACGATCCGCAACAAGGACCTGGCCCGCACGTACACCACGCTCGGCCGTCGGGGCGTGGACGCCTTCTACCGGGGCCCGCTCGCCCGCGACATCGCCGACACCGTCCAGGACCCGAAGGTGGCCGAGGGCGCCGACCGCGTCGTGCGGCCCGGCGACATGACGGCGCGCGACCTGCGCGAGTACGACGTGGAGTTCCAGGACCCGACGCACGTCGACTACCGCGGACTGGACGTGTACGGCATGGCGCCGTCGTCCTCCGGCGGCACCACCGTCGGCGAGGCGCTGAACATCATGGAGAACCAGGACCTCTCCGATGCGTCGAAGAAGGAGTTCCTGCACCACTACCTGGAGGCCAGCAAGCTCGCCTACGCCGACCGCGGCCGGTGGCTCGGCGACGCGGCCTACGAGGACGTGCCCGTCGAGGGCCTGCTGTCGCAGGAGTTCGCCGACGCCCGCGCCTGCCTCGTCGACGACGAGAAGGCGCTGAAGAGCCCGGTCGCCTTCGGCGACCCGCGCGACCCGGCAGGCTGCGAGCGCGGCGACCAGGTCGCCCCGCTCACCTACGAGGGCACCAGCACCACGCACCTGACGACCGCCGACCGGTGGGGCAACGTCGTGTCGTACACCCTCACCATCGAGCAGATCGGCGGCAGCGCGATGACCGTGCCCGGCCGCGGTTTCCTGCTCAACAACGAGCTGACCGACTTCTCCTTCGCCCCGGCGGCTGAGGACGTGCCCGACCCGAACCTCCCCGGCCCCGGCAAGCGTCCCCG
Source organism: Streptomyces sp. RKND-216 (assembly GCF_004795255.1). Lineage (NCBI taxonomy): Bacteria > Bacillati > Actinomycetota > Actinomycetes > Kitasatosporales > Streptomycetaceae > Streptomyces > Streptomyces sp. RKND-216. The sequence goes on along the minus strand of NZ_SSBQ01000002.1, from coordinate 554,163 downwards.
CTCGTCGATGTCGCCCACCATCGTGCTGGAGGACGGCAAGGCCGCCTTCGCCCTCGGCTCGCCGGGCGGCTCCACCATCATCACCACGGTGCTCCAGACCCTGGTCAACCGCGTCGACCGCGACATGAGCCTCCCCGAGGCCATCGCCGCGCCGCGTGCCACCCAGCGCAACACCGAGGAGACGCTGCTGGAGAAGGACCTGTACGACAGCTCCGTGCGCGGCGAACTGGAGGACATGGGCCACCTGTTCGCGGAGACCGGCGAGATCGGCGCCGCCACCGGCATCGAGCGCCTGGGCCGTGGCAAGTGGCTGGCCGCCGCCGAGCCGGAGCGCCGCGGCGCCGGCTCCGCCATGGTTCCCCACCCGGTGCGCCAGGAGCGGTGACGCGCCGCCTTCCCCGTCGACCGCCCTAGGGCACGTTTCGAAAGTCCCGCCTGCGGGGCGGCGCCATGCACGCCCATCTGCTGCGTTGTCGGTCGTCAGCGCAGCCCGCTGCGCTTTCCTCCCTCCGCCTTGCATCTGCACGCACCTGACGCCGCCCCGCCCGCCCTCCGGGCGGACGGCGCTACTTTCGAAACACGCCCTAGGTGTGTTGTCCCGGCACGTTGGTGACAGGCGACACGCTGCTTGTGGTCCTTGCATGAGGTGAGGGCCTTCTGGTTCCGGTGTGGATTGCGACATCTACGCCGAACGCCAGGAGGCCCTCGTGTCCCACCGTAACGCCCCGTTGACTCCGACCGGTCGCCTGCGTCTGGCCCGTTGTGTCGTGGACGACGGGTGGCCGCTGCGGCGGGCAGCCGAGCGGTTCCAGGTCGCTCACACCACCGCCGCCCGCTGGGCAGGCCGCTACCGCCGGCACGGCGAAGCCGGAATGTGTGACCGCTCCAGCCGCCCCCACCACTGCCCACGGCAGACCGTTCCCGAGCTGGAGAACCGCGTGCTGCAACTGCGGCGCGAGCACCGCATCGGCCCTCTGCGACTGGCCGTCCGCACGGGCCTGGCGCCTTCCACCTGCCACCGCATCCTGCACCGCCACCACATGCCCGCACTCGCGACGCTGGACCGCGCCACCGGCGAGCCGATACGCCGCTACGAACACGAGCGACCCGGTGAACTGATCCACATCGATGTCAAGAAACTCGGCCGTATCCCCGACGGCGGCGGCCACAAGGTCCTGGGCCGGGCAGCCGGACGCAAGAACCGCACCCAGACCGGCTACGCCTTCCTGCACACGGCGCTGGACGACCACACACGACTCGCCTACACCGAGGACCTGCCCGATGAGAGGGCCAACACCTGCGCCGGCTTCCTCACCCGCGCTACGGCCTGGTTCGCAGCGCGGGGCATCACCGTTGAGCGGGTGCTGACCGACAACGCCTGGTCCTACACCAAGAACACCTGGCGCGACACCTGCCGTGACCTGGGCATCAGCCCCCGCTGGACGCGGCCCTGGCGACCCCAGACCAACGGAAAGGTCGAACGCTTCCACCGCACCCTGCTGGAAGAATGGGCCTACCACCAGCCCTACACCTCAGAAGCCGAACGCCAAGCCGCCTTCCCCCACTGGCTCGACTGGTACAACTACCACCGACCCCACACCGGCATCAGCGGCAACGTGCCAGCCAGCCGCGTCACCAACCTCACCGAACAACACACCTAGGTGTATTGACCCGGAGCGTTGTTCACACGGCTGATCGGTGGCTGGCCGCCGAGTGCGGTGTGGCAGCGGTGGTGGTTGTAGGTGTGCAGGAAGTCTTGCAGAGCTGCGGTCCGCTGCTCGTTGCTGGTGTAGGGCCGCAGGTAGGCCCATTCGTCGAGCAGGGTGCGGTTGAAGCGTTCGACCTTGCCGTTGGTCTGCGGTCGGTAAGGGCGGGTGCGTTTGCTGGTGGCGCCGAGGTAGGTCAGGGACTGCTTCCAGAGGGTGCTCTTGCGGTAGGACCAGGCGTTGTCGGTCAGCACCCTTTCGATGCGGTCGATGCCGAGGGCGGCGAAGTGGGCGGCGGCTCGGCGGAGGAAGCCTGCGCAGGTGGCGGCCTTCTCGTCGGGGTGGACCTCGCTGTAGGCGAGGCGGGTGTAGTCGTCGACGACGGAGTGGATGTAGTCGAAGCCGACTCCGGTCTTGGTCAGGCGGCTTTCCGCGCGGCCGTGGACACGCCAGCCGCCGCCGTCGGGAATCCGCCCGAGTTTCTTCACGTCCACGTGCACCAGCTCGCCGGGCCGCTCGCGTTCGTAGCGGCGAATGATGCGCCCGGTTGGCCGGTCCATCCAGGCCAGCCGGTGCAGGCCGTGCCGGGTGAGGATCCGGTGCACGGTCGAGGGCGGCATGCCCAGGATCGGGCCGATGCGGGCGGGTCCGAGTTTGCGTTCGGTCCGCAGCCGGCAGACCCGTGCTTCGGTATCGGCATCGGTGCGGTGCGGTGTCGTGTGCGGGCGGCTGGGGCGGTCACACAAGCCCGGCTCGCCCTCGGCTCGCCACCGGTGGACCCACTTGTGGGCCGTGGCCCGGGATATGCCCATCTCCGCAGCCACATGGGCCACCGGGCGGCCGGAACGGACACGATCGACCAGCAGACGCCTGCCCAAAGGAGTCAGACGGGCATTACGGTGGGACACGAAGGCCTCCGTGCGGTGAAGATTCGACACCTCCACCACACACGGAGGCCTTCGCCATGATCAAGACCTGTGAGTGTCAACAACGCTCATGAGCAATACACCTAGGAGGTCGACCGCTCCAGGAGAGGTCCCAGCACCCGCGCCGCCAGGGGTGTGTGGTCCGTGCCCGTCGCAGGGCACGGACCACACACCCCTGGCGGCGCGGGAACTGCTCCGTACGCCGTACACCGGGAAGATCGTTCCGGCGACCTCGCGTCGATGCCCTTGCCACCGTCGGTGACGGGATCTACGGTCGCATCCTCACGCTGATCTACGCGAGTCGATCCGCGTGTTCGTACCGCGGGGCCATCGCCTACGCCCGGACTCGAGGAGCAGCTCATGCCCGACATCGTGCGCGCCGCACTCGTACAGGCCACCTGGACCGGCGACACCGAGTCGATGATCGACAAGCACGAGCAGCACGCCCGGGAGGCGGCCCGGCAGGGCGCGAGAGTGATCGGCTTCCAGGAGGTCTTCAACGCGCCGTACTTCTGCCAGGTGCAGGACCCCGAGCACTACAAGTGGGCGGAGCCGGTACCCGACGGGCCGACCGTGCGGCGGATGCAGGACCTCGCCCGCGAGTTGAGCATGGTGATCGTCGTACCGGTTTTCGAGGTCGAGCAGTCGGGCTTCTACTACAACACCGCGGCCGTCATCGACGCCGACGGCACGGTGCTCGGCACCTACCGCAAGCACCACATCCCACAGGTCAAGGGCTTCTGGGAGAAGTACTACTTCAAGCCCGGCAACCTCGGCTGGCCCGTCTTCGACACGGCGGTGGGCAAGGTCGGCGTCTACATCTGCTACGACCGCCACTTCCCGGAGGGCTGGCGCGCGCTCGGCCTGGCCGGGGCGCAGCTCGTCTACAACCCCTCCGCCACCTCCCGCGGCCTGTCCGCCTATCTGTGGCAGCTGGAACAGCCGGCCGCCGCGGTCGCCAACGAGTACTTCATCGCCGCCATCAACCGCGTCGGTCAGGAGGAGTACGGCGACAACGACTTCTACGGCACCAGCTACTTCGTCGACCCGCGCGGCCAGTTCGTCGGCGAGGTCGCCAGCGACAAGGAGGAGGAACTCGTCGTCCGCGACCTGGACATGTCGATGATCGACGAGGTCCGGCAGCAGTGGGCCTTCTACCGCGACCGGCGGCCGGACGCCTACGACGGGCTGGTGCAGCCGTGAGTGACCTGCACTCCGCGGGCGACCTGCACCACCGGCACCGGGCCGTGATGCCGGACTGGCTCGCCCTCTACTACGACCGTCCGATGGAGATCACCCACGGCGAGGGCCGTCACGTCTGGGACGCCGACGGCAACCGCTACCTGGACTTCTTCGGCGGCATCCTCACCACGATGACCGCCCACGCGCTGCCCGAGGTCACCAAGGCGGTCGCCGAACAGGCCGGGCGCATCCTGCACACCTCCACCCTCTACCTCGACCGCCACATGGTCGAGCTGGCCGAACGCGTCGCCGCCCTGTCCGGCATCCCCGACGCCCGGGTCTTCTTCACCACCTCCGGCACCGAGGCCAACGACGCCGCCCTCCTGCTGGCGACCACGTACCGTCGCTCCAACCAGGTGCTGGCGCTGCGCAACAGCTACCACGGCCGTTCCTTCTCCGCCGTCGGCATCACCGGCAACAGCGCCTGGTCACCCACCAGCCTCTCCCCGCTCCAGACGCTCTACGTGCACGGCGGCGTGCGCAGCCGCGGCCCCTACGCGCACTTGGACGACGACGCGTTCACCGCCGCCTGTGTGGCGGACCTGCGGGACATGCTGGGGCAGACGCGCGGGGGAGTGGCGGCGCTGATCGCCGAGCCCGTGCAGGGGGTCGGCGGCTTCACCTCCGGCCCGGACGGGTTGCTCGCCGCGTTCCGCGAGGTGCTCGACGCGCACGGCATCCTGTGGATCTCCGACGAGGTGCAGACCGGCTGGGGCCGTACCGGGGACCACTTCTGGGGCTGGCAGGCCCACGACCGGGCCGGGCCGCCCGACATGCTGACGTTCGCCAAGGGCATCGGCAACGGCATGTCCGTCGGCGGCGTCGTCGCCCGTGCCGAGGTGATGAACTGTCTGGACGCCAACTCCATCTCCACCTTCGGCGGCAGCCCGGTCACCATGGCCGCCGCGAAAGCCAACCTCAACCACCTCCTCGAACACGACCTCCAGGGCAACGCCCGCCGCGTCGGCGGCCTGCTGCTGGAACGGCTCCGTGCCGCCGTCGCCGGCCTGGACGTCGTCCGCGAGGTACGCGGCCGCGGCCTGATGATCGGCCTCGAACTGGTCCGCCCCGGCACCGACGAGCCCTCGCCGGAGGCCGCCTCCCTCATCCTGGAGGCCGCCCGCGAAGGCGGACTGCTCATCGGCAAGGGCGGCAGCCACCTCGGCAGCGTGCTGCGCATCGCCCCGCCGCTGTCACTGACCGTCGCCGAGGCGGAGGAGGGCGCCGGAATCCTGCAGCGCGCCCTGGAGACGGCGCAGACCCGACTCGAAGGGAACGCACGCGCATGAGCAGCAGCAACCGCACGGTCGTCCGGGGCGGGCTGGTCGTCACCGCCGCCGACGAACTCCACGCCGACGTGCTGATCGAGGACGGCCGCGTCGCCGCGCTCGCCGCACACGGCAGCGAGGCCGCCGCCGGCTGGACCGCCGGGAACGTCATCGACGCGACGGGCAGGTACGTGCTGCCGGGCGGCGTCGACGTGCACACCCACATGGAGCTGCCGTTCGGCGGCACCTTCGCCTCCGACACCTTCGAGACCGGCACCCGCGCCGCCGCGTGGGGCGGCACCACCACCATCGTCGACTTCGCCGTCCAGACCCAGGGGCACGCGCTGCGCGAGGGTTTGGACCAGTGGCATGCCAAGGCCGACGCCAAGTGCGCGATCGACTACGCCTTCCACATGATCGTCTCCGACGTCAACGACGCGACGCTCAAGGAGATGGACCTGCTCGTGGAGGAGGGCATCACCTCCTTCAAGCTGTTCATGGCCTACCCCGGCGTCTTCTACAGCGACGACGGCCAGATCCTGCGCGCCATGCAGCGCGGCGCCGACAACGGCGCCCTCACGATGATCCACGCCGAGAACGGCATCGCCATCGACGTCCTGGTGCAGCAGGCGCTGGACGCGGGCCGTACCGATCCGCGTCACCACGGCGAGGTCCGCAAGGTGCTGCTGGAGGCGGAGGCCACCCACCGCGCCATTCAGCTCGCCCGCGTCGCCGGCGCACCGCTGTACGTCGTGCACGTCTCCGCCGAGGAGGCCGTCGCCGAACTCGCCGCCGCCCGGGACAAGAACCTCCCCGTCTTCGGGGAGACCTGCCCGCAGTACCTCTTCCTGTCCACCGACAATCTGGCGGAACCCGACTTCGAGGGTGCCAAGTACGTGTGCAGCACCCCGCTGCGCCCCCGTGAGCACCAGGCCGCGCTGTGGCGGGGCCTGCGCACCGACGACCTCCAGGTGGTCTCCACGGACCACTGCCCGTTCTGCTTCAACGGCCAGAAGGAACTGGGCCGCGGCGACTTCTCCAAGATCCCCAACGGCATGCCGGGCGTCGAGCACCGCATGGACCTGCTGCACCAGGCGGTGCTGGACGGCCACATCAGCCGGCGCCGCTGGATCGACATCGCCTGCGCGACCCCGGCGCGGATGTTCGGCCTCTACCCGAAGAAGGGCACCATCGCCCCCGGCTCGGACGCCGACATCGTCCTCTACGACCCCACCGCCGAGCAGACCCTCTCGGTGGAGACCCACCACATGAACGTCGACTACTCCGCCTACGAGGGCAAGCGCGTCACCGGACAGGTTGAGACGGTGCTCTCCCGCGGCCGCACCGTCATCGACCGGCGGGAGTACACCGGCCACGCCGGCCACGGCCAGTACACCCCGCGCGGCACCTGCCAGTTCCTCGCCTGACCCGGAACGGCCCCGGGAATCCCCCGGGGCCCGGCACCCGACAGGAGACCACCGACCATGGACTTCGGCCTCGTCCTGCAGACCGACCCGCCCGGCGCCGCGACCGTCGGCCTGATGCGCCGCGCCGAGCGCAACGGCTTCCGCTACGGCTGGACGTTCGACTCCGCCGTGCTCTGGCAGGAGCCGTACGTCATCCACAGCCGCATCCTGGCCAACACCCAGCGGCTGATCGTCGGCCCCATGGTGACCAACCCGGGCACCCGCACCTGGGAGGTCACCGCCTCCACCTTCGCCACGCTCAACGAGATGTACGGCAACCGCACCGTCTGCGGCATCGGCCGCGGCGACTCCGCGATGCGCGTCGCCGGGCGCAAGCCCAACACTCTCGCGCGGCTCAGCGAGGCCATGTCCGTCATCCGTGACCTGGCCGAGGGCCGCGAGGCCGTCGTCGACGGCACTCCGCTCCGGCTGCCCTGGGTGGCCGGCTCCCGGCTGCCGGTCTGGATGGCCGCCTACGGCCCCAAGGCGCTCGCGATGGCCGGACGCGAGGCCGACGGCTTCATCCTGCAGCTCGCCGATCCCTACCTCACCGAGTGGATGGTCAAGGCCGTACGGCAGGCCGCGGCCGACGCCGGACGCGACCCCGACGCGGTCACCGTGTGCGTCGCCGCCCCCGCCTACGTCACCGAGGACGCGAGCGACGCGGCGATGGCCCACGCCCGCGAACAGTGCCGCTGGTTCGGCGGCATGGTCGGCAACCACGTCGCCGACCTCGTCGCCCGCTACGGCGAGGAGTCCTCCCTCGTCCCCGCCGCGCTGACCTCCTACATCAAAGCGCGGCACGGCTACGACTACGCCCACCACGGGAGGGCCGGCAATCCCGACACCGAGTTCGTGCCGGACGAGATCGTCGACCGCTTCTGCCTCGTCGGTCCCGTGGAGACGCACCTGGAACGGCTGCGCGCCCTGCGGGAACTCGGCGTCGACCAGTTCGCCGTGTACGCCATGCACGACGCCCGGGAAGCGGTCGTCGACGCCTACGGCGAGCACATCGTCCCCGTCCTGCACGACGGACCCGCGACCTCGTGAGGTGAACGCATGACCGGCACCGTCCCCGCGAAGTCAGGCCGGCCGTCCGACGGCGGTAACGCCACGCCGGACGGCCGGGTGGAGCTGCCGCCCGGCGCGATACCCGCGGACAGCCGCTTCGCCAACGCCGACCTGTACCCCGTGCCGGTCGCCGAACGCCGCTGGACGACCTACAACTTCGCCGCCCTGTGGGTCGGCATGGCCGTCAACATCCCCTCCTGGACGCTCGCCTCCGGCCTCATCGCGCTCGGCATGGACTGGAAACAGGCCGTGCTCACCATCGCGCTGGCCAACGTCATCGTGCTGCTGCCGATGCTGCTCACCGGTCACGCCGGACCGAAGTACGGCATCCCCTTCCCCGTCCTGGCCCGCGCCTCGTTCGGCGTGGTCGGCGCGAACCTGCCCGCGCTGTTGCGCGGCCTCGTCGCCTGCGCCTGGTTCGGTATCCAGACCTGGATCGGCGGCCAGTCCATCTTCTTCCTCGCCGGGAAGATCTTCGGCGAGGGCAGCTGGTGGGTGCTGGCGGGGGAGACCTTCGGCTATCCGTGGACGCAGTGGCTGTCGTTCCTGCTGTTCTTCCTCATCGAGGTCCTGGTCATCGTCCGCGGCATGGATGCCGTCCGCCGCCTGGAGAACTGGGCGGCGCCGTTGATGCTCCTCGGCGCACTGGCGCTGCTGTGGTGGATCGCCGACAAGGCGGGCGGGCTCGGCCCGCTGCTCGACCAGCCCTCGCAGCTCGGCTGGGGCGCCGACTTCTGGCCGGTCTTCTTCCCCGCCCTGATGGGCATGATCGGCTTCTGGTCCACCCTGTCGCTCAACATCCCCGACTTCACCCGCTTCGGCGCCGGCCAGCGTTCCCAGGTGTGGGGCCAGACCCTCGGGCTGCCGACGACCATGGCCGCGTTCGCCCTGCTCTCCGTCCTGGTCACCTCGGGCTCGCAGGCCGTCTACGGCGAACCCGTCTGGGACCCCAGCCAGTTGGCCGCGCGGATGGACAGCACGGTCGGCGTGCTCTTCGCGCTGTTCGTCGTCCTGATGGCGACGCTGAGCACCAACATCGCCGCGAACCTGGTCAGTCCCGCCTACGACCTGTCCAACCTCGCGCCGCGCCTGATCACCTTCCGCACCGGCGCGCTGCTGGCCTGCGTCATCGGCGTCGTCATCTTCCCGTGGAAGCTGATCGAGAACCCGTCGGTCTACATCTTCACCTGGCTCGGCACCGTCGGTGGACTGCTCGGCACGGTCGGCGGCATCCTCATCGCCGACTACTGGCTGGTGCGCCGTACCCGGCTCGAAGTGGCCGACCTCTACCGCCCGGACGGCGTGTACTGGTACAGCGGCGGCTGGAACTGGCGTGCCCTCATCGCCTTCGCGGCCGGCGGCACGCTCGCGGTGGGCGGCTCCTCGTCCGCCCCGGGCTCCGGCCCCTTCCCCGCGGAGGGCCTGATCCCCGTGCTGGAGCCGCTCGTCGACTACGGCTGGGCCGTCGGCCTCAGCAGCTCCGCCTTGCTCTACCTCGTGCTGACGGCCGCCTTCCGTCCGCGCGGTGCCGGACGGAAGACGGCCGCGGGACCTCAGTAACCGTTGGGGTCCAGCACGTTGACGAAGAGCGAATTGCGCTGCGTGCCGCCGAGGGGGACGCTCTGGGGGACGACCTTGGCGTAGTAGGCGCTCGCGTTGGTGACGCGGCTGTTGCCGATGTAGATGCCGGTGTGGTCGAGGTCGCCGTACATCGCGGTCTCCCCGCGGGGCCGGGCGGCGGATCACTCCCGGGAGTTTGTCGTCTCACACGAAAAAGAATGGGCATGACAACAATCCTGTGCGGTGGCCCGCTTCGGCAGGGGCACCCGGCCCGGCAGACGCCGCCCCTCAGCCCTCGGCGAGCGCGTCCAGCAGGGCGGGCAGGGCGATGCCGATCGGGTCCCGGACGACCTCGGTCGCCAGCGCGTCGTACGGCGTCGGCTCCGCGTTGACGATGATCAGCCGGGCGCCGTGCTCGGCGGCCAGCCCGGCCAGCGACGCGGCGGGCTGCACCTGGAGGCTCGTGCCGACCGCGACGAACACGTCGCACGCCTTCGCCACGGCCATCGCCTGCGACAGCACCTCCGGGTGCAGGGCCTGACCGAACATCACCGTCGCCGACTTGAGGATGCCGCCGCAGCTCTCGCACGCCGGGTCGGCCTCGCCCGCCTCGACCCGTGCCAGCGCGTCCGCCATCGTGCCGCGTGCGTCGCAGCCGGTGCACACCACCGTCCGCGACGTGCCGTGCAGCTCCAGCACCTTCCGCTCCGGAACGCCGGCCAACTGGTGCAGCCCGTCCACGTTCTGCGTGATGACCCGTACCGGCGTGCCCGAGCGCTCCAGCCGGGCCACCGCCTCGTGCGCCTCGTTCGGCTTCGCCGCCCACACCGGGCTGTCCCGCCGCATCCGCCAGGAGCGGCGCCGCACGTCCGCGTCGGCCATGTAGGAGCCGTAGGTGACGAGCTTCTCCGCCTCCGGGTCCCGCTTCCACAGCCCCTGCGGCCCCCGGTAGTCCGGAATGCCCGAGTCGGTGGAGATCCCCGCCCCGCTGAGGATCGCCACCAGCGGGCGTTTCCCCAGCTCCGTGCTCTCGTCCGCGCTCATACCGGAAGCGTACGCTCCGGGCATGTTCACCACCCGGCCCACGCTCCAGGGCACCTTCGGCATGGCCGCCGGAACCCACTGGCTCGCCGCCCAGACCGCCATGGCCGTCCTCGAGGACGACGGCAACGCCTTCGACGCGGCCGTCGCCGCGGGATTCGTCCTCCAGGTCGTCGAGCCGCACCTGAACGGCCCGGCCGGCGAGGTGCCGATCCTCCTCGCCCCCGCCGGGGGACCCGTGCGGGTCCTGTGCGGCCAGGGCGTCGCTCCGGCCGGGGCGACCGTCGCGCACTACACCGGACTCGGTCTCGACCTCGTCCCCGGCACCGGCCCCCTCGCCGCCGCCGTGCCCGGCGCCTTCGACGCCTGGCTCACGCTGCTCCGCGACCACGGCACCCGGTCGCTGCGCGAGGTGCTGACCTACGCCGTCGGGTACGCCGAACGCGGCCACCCGGCCGTCGAGCGGATCGGCGAGACCGTGGAGACGGTCCGCGAACTCTTCGAGACGGAGTGGACGGACTCCGCGGCGGTCTACCTGCCCGACGGCCGCGCACCGCGCCCCGGCGCGCTGCTCCGCAACCCCGCGCTCGCCCGCACCTGGCGGCGGCTGCTGGACGAGGCCGAAGCTGCCGGGCCGGGCCGCGAGCGGCAGATCGACGCCGCGCGGCGCGCCTGGCGCGAGGGTTTCGTCGCCGAGGCGCTGGCCGCGGCCGCCGCCAGTCCCACCATGGACACCTCCGGCGCACGCCACACCGGCACCCTCACCGGCGACGACCTCGCCGGCTGGCGCGCCACGTACGAGGACCCGGCCACGTACACCTGGAACGGCTGGACGGTCTGCAAGCCCGGGCCCTGGTCGCAGGGCCCCAGCCTCCTCCAGCAGCTCGCCCTGCTCCCCGACGACCTGCCCGAGGCGTACGGCAGCCCCGACTCCGTGCACCGTCTGGTGGAGGGCACCAAGCTCGCGATGGCCGACCGGGAGGCCTGGTACGGCGACGCCGACGGCGCGGAGCACGTGCCGCTCGCGGACCTGCTGTCGCCCGCGTACAGCGCCGGGCGCCGCCGCCTCGTCGGCGACACCGCCTCCCACGCGCTGCGCCCCGGCAGCCCTGGGGGCCGCACACCCCGGCTGCCCGCCGCCGCGCTCGCTGCCGACGGGCGCGGGCGCGGCGCCGCCGCGGGCACCGGCGAGCCGACCGTGCCGTCGCCCGTCGCCCCCGCGGACGATCGGGTGGGGAAGGGGGCCGCCACCCCGGACGGCACCACCCCGGACGGCGGCGGCCCCCACGTGGACCGGAACGGCCTCACCCGCGGCGACACCTGCCACATCGACGTCGTGGACCGCTGGGGCAACATGGTCAGCGCCACGCCCAGCGGCGGCTGGCTGCAGTCCAATCCGGTCATCCCCGAACTGGGCTTCCCGCTCGGCACCCGCCTCCAGATGGCCTGGCTGGAGCCCGGACTGCCCAACACCCTCACGCCCGGCCGCCGCCCGCGCACCACGCTGTCGCCCTCGCTCGCGCTCCGCGACGGGCGCCCCGTGCTGGCGTTCGGCACCCCTGGCGGCGACCAGCAGGACCAGTGGCAGCTGCACCTGCTCCTCGCCGCCGCCCTGCGCGCACCGGTGCGCGGCGGCCTCGACCTGCAAGGGGCCATCGACGCCCCCAACTGGCACACCGAGAGCTTCCCCGGCTCCTTCTACCCGCGCACGATGCGGCCCGGCTCCCTCGTGGTGGAGTCCCGGATCGGCGAAGGGGCCGTCGCCGCGCTGCGCGCCCGCGGCCACCGGGTCACCGTCGGCCCGCCGTGGTCCGAGGGCCGGCTCAGCGCCGTGGCCCGCGACCCCGAGACGGGTGTGCTCTCTGCCGCCGCCAACCCGCGCGGCATGCAGGGTTACGCGGTGGGCCGGTGAACGGGCGGCCCCCGTAGGAGGGGCGGCGTGCGGGGCGGGGCGCCCCCGTCGGCACGGCGTGCTTCCATGGAGGCATGATCGACGATGCCCTGGTGTCCGGAGCCGAAGAGGCGGTACGCGAAGCGGTGGCGGAGGAGGTCATGCCGCGGTGGCGCCGGCTCGCCACGCACGAGGTGCTGGAGAAGAGCGGCCCGCACGACCTGGTGACCATCGCCGACCGCAAGGCCGAGGAGCACCTCACCCGCGCCCTCACCGCTCTGCTTCCCGGCTCGGTGGTCGTCGGCGAGGAAGCCGTCCACGACGACCCCGTCCGGTACGAGGCACTGCGCGGCCCCGACCCGGTGTGGATCATCGACCCGGTCGACGGCACCCGGCAGTTCGTGCGCGGCGAGGACGGCTTCTGCACCCTGCTCGCCCTCGCCCAGCACGGCGAACTGCTCGCATCCTGGACGTACGTGCCGGCCCGCGGGGACATGGCCATCGCGCGCCGCCGCGGCGGCGCGCTGCTCAACGGCGAAGCCATGACAGCCGGTTCGCCGGCGCCGGGAGCAGTCCTCGAAGTCGCCACCTCGCACCCGGACTTCACCACCGAGGACCAGAAGCGCGCCCTGCTCGGGCTGCGCACGGACGGCGTCGCGCCGCGGCCGTGCGGTTCCGCCGGCCTGGAGTACCTGCGGGTGGCGCGTGGCGAGCTGGACGCCGTCGCCTTCTCCTGGGAGAGCGCCTGGGACCACGCGGCGGGCCTGCTGCTGGTGGCGGAGGCGGGCGGGGCGAGCAGCACGATCGCTGGGGACTCTTTCACACTCGCCGGGAACAACGCGCTTCCCTTCACCGTGGCGCGCGACGCGATGACCGCACGGCGTATCGTCGAGCTGTTGCAGACCGGCAGCTGACGCACAGGGGCGAGGGGAGAGCCGAAATGCCGTCGATCCGGGACGCGGTGGTGGTGGGTGCCGGCCCCAACGGACTGACCGCGGCGGTGGAGCTGGCCCGCCGGGGCTTCTCCGTGGAGTTGTTCGAGGCGCTGGACACCGTCGGTGGAGGCGCGCGCACCGAGGAGCTGACGCTGCCGGGCTTCCGGCACGACCCGTGCTCGGCCGTGCATCCGCTCGGCGTCAACTCCCCGGCCTTCCGCGACATGCCGCTCGCCCGCCACGGCCTGGAGTGGCTGGAGTCCGAGCTGGCGATGGCGCACCCCTTCCCGGACGGTACGGCTGCGGTGCTGGCCCGTTCGGTGGGGGAGACCGCCGCGTCCCTGGGCAGCCGCGACGCGGGCGCGTACCGCAGGCTGGTCGCACCGCTGCTGCCCCGCTGGGACACCCTCGCCGCCGACTTTCTCGGCCTCGGCTCGGCCCTCAACGGACGTCTGCCGAGCGCCCCGTTCGGTCTCGCCCGCTTCGGCATGGCCGGGCTGCAGCCGGCGGCCTGGCTGAGCCGCCGCTTCCGCGACGAGAAGGCCCGTGCCCTGGTGGCCGGCATGGCCGGGCACGTCATCGCGCCCACGACCACGTTCGCGACCGGCGGCATCGCGCTGGTCTTCGCCCTGGCCGCGCATGCTCGCGGCTGGCCCGTCCCGCGCGGGGGCTCGCAGTCCGTCTCCGACGCCCTGGCCGCCTACCTGCGGGAGCTGGGCGGTGTGATCCACACTGGCTCCGAGGTGAAGCGGCTGGACGAGTTGCCGCCCGCGCGCGCGTACGTCTTCGACACCTCGCCGACCGCCCTGGCCCGCATCGCCGGTCTGGGCCATGCCTACGCCGGCTACACGTACGGAGCCAGCGCGTTCAAGATCGACTATGCGCTGGACGGCCCGGTCCCGTGGACCTCGCCCGAGGCCCGCCGCGCCACCACCGTGCACGTCGGGCACACCGCCGGGATGATCGACGACGCGCTGCGGCGCGCCATGCGGGGCCAGGACCCGGAGCGGCCCTTCCTGATCGCCGCCCAGCCCGGCCTCGTCGACCCGTCACGCGCGCCGGAGGGCCGGCAGGTCTTCTGGGTCTACGGCCACGTCCCCAACGGCTGGGACGGTGACGCCACCAAGGTCGTCGAGGAGCAGCTGGAGCGCTTCGCGCCCGGCTTCCGCGACCGGGTCCTCGCCCGTGCCACGGCCGGTCCGCCGGAACTCGCCGCGCGCAACGCGAACTACGTCGGCGGCGACATCGCGTGCGGCTCGGCGGCGGGCCTGCAGCTGCTGCTGCGGCCGAAGCTCGCGCGCGTCCCGTACGCCACCGCGCATCCGGCCGTCTACCTCTGCTCCTCCGCCACCCCGCCGGGCCCCGGCGTCCACGGCATGTCCGGCCACCACGCCGCCCGCGCCGTCTGGCGCCGTCTGTCGCTCGGCCGCTGAGGCCTGCCCCCGTCTTCCGGTCCCGCACAGCCGCGACGGCCGCGTCCTCCCGTGGGGCGAGAGGGCGCCACCCGGCGGTGTGCGGGTGTGGTGGGGCCGAGGGTCAGGCCCCGTAGCCGCGCGGGATGATCCAGTACCCAGCGGGGCCCATGCCGGTCTGCGCATGGCCCCGGACACGGACCCTCCAAGGCATGTATGCGTCAACTTCAGCAGGATGTGCGCGACGCGGATGTGCTTGTCCTCTGCCGCGATCGCCTCGCGCAGCGACAGCTCCAACGCCTTCTTGGCGCGCTGCCGTCACGCCCAGCCGGTTCAGCGTCGCCGCGCCGGGCTCCTGCGGGCGGCGCAGCACGGCGAGCAGCAGGTGCTCGGTGCCGATCAGTCGTGGTCGAGGCCGCGTGCCTCTTCCTGGGCCCGTACGACCACCTCGCGGGCCTGCCGGGTGAACCTCTCGAACATCTGCCCCTACCTCCCTGAGTGCTTCTTGTGCACGGCCTGCCTGCTGACGCCGAGGGCGGTCCCGATCTCTTCCCAGGACCAGCCCCGGGTGCGGGCGCTGTCCACCTGGAGCGCCTCCAGGCGCTCCACCAGTCGCCGCAGCGCGGCGACGGCCCGCAGGCCGACGCGCGGGTCGCGGTCGCCCGCGGCCTGTGCCGCATCGAGCGCGCTGCGGGCCTCCTGCCCTTCGGGCGCGTTCCGCGCCTCCGTTCCCTCGGTCATGGCGTCAACGTAGGGTGACAAAACCTCGCATGTCAATGTCAGTTGACATGCCTGGTCGGCGGAGGGCGGTGCCGGATAGGGTCGGGGGCGGCGCGACTGCCCGGTTCGAGAAGCAAGGGACGACACTCAATGGCTCCAACAGGGCGCGTGCTGATCGCTGCCGACAAGTTCAAGGGCTCCCTCACGGCCGTGCAGGTCGCCGAGCACGTCACCGCCGGGCTGCGCCGGGCGCGGCCCGGCCTCGAGGTGGAGGCGCTCCCCGTGGCCGACGGAGGCGACGGCACCGTTGCCGCGGCCGTCGCGGGCGGCTTCGCGCGGCGCGAGGTCCGCGTGACCGGGCCGCTCGGCACCCCGGTCACAGCCGCGTACGCGCTGCGCGACGGCACCGCCGTGGTCGAGATGGCCGAGGCGTCCGGCCTGCAACGCCTGCCCGACGGCGTCCTCGCGCCGCTGAGCGCCACCACGTACGGCACCGGCGAGGTGCTGCTCGCCGCGATCGAGGCCGGTGCGCGGACCGTCGTATTCGGCGTCGGCGGCTCCGCCACAACGGACGGCGGCGCGGGCATGCTCGAAGCCCTGGGGGCCCGCTTCCTCGACCTGGACGGCGACCCGCTCCCGCCCGGCGGCGGGCCGTTGCGGGAACTGGACACCGCCGACCTGTCCCGCCTCGACCCGCGGCTGCGGGACGTCGAGGTGGTGCTCGCCAGCGACGTCGACAACCCTCTCACCGGCCCCCAGGGTGCGGCCGTCGTCTACGGGCCGCAGAAGGGCGCCTCGGAGACCGATGTGGAGGCGCTCGACGCGGGACTGGCCCGGCTCGCGCAGGTGCTGGCGGAGGTGGCCGGACCGGACGCGGGCCGGGACGTCACCGCCGCGGCCCAGGCCCCCGGCGCGGGCGCGGCCGGCGGAATCGGCTTCGCCGCGCTGGTCGGCCTGGGCGCCGCCTTCCGCCCCGGCATCGAGGTCCTGTTGGACGTGTTGGGCTTCGCGCCCGCACTGGGACGCGCCGACCTGGTGATCACGGGGGAGGGGTCGCTGGACGCGCAGACCCTGCACGGGAAGGCCCCGGCCGGGGTCGCCGCGGCGGCGCGGGCGGCGGGCAAGCCCGTGGTCGCCGTGTGCGGGCGTCTGGCGATCGACGTCGCGGCGCTGCGCGGCGCCGGCATCGAGGCGGCGTACCCCCTCACCGCACTGGAGCCCGACCCGGCCCGCTGCATGGCGGAGGCGGGTCCCCTGCTCGAACGCGTCGCCGAACGTCTGGCCGCCGACCGCCTGTAGTCCTCCGGGTCCGCGCCGGGCGCCTCGACGTCGTGGGCGCTCGGCACCGGAGCCCCTGCCGGTGTGGGGCGCCGCACGACCTGCGTCCGGCGCGGCCGCAGCTCCGGGCGGGCGTCGCGACTGCGAGCCGGCCCCGGTATGGCCCCGGCGGGTATGTCGCCGCGCGCACCAGCCGCCCGGGACGTGGGCGGCAGCGACAGTCGGCTCGCCGTGCCGCGGCGCAGTCCCGCCCCGTCCGGACGGTGGTGACGGCGGTGGCGCCGGGGCCGTCCGCGAGGCCGGGGGCCGCACCACGGCCGCACCCCGCGCGCAGCGCCCGTGGACAGCGCGACGGCCCGGGGCCGTGGGCCCCGGGCCGTCGCGGCGCGTGCGTGCCGTGCGTCCCGAACCGAACGGGTCCTAGTTCTGCGCGGCGGCCCGCGCCTCGCGCCGGTTGTCGCGGAAGGCGTGCACCCGCCGGGCGGTCGCGAACAGCGGGATCACCGCGCCGAGCACGACCTGGAGGGCGCAGCCGGTCTGGAGCAGCAGCTCGCCTCCCGGGGCCTCGAACGCCCACGCGGCCAGCAGGCCCATGCTGAGCACGATCCAGCTGAGCATCGCGACCGCGAGGCGCCCCCGCGGCTTCGGGTACTCCACGCGGCTGACCATCAGCCACGCCACGCCGAAGATGGCCAGCAGCGTCGGGATGAACGGCAGCCCGAGCAGCACGATGGACACCACCGTCAGCGCCCCGAAGGGGCTGGGCATGCCCTGGAAGATGCCGTCCCGCAGGGTGACGCAGGAGAAGCGGGCGAGCCGCAGTACGACGGCCAGCATCACCACGACCGCGGCCACCACGGAGACCCGCTGGTGCGCGTCGGAGGCGACCATGCCCCAGACGGCCACGAAGTAGGCGGGGGCCAGGCCGAAGCTGATCAGGTCGGAGAGGTTGTCCAGCTCCGCACCCATCGCCGAGCTGCGCAGCTTTCGTGCGACGAGGCCGTCGAAGAGGTCGAAGACCGAGGCCAGCAGCATCAGGATGACGGCGGTCGCGGCCGAGTGGCGGGCCATCCCGCCGTCGTCGTTCCCCATCAGGTGGGGGATGAGTACGCCGGTGGTGGTGAAGTAGACCGCGAGGAAGCCGCATGTGGCGTTCCCCAGCGTCAGCGTGTCCGCTATCGACAGCCGCATCGACAGCGGCATCTCGTCGTCGTCCTCGTCGGCCTCGGGCACCCAGGCGGCCTGGGTGTCGGGATCAATCACGGTCAAGACGTGTCACCCCCGCGGTAGTCGCCTGGCCCACCTCGACGGCGGGCTCGATGCCCTCCGGGAGGTAGACGTCCACCCGCGAACCGAAGCGGATGAGACCAATGCGCTCGCCCTGCTCCACCTTTGTACCCTCCGGCACGTAGGGGATGATGCGGCGCGCGACCGTGCCGGCGATCTGGATCATCTCGATGTCGCCGATCTCGGTGTCGAAGTGCCAGACGACGCGCTCGTTGTGTTCGCTCTCCTTGTTGAACGCCGGGACGAATCTGCCGGGTACGTGCTCCACGGAGGTCACCGTGCCGGCCAGCGGTGCACGGTTCACGTGCACGTTGAGCGGGCTCATGAAGATCGCCACTCTTGTGCGGCCGTCCTTCCACGGCATGATGCTCTGCACCACGCCGTCGGCCGGGGAGATCACCCTGCCCTGGGTGATCTCGCGCTCCGGGTCGCGGAAGAACCACAGCATTCCGGCGGCGAGCGCGGTGGCCGGCACGGCGACCGCGCGGGCCCGGCCGGAGCGGCGGGAGCGGAGGAGGCTGACCGCCGCGGTGGCCACGGTCGGCAGGAGCCACGGCGACGCTCCGCGCGCGAGGCGGACTCGACCGCTGGGTGCAGAGGACTGGCTGTCGGGCATGGAAGACCTTCGTAGCTTCTCTAGGTGCCGCGTTCGGTTCGGGGGACGGCGGCTTTCCGGGATGCTACCGGTTACTGGGGGCAACTGGGCAAGCCAGAGCGCCAGTCGGAGCCGGAACCCCTGGTCCGGATACTTCCCCGGGCGTGCCGGACGCACACCGGGGAGTACCCGGACCAGCGGCTCCGTGGACGCGTCAGCCCGGGAGGCGGTACTCCTCCAGCAGCCGGCGTCCGACGATCATCTTCTGGATCTCGGCGGTTCCTTCACCGATCAGGAGCATCGGCGCCTCCCGGTACAGGCGCTCGATCTCGTACTCCTTGGAGAAACCGTACCCGCCATGGATGCGGAAAGCGTCCTCCACGACCTCCTTGCAGTACTCGGAGGCGAGATATTTGGCCATCCCCGCCTCCAGGTCGTTGCGTTCGCCGGAGTCCTTCCGGCGCGCCGCGCCGACCATGAGGACGTGTGCCGCTTCCACCTTCGTGCCCATTTCAGCCAGTTTGAACTGAATGGCCTGGTGCTGCGCGATCGGCTTGCCGAAGGTGTGTCGCTGCTGCGCGTAGTCGATGCCCAGCTCGAAGGCACGCTGAGCGACCCCGCAGCCACGCGCGGCGACGTTGACGCGGCCGACCTCGACGCCGTCCATCATCTGATAGAAGCCGCGTCCGGTCTGCCCGCCCAGTACGCGATCGGCCGGAATGCGCAGGCCATCCATGATCAACTCGGTGGTGTCGACACCCTTGTAGCCCATCTTCTCGATCTTGCCCGGGATGGTCAGCCCCGGCCGGACCTCACCGAACCCGGGCTCCTTCTCCACCAGGAACGTCGTCATCGACCGGTGCGGCGCCGTCCCCTCCGGGTGGCCCTCGTCGGTCCGGCACAGCACCGCGACCAGCGTGGACGAGCCGCCGTTGGTGAGCCACATCTTCTGGCCGGTCAGCACGTACTCCTCGCCGTCGCGGACCCCCTTGGAGGAGATCGCCGAGACGTCGGAGCCCAGCCCGGGTTCCGACATGGAGAAGGCGCCGCGGACCTCGCCGGTGGCCATCCTCGGCAGGAAGTGGTCCTTCTGCTCCCGGGTGCCGTGCTGCTTGAGCATGTACGCCACGATGAAGTGGGTGTTGATGATGCCGGAGACGCTCATCCAGCCGCGCGCGATCTCCTCCACGCACAGCGCGTAGGTCAGCAGCGACTCGCCGAGCCCGCCGTACTCCTCGGGAATCATCAGGCCGAAGACGCCCAGGTCCTTGAGGCCCTCGACGATCTCGGTGGGGTACTCGTCCCGGTGCTCCAGTTCGGTGGCGACCGGGAGGATCTCCTTGTCGACAAAGCTGCGGACGGTGGAGACGATCTCCCGCTGGACGTCCGTCAGGCCCTCGGTCTGTGCGAGCCGTCCCATGTCACTTCGCCCCCCTCGGTGCCGGCTCCCGCAGTTCGGGACGTCCGGGCTGTTCGCCGCCGCGCGCCGCGACGTAGGTCGCGGTCGGCACCATCACCTTGCGGCGGAAGGTGCAGACCAGCGTGCCGTCCTGGTTGTAGCCCTTCGTCTCCACGTGCACGATGCCGCGGTCGCTCTTCGACCTCGACGGCGTCTTGTCCAGCACGGTCGTCTCGCCGTAGAGCGTGTCGCCGTGGAACGTCGGCGCGACGTGCCGGAGCGACTCGATCTCCAGGTTGGCGATCGCCTTGCCCGAGACGTCCGGCACGGACATGCCCAGCAGCAGCGAGTAGACGTAGTTGCCGACGACGACGTTCCGGCCGAAGTCGGTGGTCCGCTCCGCGTAGTGGGCGTCCATGTGGAGCGGGTGGTGGTTCATGGTCAGCAGGCAGAAGAGGTGGTCGTCGTACTCGGTGACCGTCTTCCCCGGCCAGTGCTTGTAGACGTCGCCGACCTCGAACTCCTCGTAGGTGCGCCCGAACTGCATGATCAGGCCTCCGGGGGCTGGAAGGCGGACGTGCGGGTCATGCCGGCGGCACGCCCCTTGCCTGCGACGACCAGCGCCATCTTCCGGCTGGCCTCGTCGATCATCTCGTCGCCGAGCATCGCCGACCCCTTCTTGCCGCCCTCCTCGGAGGTGAACCACTCGTAGGCGTCGAGGATCAGCTCCGCGTGGTCGTAGTCGTCCTGGGACGGGGAGAAGATCTCGTTGGACGCCTCCACCTGGCCCGGGTGCAGCACCCACTTGCCGTCGAAGCCCAGGGCCGCTGCACGGCCGGCGACCTCGCGGTAGCCGTCGACGTTCTTGATCTGGAGGTAGGGGCCGTCGATCGCCTGGAGGTCGTTGGCGCGCGCCGCCATCAGGATGCGCATCAGGATGTAGTGGTAGGCGTCGGCCGGGTAACCGGGCGGCTGCTCGCCCACCACGAGGGACTTCATGTTGATGGACGCCATGAAGTCCGCCGGGCCGAAGATGACCGTCTCCAGCCGGGGCGAGGCGGCCGCGATCTCGTCGACGTTCACCAGGCCGCGCGCGTTCTCGATCTGCGCCTCGATGCCGATGCGGCCGACTTCCAGGCCGACGGTCTTCTCGATCTGGGTGAGCAGCATGTCCAGCGCCTGCACCTGCTGAGCGTCCTGCACCTTGGGCAGCATGATGCAGTCCAGGTTCGCGCCGGCGCCCTCGACGACCGTGATGACGTCCCGGTAGGTCCAGTGCGTTGTCCAGTCGTTGACCCGCACCACCCGGGTCTTCCCCGTCCAGTCGCCCTCGTTGAGGAACTTCACGATGGTGTGCCGCGCATCCGGCTTCGCCAGGGGCGCGCAGGCGTCCTCCAGGTCGAGGAAGACCTGGTCGGCGGGGAGGCCCTGGGCCTTCTCCAGAAAACGCGGGTTGGAGCCCGGCACCGCGAGGCAGGAGCGGCGCGGGCGGAGCGGCTTCGCAGCGGTCTCCGGGGGACCGGCGGGGGCTGTCATGCGGGGACCTCCAGTGGTTCGAGCGTGTTCGCGGACCGGATCTCGTCGACGATACGGCCGA
Organism: Streptomyces sp. RKND-216; assembly: GCF_004795255.1. Lineage (NCBI taxonomy): Bacteria > Bacillati > Actinomycetota > Actinomycetes > Kitasatosporales > Streptomycetaceae > Streptomyces > Streptomyces sp. RKND-216. The sequence goes on along the minus strand of NZ_SSBQ01000002.1, from coordinate 532,769 downwards.
TGATCTCCGTGATCCCGAAGTCCTTGGGTGTGAAGACGGCGGCCACTCCGGCGGCCTTCAGAGCGGCGGCGTCGGCCGAGGGGATGATGCCGCCGACGACCACCGGGACGTCGTCGGCGCCGGCCTCGCGCAGCCGCCGGAGCACGTCAGGCACCAGCTCGGCGTGCGAGCCGGAGAGGATGGACAGGCCGACGCAGTGCACGTCCTCGGCGACCGCGGCGGAGACGATCTGCTCCGGGGTGAGCCGGATGCCCTGGTAGACCACCTCGAAGCCGGCGTCCCGGGCGCGTACGGCGATCTGCTCGGCGCCGTTGCTGTGGCCGTCCAGGCCCGGCTTGCCGACCAGCAGCCGCAGCCGCCCGCCGCCCAGGTCGTCGGCCGTGCGGCTCACCCGGCGACGCACCTCCGCGAGCGTCGAGCCCTTCTCGGCCGTCACCGCGACCGGCGCGCCGGACACCCCGGTGGGGGCGCGGAACTCGCCGAAGACCTCCCGCAGCGCGCCCGCCCACTCGCCGGTGGTCACCCCGGCGCGGGCGCACTCCAGGGTCGCCTCCATCAGGTTGGCGTCCGTGGTGGCGGCCTTCTTGAGCAGCTCCAGCGCCTTCGCCGACGGTGGCCACACGTTGTCCCTCGGCCCGGGGGCCTGGGAGGTGCCCCCAGGCTCGTCCCGCGTCCGCCGCCAGTCCTTGACCGCCTGGACGGTGCGGGCCTCGGTCGCCGGGTCGATGGTGAGGATTGCGGCGTCCAGGTCCGCCGTGAGCGGGGAGGGTTCGGTGCCCTCGTAGCAGTTGACGCCGACGATCCGCTCCTCACCGGCCTCGATCTTCGCCCGCCGCTCCGCGTGGGAGGAGACCAGCTGCGACTTCAGATAGCCGGACTCCACGGCCGCCATCACGCCGCCCATCTCCTCGATGCGTTCCATCTCGGTCAGCGCGTCGGAGACCAGCGACTCGACCTTCGCCTCGACGACGTGGGAGCCGGCGAACAGGTCGTCGTACTCCAGCAGGTCGCTCTCGTGGGCGAGGACCTGCTGGATGCGCAGCGACCACTGCTGGTCCCAGGGCCGGGGGAGCCCCAGCGCCTCATTCCACGCGGGCAGCTGCACGGCCCGTGCGCGGGCGTCCTTGGAGAGCGTGACGGCGAGCATCTCCAGCACGATCCGCTGCACGTTGTTCTCCGGCTGCGCCTCGGTCAGGCCGAGCGAGTTGACCTGCACGCCGTACCGGAAGCGGCGCTGCTTGGGGTCTTCGATGCCGTACCGCTCGCGGGCGATGCGGTCCCACAGCCGGGTGAACGCCCGCATCTTGCACATCTCCTCGACGAACCGGACGCCCGCGTTGACGAAGAAGGAGATGCGGCCGACGACGTCCCCGAACCGTTCGGCCGGGATCTGACCGGAGTCGCGCACCGAGTCCAGCACGGCGACCGCGGTGCTCAGCGCGTACGCGACCTCCTGCACAGGCGTGGCCCCGGCTTCCTGCAGGTGGTAGCTGCAGATGTTGATCGGGTTCCACTTCGGCATGTGGTTGACCGTGTACGCGATCATGTCGGTCGTCAGCCGCAGGCTCGGCACCGGCGGGAACACGTGTGTCCCGCGGGACAGGTACTCCTTGACGATGTCGTTCTGCGTCGTGCCGGACAGTTTCGAGACGTCCGCGCCCTGTTCCTCCGCGACCACCTGGTAGAGCGCCAGCAGCCACATGGCCGTGGCGTTGATGGTCATGGAGGTGTTCATCTGCTCCAGCGGGATGTCCTGGAACAGCCGCCGCATGTCACCGACGTGGGAGACCGGTACGCCGACCCGGCCCACCTCTCCGCGGGCCAGGACGTGGTCCGGGTCGTAGCCGGTCTGTGTGGGCAGGTCGAACGCCACCGACAGGCCGGTCTGTCCCTTGTCCAGGTTGCGGCGGTACAGCTCGTTGGACGCCTCCGCCGTGGAGTGGCCGGCGTAGGTGCGCATCAGCCACGGCCGGTCCTTCTTCCGCTCTGTCATGTGCGGACCTCCGTCACACGTTCCTGCTGTGGCCGTCGGTTCGCTCGCCCTCGGCATCGCGAAACAGGTTGATGGCCTCTTCGTGCCGTGCCCGCTTCTCCTGGTCGCGGACGCCCATGCCCTCCTCGGGGGCCAGGCAGAGCACGCCGACTTTGCCCTGGTGCAGGTTCTTGTGCACGTCGTACGCGGCCTGGCCGGTGTCCTCCAGCGCGTAGCTCCGGGAGAGCGTGGGGTGGATCTTCCCCTTGGCGATCAGCCGGTTGGCCTCCCACGCCTCCCGGTAGTTGGCGAAGTGCGAACCGACGATCCGCTTCAGCGACATCCACAGGTAGCGGTTGTCGTAGGTGTGCTCGTAACCCGAGGTGGAGGCGCAGGTGACGATCGTGCCGCCCTTGCGCGTGACGTACACGCTCGCGCCGAACGTCTCCCGGCCCGGGTGCTCGAAGACGATGTCCACGTCCTCGCCGCCGGTGAGTTCGCGGATGCGCTTGCCGAAGCGCTTCCATTCGCGCGGGTCCTGGTGGTGCTCGTCCTTCCAGAACCGGTAGCCCTCCGCCTTGCGGTCGATGATCGCCTCGGCGCCCATCTTCCGGCAGATCTCGGCCTTGTCCTCGCTGGAGACGACGCAGATCGGGTTGGCACCGCCGGCGAGCGCGAACTGCGTGGCGTAAGAGCCCAGACCGCCGCTCGCGCCCCAGATCAGCACGTTGTCACCCTGCTTCATCCCCGCGCCGTTCTGCGAGACCAGCTGGCGGTAGGCGGTGGAGTTGACCAGGCCCGGGGCGGCGGCCTCCTCCCAGGAGAGGTGGTCCGGCTTGGGCATCAGCTGGTTCGTCTTGACCAGGGCGATCTCGGCCAGGCCGCCGAAGTTGGTCTCGAACCCCCAGATGCGCTGCTCGGGGTCGAGCATCGTGTCGTTGTGGCCGTCCGCGCTCTCCAGCTCGACGGAGAGGCAGTGGGCGACGACCTCGTCGCCGGGGTGCCACTTGTTGACCCCGGGGCCGGTACGCAGCACGACACCGGCCAGGTCGGAGCCGATGATGTGGTACGGCAGGTCGTGCCGCTCGGTCAGCGGCGACAGGCGCCCGTAGCGCTCGAGGAAGGCGAAGGTGGAGACCGGCTCGAAGATCGAGGTCCACACCGAGTTGTAGTTGACCGAGGACGCCATCACGGCGACCAGGGCCTCGCCCGGACCGAGCTCGGGAACGGGCACCTCGTCGAGGTGGAGGGACTTGCGGGGGTCCTTCTCCCCGCTGGGCAGCCCCTCGAACATCCCTTGGTCCTCCTTGTGCACGGTGACCGCGCGGTAGGACTCCGGGAGCTCGAGTGCGGCGAAGTCTTCGGGCGTCGAGTCGGATGCGAGGATCGCGTCGAGGATCTTGTTCACGGTAATGCCTCCGGCGAAGCGCGTAGCGGGAGAACGCTTGAGGGAAACGTCGGTGCTGAGGCAGTGCCGTCGGTTCGGCGGATGTGCGGCGGTGCGCCGTGGTGGGCGCGGGGGTGCCTGTGACGCAGGCGTCCGGGAGCGCGTGGCGGGTGCGCCGTACGGGACAGCGCGCCCGGACCCCTTCACCGTATGACACCCAGTGCCAGCGCACAAGGCACTAGGTGCCATGATTTTCTCTCACGTGTCACCTCCGGTGCACACCTGAGCGGGAGTGCGGGCCGTGCGCCGGAATGTGTCCCCGGTCCCGGCCTCTCCCGAAACCGGGGGCCGTCCGCGGGGGAGCCGTGGGGAGCGGAGGACTCAGCGGCGGTCGCGCAGCGCCGCCTCGATCGACGCCATGATCTCCGCCGGAGATGCGTCCGTTCGGGCGACGGTGACCAGCACGTCGCCCCGCCCCGGGTCTCCGGCCGTGGGTCGCACCGTCGCCGCCGGGCGGTCCGCCGCGAACCCGGTGCCGAACGTCCGCCGGACGATCGCGAAGGCGTGGTCCAGCTGCGCTTCCACGTCTCCCACGGCCCCGCCCCGCAGCCACCGCCGCAGCACGTGGTTGTGCGCGGTGACGACGGCCGACGCCGCGACCTCGGCCAGTAGCGGCTCGTCGAAACTCGTCGCGCCGTCCCCCGCGTCGCGGTGCGCCGCCTCGTCGAAGTGGCCGAGCAGGTAGCGCGTGAACAGCCGCTCGTACCGTGCGACGGAGGCGATCTCGCGTTCGCGCAGCGCGGGCACCTCGCGCGTCAGCTTGTACCGCTCGACGCTCCCCTGCGGGGAGGCCGCGTACATCTTCATGACCTCCTTGATGCCGCGGCACACCGTGTCCAGCGGGTGCTCGTGCGCCGGCGCGGCCTCCAGCACCGCCTGCGCGCGCACCAGGGTGTCGTCGTGGTCCGGGAAGATCGCCTCTTCCTTCGAGCGGAAGTGCCGGAAGAAGGTCCGCCGGGCGACCCCGGCCGTGGCGGCGATCTCGTCGACGGTCGTCGCCTCGTATCCCTTGGTCGCGAACAGTTCCATCGCCGCTGCGGCGAGTTCGCGTCGGATCTTCAGCCGCTGTGTCGACGCGGCGGGGGTGCGGGCGGGCTTCACGGACTCCGGCATGTGGTGCACGTTACACGGTGTGACCTGCACGGAAGGCGGGCCTCCCGGGGGTTCCAGGAGGCCGCCCCAGCCCGGGCTCACCGTGACGCGTACTCACGGAAGCCGCGACCGGACTTCCGCCCCAGGCAGCCCGCCGCGACCAGGTGCTCCAGCAGAGGCGCGGGTGCCAGCCCCGGGTCGCGGAACTCGTCGTGCAGCACCCGTTCGATGGCGAGCGAGACGTCCAGCCCGACGACGTCCAGCAGTTCGAACGGCCCCATCGGGTATCCGCCGCCCAGCCTCATCGCCGCATCGATGTCGTCCAGCGAGGCGTAATGCTCCTCCAGCATCTTCACCGCGTTGTTCAGGTACGGGAACAGCAGGGCGTTCACGATGAAGCCCGCCCGGTCGCCGCAGTCGACGGGGTGCTTGCGCACCTTCGTGCACACCTCCCGCACGGTCGCGTGCACGTCGTCCGCGGTCAGGACGGTGCGCACGACCTCGACCAGCTTCATTGCCGGGGCCGGGTTGAAGAAGTGCATGCCGACCACGTCCTGCGGGCGTTCGGTGGCCCGTGCGCAGGCGACCACCGGCAGCGACGAGGTCGTCGTCGCCAGCACCGCCCCCGGCTTGCACACCTTGTCCAGTGCGCCGAACAGCTCCCGTTTGACGTCCAGGTCCTCGGCGACCGCCTCCACCGCCAGGTCCACGTCGGCGAGTGCGTCCAGCGTGCCGGCCGGGGTGATGCGGGCCAGCGCCGCGTCGCGGTCCGCCTCGCTGAGCCGTCCCTTGGACACCGAGCGCCCCAGGGACGTGGCGACCCGTGCCTTGGCCCGCTCCGCCTTCTCCTCGCTGCGGGCGGCAAGCACCGTCGGGTACCCGGCCTTGGCGAACACCTCCGCGATGCCGGCCGCCATGGTGCCGGACCCGATCACACCGACGCCGTGCACCGGCCGGCCGGCGCTCTGGCCCGCGCCGGGGTCGGGCGTACGGGCGTCCGGGACGACGACGGCCGAGCCCGGGGCCTCGTAGGTGTAGAAGCCGGCCCCGGACTTGCGGCCCGTCAGGCCCGCGTCGCTCAGCTGGCGCAGGATCGGCGCCGGGGCGTGCAGGCGGTCGCGGGACTGCGCGTACATGGCGTCCAGCACGGTGCGGGCCGTGTCGATGCCGATCAGGTCCAGCAGCGCGAGCGGCCCCATGGGCAGGCCGCAGCCGAGCCGCATCGCTGCGTCGATGTCCTCGCGGCCGGCGTAGTGCGACTCGTACATGGCCGCGGCCTGATTGAGGTAGCCGAAGAGCAGGCCGTCCGCGACGAACCCGGGACGGTCGCCGACGGCGATCGGGTCCTTGCCCAGGTCCCGGGCGAGCTGGGTGACGGCGGCGACGGCCGCGGGGGACGTCAGCACCGACGAGACCACCTCGACCAGCTTCATCGCCGGGGCCGGGTTGAAGAAGTGCAGCCCCAGGACGCGTTCGGGCCGGTCGGAGTCCGCCGCCAGCCGTGTCACGGACAGCGCGTTCGTACCGGTCGCCAGGATGGTGTCCGGCCGCACCACGGCGTCCAGGGCGGCGAAGACCTGGCACTTGGTGTCGTAGTCCTCGGGCACGACCTCGATGACCAGGTCGGCCTCCGCGGCAGCCTGGAGGTCGGGGAAGGTGCGGAAGCGGGACAGCGCGTCGCGCCGCTCTTCGACGGTCATGCGTCCGCGCTCGACGGCGCGCGCGGTCGAGGATTCCAGCGCGGCCACCGCACGGCGGGCGGCCGCCTCGTCGGTGTCGATGCCGATGACCTCGCGGCCGGCGCGGGTCAGCACGTCGGAGATGCCGGTGCCCATGGTTCCCAGGCCGACGACGGCGATGGTGTGCAGAGATGGACGGTCCATGACGGACTCCCAGGTGACGACTGATGAGGGTGCCGCCGCGCAGGAACGCGCGCGCAGCGGAGGAAGGGAGCCGACGGCCCTGTCCCGGGGCCGCGCCGGCTGGAAGAAGGTTGCCGAACCGACTGCACTCTCGGCGGCTGCGTCACCAGGCCGCCTGAGCGGGGGTGCCGCTCTGATGAGCAGGCTAACTCGCCGGTAACAAGAACGCCAGAGGGGAACGGCAAAAACTTGGCACTGAGTGCCACCCGGATTCGGCCAGTTCCGGAGGGTTGCCGCAGGTGCCGCCGGTCAAGGCTTCCGGCAGGTCCGCCGGCCCCGGCCTGGACCGCACCGACCGGCGGGAGGAACGGCCGCAGTGACACGTCTCCGGGACGACGCCCCCTTCACCGACCTCGAACGGCGGGCCAGGGCGGAGGCGCGGGGGCCGGACGCGGCCGGCGAGTGCGAACGGCTGCTGCGGCTCGCCCGCGCGGCCGTGCCCGGCGCGCGGGCGGCGGGTGCCGGGGCGGGCGCGGGGCCACCGGAGACGGGCGACGCACTCGCGCGGGTCCTCGGCGAGACGGGACGCCCGCTGTGGGCGCTGGAGATCGCCGCCTTCGCGCTCGGTTGCGCACGGGACCGCCGGGCTTTCGAGACGCTCGTCTTCCTGCTCAACTACCGGGACCCGGTGCGCGGAGGCACCGCCGCCCACGCCCTGGTCCGGCTCGGCGACCCCAGGACCGCACGCGCAGCCGCCGCGCTCGCCACGAACGAGCTGCGCACCGCCTATGCGCTGCATCCGGTCCGGTTGCTGGTGGCACTGCGTGCCCCCGAGTCGGTGCCGACGCTGGTCGCGGTGCTGGACCGCCTGCTGGAGCTGCCGGATCCGCACTGGCCGGTGGCGCTGGCCTGCGTCGAGGGACTCGGCCGCATCGGCGACCCCCGTGCCCGGCCCGTCCTCGCCCGTGCCGCCGCGCAGCACCGTCTCCGGCCCGCCGCCGAAGCGGCTCTCGCCCGCACCGGCGGCTGAAGAGGAGTCCCGCAACTTCGGTCCAGGACGGCTCACACCGAACCATCGACGACAATGCGACTCAGGACACTAGTAGGCGTTCCACTCGTGGCGCTGGTACTCCAGGACGGTGGGGTCCATCAGGGTGCTGGGGCGTACGTTCCGGGAACGGCGGTCGACGGGGAAGACCTCGGACGCCTGCAGCACCGCCTCGTCCAGGAAACGCAGTTCCGGTGCGTCCGGCGCCAGGCGCAGTTCCGGCGCCTCGCCGTGCGCCTCGGCGGCCGGCCGGGCCAGCAGGAAGCCCCAGTTGCCGAAGCTCGGCACATCCACGTTGTACGGCCTGGTGGCGAAACCGGCCGCCTGCAGCGTCTCGTCCACCGCCCAGAAGGTCTTCGGTGCGAAGAACGGCGAGCCGCCCTGCACCACCAGGTTGCCGTGCGGGGCGAGGGCCCGCGAGACCAGGCTGTAGAACTCCACCGAGTACAGCTTCGCCAGCGCCGCGGTGTCCGGGTCGGGGAAGTCGATGACGATCGCGTCGAACCGCTGGCGCGTCTCCCGCAGCCAGTTGAAGGCGTCGGCGTTGACCGCCGTGACGCGCGGGTCGGACAGCGACCCGCCGTTGAGGTGGCGCAGCGGCTCGAAGTCGCGCGCCAGGCGGGTCATCGCGCGGTCGAGGTCGACCAGAGTGACCTTCTCCACGTCGTCGTACCTCAGCACTTCGCGCAGGGCGAGCGCGTCGCCGCCGCCGAGCACCAGCACGGAGGAACGCTTCCCCGACAGCGCCGGGTGGACCAGCGCCTCGTGGTAGCGGTACTCGTCGACGGAGGAGAACTGCAGGTCGCCGTTGAGGAACAGCCGCATGTCGCCGTCGCCGGAGAGCGTCGGCGACTCGGTGACCACGATCTGCTGGTACGGCGTCCGTTCGGCGTGCACGACCGGGTCGCGGTAGAGCTGCTGCCGGGCCGTCACCTCGATGTCGTCGGCCAGCGCGTACGCGCCGCCGAGCACCGCCAGCACCGCGGCCAGGCCGGCCAGCAGGCCCGTCTGCACGACCCGCCGGAGCTGTCTGCGGAAGATCCACAGCACGACCACCATGCCGGCCAGCGCGTTGACGCAGCCGACCACCAGAGCGCCCTTGATCTGCCCGAACGTCGGCAGCAGCAGCAGCGGGAAGCACAGACCGCCGATCAGCGCGCCGATGTAGTCCACGGCGAACATGTCGGCGACCGCGCTGCCCGCCTCCTGCTTGCGGATGCGCTGCAGCAGCGTCATCAGCAGCGGGATCTCCGCGCCGATGAGCACGCCGACCACGAAGGCGATGACCACCACGCCCGGCGTGTAGATCCGCAGCCAGGCGTAGGCGATGTACAGGATCAGCACCGAGAGTCCGCCGACGAGCGCCAGCAGGCCCTCGACCAGGGCGAAGGCGCCCGCGGCGCGCCGCCGCAGCGGCTTGGCCGCGAGCGAGCCCACGCCCATCGCGAAGACCATGACCGAGAGCACGATCGAGGTCTGCAGCACCGAATTGCCGATGAGGTAGCTGCCCAGCGCGGTGAGCGCGAGCTCGTACACCAGCCCGCAGGCGGCGCAGAGGAACACCGCGAACAGCAGCAGGAAGCGCGGCAGGCGGGAGGTGGCGACGGGAGGATGTGCGTCCACGGGCTTCGAATCGGTCGTACGGATCGGGCAGGGCCGGGTCTCGTGCGCGCGCGTCAGGTCAGCGCCGCGCCGATCATCAGGGCGGTCCCGAGGTACATGGTCGCCTGCACCCACGCCGCCGGGTGCGGACGGCCGCCCTCGTCGTCGAACACGGTCGCGCCGAGCCTGCCGGGCGTGAGGACGGCGACCATGACGAACACCAGCGTCATCATCACGACGCCCGCGGCGCCGTACAGGAAGGTGCTGAACAGACCCTCGGCGAGACCCGCCTCGGACTCGCTGGCGCCTATCGCCTGCGCGATGACCCAGCCCAGGCCGAGCATCTGGCCGCCGAGCACCACGGCTGCGCCCTTGTTGCGGTCGGTCCACACCACGGCTGCCAGCTTGCCGGGCGTCAGCAGGTCGAGGACGACGAAGCCCGCCACCATGACGACGAAGCCCACCAGGCCGTACAGCAACGCGATACCGGCCGACTCGAAGATGAATCCCACTGTTCTGCTTTCCTTCCGGGTGTCCTACCGGGCGTTTACGGGTGCGGGGTGGTGCGGGGATCTGCGTGCGGGGCGGTCGTGCGCCGCGCGGTCACTTGCCGAGGCCGGGGCCGCCGCCGCGGAAGCTGCTGCTGCCCGGGGCCGGCCACTTGCTGCGCACGTGGCTGCCCCAGCGGTCGTAGCCGTCGTCGTAGTCGTCGATGTCGATGACGCTGCCGGAGCCGGAGGTCCGGGGGCTGATCGCGACCATGTCGTCCTCGTAGCGGAGGAACACCATGCCGTCGTCGCTCAGACGGTCGGCGGCCGCGGTGTGCCCGTCGATCTCGTCGGCGACCTTCCGCGGGGCGTCGGAGGGGTCGACGTAGTCGCCCATTTCGTACTCGTACGTGCTGGAGATCCACTGGTCCGGCACGTCGTTCGGGGCGCTGGAGCAGCCCGTCGCGAGGATGCCGACGGCCGCCGTCATCGCCACCGAGGCCGGCCCGATCCGCTTCATCTCTTCTCCATCCGGGTGTGCGTGGCCACCACGTGGCCGGTCTGGGGGTACGTGTGCCAGGTGCGCCACCCGACGCCGGGGCCCCGGTCCATCGCCAGCGCGGTGACCGCGTCGGCGTCGCCGGGGAACACGCCGCACAGCGCGTCGGCCCGTCCCTGCGCCGTCGCACGCACCTCGGCGACGCGGCGCGCGAATTCCGTCTGCGGGTGGTGCTCGACGCGGGCGGAGAAGCGGTAGACCCAGCCGGGGAACTCCTCGGTCGCGGTCTCCGGGAGTTGCCGCGAGCCTCCCGGCAGGCAGGCCACCGTCTCGCGCACCGGTCCGGCGAAGACCTGGTGCGAGGCACCCAGCAGTCGCAGCTCCACCGTGAGCCCGGCGGTGGTCTCGACTTCGGTGACGGCGAGCGCGTCGTGCGCGGAGAGGCCCAGGGCGAAGGAGAGTTCGTCGGCGCTGGTGTCCAGATACGGCGCCGCGAGGGGTATGCCGGTCACGCGTCGCCGCCCCCGCGAGGTCTCGGTCCGGCCTCGGCTCCCATGACTGCGTGTCCCCGTTCCCCTGGTCGCTTTGCGCCGCCGAGGGCAGGCGCTTCCCGGCGGGCGTCGGGCGAGTATGGCACAGGCCACTGCGGACGGCGGTGTCGGGGGCGTGCACATGTGCGAGCGATACGGGGGCGGTTCGCGTGCGAGAGCGTGAACGGCGCGACCGCCGTTCCCTTCCGGGAGGGCGGCCGCGCCGGTGGAGAGCCGGCCGGTGCGCAGGACGCCGGCCGGACCCGGATCAGCCGAAGGGCAGGTGCAGCACGGAGCGGTCGCCGGTGCCCAGGGTGCTGGAGCCGTTGCCGATGGCGTTCCACACCTCCACCCGCACCGTGCCGCCGTCCATGTCGCCGTGGGCCCCGCTCGACGACTTCAGCCCGCGACCCTCGGTGTAGTGCTCGAAGCCGGGGACCGGGTCGGTGGCGAAATAGTGGTAGGTCTCGCTGCGGTCCCAACTGCCGTCGCCGGTCCGGTCGTAGGAGATCCGGACCTGCTGGCCGTTGCCGACCGCCTCGCCCGCGTCCACGAACAGGTCGAACCGGGTCTCCCCGCCGTCGTAGTTGCCGTCCACGCCTTCGAGAGTGAACGTCTGCTGCTGGTGCGGGTTCCCGTCGTGGTTGCCGCCGCCCGCCGGGTCCAGGGTGACCGTACCGGGAGAGGTCGTTCCGGAGTTCAGCCCGCCGTCGGCGCCCAGGTAGACGGTGGAGGCGTCACCGCCGGGAGGGTCCGTCGGGTCGCCGCCGTCGCCGCCGCGGGTCCACACCGCGACGTAGTCGACCAGCATCGAGTGCCCCGGCTCGGTCGCCGCGGTCGGGGTGGCGTGACCGGCCACGCCGTCGGGGAACGCGCCGCCCATCGCCACGTTCAGCAGAATGAAGTAGCCGGCGTGGCTGGTCATGTCCGACCAGGCCGACGCGCCGATCTGGCCCTCCGTCACGCTGTGGTACTCCTCCCCGTCCACGTACCAGCGCAGCTCTTCCTCGCCGCCGCTGCGGTCCCACTCGAAGCGGTAGGTGTGGAAGTCGGCCTGGCAGGCCGGACCCGGGCAGACCCGGCTGGCGCCGAGGCCGTTGGTCTCGTTGCACGGACCACCGGGGTTCACGCCGCAGTGCAGCACGCCCCACACGCGGTTCATGCCGTTGACGTTCTCCATGACGTCGAACTCGCCGATGGCCGGCCAGTTCCAGTAGTTCCCCCGGTACGGCGCGCCCAGTGCCCAGAAGGCGGGCCAGTACCCCAGGGCCTTCTCACCCGTCACGTCCGGCATCCGCACGCGTCCCTCGATGCGCAGCGTGCCGCCCTCGGGCGCCTTGAAGTCGGCGCGCTTGGTCTCGATGCGGGCCGAGGTCCAGTTGCCCGCGCCGTCGCGCAGCGGCGTGATGCGCAGGTTGCCGCCGCCGTCCAGGGCGATGTTGTCGGTCGAGTCCGTGTAGTTCTGTATCTCGCCGGTGCCCCAGTTGGCCGGGCCGCCGGGGTAGCCGTGGCCGAGGTCCAGCTGCCAGTTCTGCGACGACGGAAGGGAGCCTGCGGCCCCGTCGAAGTCGTCGCTCCACGCCAAGTCCCAGCCGGGCGCGCCGGGGACGTCGCCCCGGGCGGGTTGCGCGCCGAACGCGGAGGCGAGCAGGGCGCAGACGAGGGCGACGGCGCCGAGCGCGACGTACAGCGCGGCGCGGGGGCGGCCGGGCCCGGATCTTGCGGAGAGCGGTGGGGCGGTACTGCTGGTCGTGCCCATGGGGGAGCACCTCCTGCGGAGTGGGGGCCATGATGATTGTGAGAGCGCTCTCAGAGTCTTATAGATGGAGCCGGGGAACGCGTCAATGGCCCAGCCTTCGCCACTTCTTGAATGCGTGGGGCAGCGATCCACCTGTCGAGGGCGGCATCCTGGCGTCCCCTCAGACGGGCGCGCGCACGTACCGCAGGTCGGTCAGGGTCCGGCCGCCCGCATCGAAGTCCTCCCGCCCGCCGTCCGGGGCGAACCCCGCCCGCTCGTAGAAGCGGCGCGCCCGGGCGTTCCCCTCCACCACCCACACGTACAGCCGCGGAGCCGCCGACCTCAGGGCGCGCTCGCGTGCCGCCGAGGCCAGCGCCCGGCCGACTCCCGTGCCGATCATGTCCGGCCGTGCGTACAGGGCGTAGAGCTCCGCGTCGGACGTACGCCGCTCACCGTCCCGGTACGGGCCGCCCGCCGCCCAGCCGACGACCTTGCCCTCGGTGTCCTCGGCGACCAGATCCCACAGACCGGGGGCGGGCGAGGCCAGACGTGCGCGGTGGCGGACGGCGTCCTCGGCCGCGTCCATGGCGGACAGGTGTGCCGGGGGCATCAGTCCCGCGTACGCGTACCGCCAGCCGGCGATCCGCAGAGCCGCCACCGCCCCGGCATCGGCCTGAGCCGTCTCCCGAATCCGCATCGCGCCATGGTCGCACCGCGCACGTCCCGCGTCGCGGGGATTGTCGGACCCACCGGGCACGATGAGGGGATGACGACGCGTTGGGGAGACTTCGAAGAAGAGGCGCCGGCGCTGGCGGCGGCGGTGCGGGAGCGCTTCGGCATGTACCGGCACCACGTGCTGGCCACGCTGCGGGCGGATGGCGCGCCGCGCGTGACCGGCCTGGAGGCCGGCTTCGGGCACGGCGAGCTGTGGCTCGGCATGATGCCGAACTCGCGCAAGGCGCTCGACCTGTTGCGGGACCCGCGCTTCGCGCTGCACGCCAACCCGGGGGAGGATGCGGAGATGGAGCACGGCGACGCGCGCGTCTCCGGACGCGCGGTGGAGGTGACCGACCCGGCGAAGCTCGCCGAGTACGCCGGTGAGCAGCCGGAGGGAGAGGTGCCGGAGGTCTTCCACCTCTTCCGCGTCGACCTCACGGAGGTGGTGCGCACCTACCTCGACGTGCCCGACATGTGCATGGACGTCTGGCGCCCCGGCGTCCCGGTCCGGACGATCCGGCGCGGCAACGACGACGCACCGCCGAGGGAGGAGGAGGCGAAGGGGTAGCTGCCGGTCACGAGGGCCCGGTCACGGCAGCGGGCGCAGCGCGGTGCCGTCCGTCAGGCGTGCGGTCACACCCAGGCCGCCCGTCCCGCTCCCTGCGGCAGCTCCTGACGGCCGAACTTCCAGTTGTTGACCGCCCGCACCCCGCTGTCCCGCAGGTCCGCCAGCTCGCACGCGCCGCGCGCCCACACCCGCCGCGCCTCCGCGCTCACTGCCTCGCGCGGTGCCCGGGCCGGCTGACCGCTCTCCGGCGGCGGCGTGTAGGTGAGATGTGCGGGCATCACCTCGCCGAGGTCCGCGACAAGGAAGGCGTGGCTCTCGACGATCCGTTCGGAGGATCGCAGCCACAGCACCGGCCGACGTGTGCACGCGTCGGCCCGGGGCACCGGCAGGGAGCCGGTGACGCCCGCCTCCGAGCGCGCCAGCCGCTCGGGCGCGCGGTCCGGGTCGAGCAGGTAGAGGGTCGCCGTCCCGGCGTGGCGGCCTGCCGGCCTCGTCCTCACGTCGAACGAGTGAATCCCGGGACGGTCACGCGGTCGCGCGCCCGCGCGTGCGGCGCACGGCCGTGCCGGCTCCGCCGGCGGGCTCCGCAGGACCCGCGGTGTGCCCCGCCGTTCCCCGGAACGGCCCGCTCTCGCGGCTACCGTGAGACGGTGCACGCTCTTCGCCGTTCCCTGCGGCTGCGCCTGTCGTGGACGGTCGTCGTCCCCCTGCTCGCGCTCGCCGTGCTGGCCCTCACCTGGGGACGCGACCTGCCGGTCTTCTGGGTCGTGGTCGTGGCCGTCATCCTCGCCGGCGCGGTGCTCGCGGCCGTGCACCACGCGGAGGTCGTGGCGCACCGGGTCGGCGAACCGTACGGTTCGCTGGTGCTGGCGGTCGCCGTCACCGTCATCGAGGTCGCCCTGATCGTCACCCTCATGGTCTCCGGCGGCTCCGAGACACAGACGCTGGCCCGTGACACGGTGTTCGCGGCGGTCATGATCAGCACCAACGGCATCGCGGGCCTGGCGTTCCTGCTGGGGGCGCTGCGCCACGGCCTCGCGCACTTCAATCCCGAGGGAAGCGGCGCCGCATTGGCCACCGTCGCCACGCTGGCCACTCTCAGCCTGGTGCTGCCGACCTTCACCAGCGAGCCCGGGCCGCAGTTCTCCCCCGCCCAGCTGGGGTTCGCCGCGGCCGCGTCCCTTGTGCTCTACGTCCTCTTCGTCTTCACCCAGACCCGCCGTCACCGGGACTTCTTCCTTCCCGTCACCTCCGAGGGACGCGCCGCCGAGGAGGGCGACCACGCGCCCCCGCCCTCGAGCCGGGCGGCGCTCGGCAGCCTCGCCCTGCTGCTGGTCGCCCTCGTGGCGGTGGTCGGCCTGGCCAAGGTCGAGTCACCCGCGATCGAGTCCGGCGTCGAGGCGGTGGGCTTCCCGCACGCGTTCGTCGGCGTGGTCATCGCCCTCCTCGTGCTGCTCCCCGAGACGCTCGCGGCCTCCCGCGCCGCACTCCGCGGCCGCATCCAGATCAGCCTCAACCTCGCCTACGGCTCGGCGATGGCCAGCATCGGGCTGACCATCCCCACCATCGCGGTCGCGTCCGTCTGGCTCGACGGCCCGCTGCTCCTGGGTCTCGGCACCACCCAGCTCGTCCTGCTCCTGCTGACCGCCTTCGTCAGCGGCCTCACCGTGGTGCCCGGCCGTGCCACTCGCCTCCAGGGCGGCATCCACCTCGTCCTGCTCGCGGCCTTCCTCTTCCTCGCCATCAACCCCTGACCTGCGGTCAACCCCTGAGAAGCTTCGGTGAGAGAGGGGCGAGGCGCCGACGCCGCGTGCGTTCCCTCGCGGTTCCAGCGTGACGTTCCCGGACACCCGACGGAGGAGAAGAGGATGACCCCGCAGACCGACGACGTCGACCACGAACTCGTCGAGGCCGCGGCCCATGTGGCCCGCACCCGCTGCCGCGGCGACAACCACACGATGGCAGCGGCGGCACGCGCGCGGGACGGCCGGATCGTGACGGCGGTGAACGCCTACCACTTCACCGGCGGCCCCTGTGCCGAGCTGGTCCTCGTCGGTGCGGCGGCCGCCCAGGGCGTCGTCGAGCTGGACACCGTCGTCGCCGTGGGGGACCGGGAACGGGGGGTGGTGCCTCCGTGCGGCCGGTGCCGCCAGGTCCTGTTCGACTACTTCCCCGCGCTCCGGGTGATCGTCGGCGGAGGCGGCCGGACCCGCACGGTCCGCGTCGCCGACCTGCTGCCGGAGACCTACGTCTGGGCGGACCACCAGCTCGACCCCGAATGACCCACCACGCGTCGGCCACCGCCACGCCCCGATGCGCGTCGATCCCCGTCCGTGGTGGGTGAGTCCGTCGCGGGCGGGCTGTGCGAGGGCCCGGCGTGGGGCCGGGGACGGGTCCTCTTGTGCACGGGCCGTGGACTGTCCATGCTCGAACCTGACTGAATGTCAGGGTCATGCCATGAGCGGCGGGACCGGAGCAGGACACGAAGGAGAAGGACGATGCCCACCTCGCGCACAACCCCACGAAGAAGCCCGTCACGACGCAAGGGCTGGCTGGTCGCCGTCCTCGCGGGCCTGCTGGCCGCGCTCACGGCGTGGGCTCCCGGCGCCGTCGCCGAGGCCGGACCCGTACTCGCCGGCGGTGGGGCCGCCGGGACGACGGTTGCCGACGCGGCCACCCCGCGGGGCGACCGGGGCCGGGACGCGTCGTCGCAGACCATCGCGCCGGGGGACCCGATCTTCAGCGGCGGGGCCCGCTGCACGGCGGGCTTCAACGTCACCGACGGCACGGACGTCTTCATCGTGACCGCGGGCCACTGCACCTCAGTGGGCTCCACCTGGTACGCGGACCCGCAGCTCACCGTTCCGATCGGCCCGACGGTCTCCTCGTCGTTCCCGGGTAACGACTACGGTCTCATCCGCTACGACAATCCCGACCTGACCCCCGAGGGCGGATACGGCCTCGGTTCCCCGTACGTGGGCCGGCAGGTGTACATCAGAACGTCGCAGACCGGTATCCACAGCGGCACCATCACGGCTCTCAACGCCACCATCGACTACGGCCCCGACGGCGTCGTCCACGGTCTCATCCGGACGAACATCTGCCTCCCGGTCGGCGCCGGGGGCGGCACTCCGCTGTTCGGCCACAACGACCAGGCGCTGGGCATCGCTTCAGGCGGATCGGGCTCGTGCTCCTCCGGCGGCACGACCTTCTTCCAGCCCCTGAACGAGGTGCTGTCGTCGTTCGGTCTCATGCCGTACTGACCGTCCCGCACCACAGCGCGCCGGGCGGGCTCGACTTCCCTCGGGCCCACCCGACGGCGCCCTTGCAGTGAGTCGATGTACGGGTGCTCACCGTGTCGTGGGAGAGGGCAGATTCGGTGCTCCTCCGCAGTGAGGCGCGAGGAGCGCCAGGGGGCAGGGGCGCCCGCCCCTGACGGCGGCGTGCCCCACGCGGCGCGTGCGGGCGGCGTCAGCCCGTCAGGAGGTGGGGCGCGTGGTCGCGGACGGTGGCGAGCAGGCGACGCTTGGAGGGGTTGACCAAAGGGTGGCCCGCGACGTCGACGGTCGGGACCGTCTCGTTGCCGTCGGCGACGGAACGTACGTAGGCGGCCGCCCCGGGGTCCTGCCAGATGTTCACCTCGCGGTACGTCAGCCGGGTGCGACGCAGCCGCAGCCGCAGGGCGATGCAGAACGGGCATCCGGGCCGCCAGTAGACGACCACCTCGTCGCGTGTGTCGGTCATGCCTCCCGGCTACCCGACGGCCCGGCCGCGTGAACACCCGGGAGGGATCTTCTCCCCCGATGAGTTTCGCCGGCCGGGGCGGTCTGTCCGTACGACAGCGTCCCCACGGGTAGGCAGGAGCCGTAGCCATGCAGAAGATCACCACTTTCCTCTGGTTCGACACTGAGGCCGAGGAGGCCGCGCGGCACTACGTGTCCGTCTTCGGGAACGGCTCGCGCGTGGTCGAGGTGCAGCACTACACCGAGGCGGGGCCGCGGGAGCCGGGGTCGGTCATGACCGTCACCTTCGAGCTCGCCGGCCAGCGCTTCATCGCGCTCAACGGCGGCCCGGAGTTCACCTTCAGCGAGGCGATCTCGTTGCAGATCGACTGCGACACGCAGGACGAGGTGGACCACTACTGGTACAAGCTCGGCGAGGGCGGCCAGGAGGTGCAGTGCGGCTGGCTCAAGGACCGCTACGGCCTCTCCTGGCAGGTCGTGCCCCGGCAGCTGACCGAGCTGACGGGCGATCCGGACCCGGCGAAGGCGAAGGCCGTGTTCGCGGCGATGCTCGAGATGAAGAAGCTCGACATCAAGGGCCTGCAGGCCGCCTACGACGCGGCCGGCTGACGGGGCATGCCGTCGAGCAGGACCGGGAGGCAGGGATGAGGGATCTGATCGTCACGGAGAACATCACCCTGGACGGCGTCGTCGACGCCGACGGCGGCTGGTTCCAGCCCGCCGGCGAGCCGGAGACGGACCAGTCGGACGCCCTCGGCGTGCTGCGCGCACAGATGGCGGCGGCCGACGCGTTCCTCGTCGGCCGGGTGACGTTCGAGCAGATGCGCGGGTACTGGCCCGAGCAGACGGACGACGCCACCGGGATCGCGGCCTACCTGAACACCATCCGCAAGTACGTCGTCTCCGGCACGCTCACGGACCCGGGCTGGGAACCGACGACGGTGCTGCGCGGCGACCCGATGACGGAGATCCGGGCGCTGAAGGAGGCGCAGGGGCGGGACATCGTCGTCACCGGCAGCGTGCGGCTGGCGAGGGCCCTGGTGGGCAGCGGGCTCGTCGACGAGTACCGGCTCTTCGTGTACCCGGTGGCGCTGGGCCGGGGACGGCGGCTGTTCCCGGACGGGGTGGAGGCCCATGGCCTCCGCCTGGCCGAGAGTCGCCCGTTCCGCTCCGGCGTGGTGCTGCTGCGCTACCGCACCCGCGCCTGAACACCCCGGGCAGCGGCCGATCGGGCACGGTCGGCAGGTCACCCGGGCGGCGGGTCAGACGATCGCGAACGCCTCGATCTCCAGCAGCAGGTCGGGTCGGACCAGCGCGGCCACCTGGACCGCCGAGCTCGCCGGCAGGCGCCGGCCGGCGCCCAGCGCCTCGTCCCGCGCCTCCCGGACGGCCGGCAGATGCGCGATGTCGGTCACGAAATACGTGAGCTTCACCACGTCGTCGAAGGTCGCCCCCGCAGCCGCCAGACAGCGGCGCAGGTTCTCGAACACCTGCCGCGCCTGCGCGGCGGGGTCGCCCGCGCCGACGAGCGCGCCGTGCGCGTCGAGCGCGATCTGCCCGGAGACGGCGACGAACCGCCCGGCGCCCCACACCACGTGGTCGTAGCCGGAAGCGGGGGCGACGCCCTCGGGCGCGGCGATGTGCGTGAGTTCGGCCATGCCCCGGATGGTGCGGCACACGCCGGTGCCCGCGCGAGGCGATTACGGGCCGGTCCGCCGCACCAGGTCGAGGGACTCCTCGTGCAGCGCCGCCAGCGCCAGCTCGACCAGTGGGTGGGTGCGGCTGCCGCGCCGCACCGCGGCGAACACCCGCCGCGTGGGCCGGTCGCCCTCCAGGGGCCGGATCACCGCACCGCCCAGTTCGATGCCGCGCAGCGCCGTACGGGGCACCAACGCGACCCCCGCCCCGTTGGCGACGAGCGCGCTCACCGCGCGGAAGTCGTCGGACAGCGAGTCGACACGTGGCCGGAAACCGGCCTGCACGCAGGCGTGCAGCACCACGTCGTGCACCGGGTTGCCGGGCCAGGGGGTGATCCAGGGGTCGTCGGCCAGCTCGGTGAGCGGCACCCGGTCCGCGCCGAGGAGGCGGTGCCCCGGCGGCAGCACGACGTCGAACGGTTCGGCGTACAGGGGTTCGCGCAGCAGCCTGCTGTCCCCAAAGGCGGCGCCGTCGCTGAGCGTCTCCCGGTGTTCCACCGCGACCGCGACGTCCGCGTCGCCGTCGCTCAGCAGGCGAAGGCTCGCATGGCCCTCGGCGTCCTTGACCTGGAACGCGACCTGTGGCGTCCGCCGCCGGAGCACGGCGACCGCGGGGGCGACGATCTCGGTGATCGCGGTCGGGTAGGCCGCGAGCACCACCTCGCCGGCCAGCCCTGCTGCGCAGGCGGCCAGGTCCGCCTCGGCCCGCTCCAGCTGTGCGGCGATAGTGGTGGCGTGCGCGGCGAGCACGGCGCCGGGCGCGGTCAACCGCACGTTCCGGCCGTGCCGCTCCAGCAGTGGCTGGCCCGCCTCCGTCTCCAGCGCGGCGAGCTGCTGGGAGACGGCGGAGGGGGAGAGGTACAGGGCCTGCGCGGCGGCGGTGACCGTACCGTGGTCGGCCAGTGCCCGGAGCACCCGCAACCTGCGCGGATCGATGGTCACACGGCCAGTGTCGCACGATCGTGAAGCTTGCCTTCACGATCAACATCCGAAATCGCTGATGGACTGCACAGCCCTCGGCGAGGGACAGTATTCGGCCATGAGGGCATTGGTGAAGACGGCCGCCGCACCCGGCCTGGAACTGACCGACGTGCCGACCCCGGAGGCGGGGGACGGCCAGGTGCTGATCAAGGTGCTGCGCACCGGTATCTGCGGCACCGACCTGCACATCGACGGCTGGGACGCGTGGGCGGCCCGCTCCGTCGAGCCGCCCCGCGTCCTGGGCCACGAGTTCGTCGGCGAGGTCGCCGCGCTCGGCGCGGGCGTGACCGGCGTGCAGGTGGGAGACCTGGTCAGCGGAGAGGGCCACCTGGTGTGCGGCACCTGCCGCAACTGCATGGCCGGCCGCCGCCACCTGTGCATCCGCACCATCGGCCTCGGCGTGCACACGGACGGCGCGTTCGCCGAATACGTGGTGCTGCCGGAGGAGAACGTCTGGGTGCACCGGCACGAGGTCGACCTCGACATCGCCGCGATCTTCGACCCGTTCGGCAACGCCGTGCACACCGCCCTCGCCTTTCCCGTGCTCGGCGAGGACGTGCTCATCACCGGCGCCGGCCCGATCGGCATCATGGCCGCCGCCGTCGCCCGGCACGCCGGTGCCCGCAGTGTCGTCATCACCGACGTCAGCGAGTACCGCCTCCAGCTCGCGCGCAAGATCGGCGCGACGCTCGCCCTCGACGTGAGCACCGCCTCGATCAAGGACGTCATGCCCGAACTGTCCATGACCGAGGGCTTCGACATCGGCCTGGAGATGTCCGGCCGCACCGAGGCGCTGCGTGACATGATCGCCGCGATGCGGCCCGGCGGCCGGATCGCGGTGCTGGGCCTGCCCACCGGCAGCGGCGACGTACCGGTCGACATGGCCACCATCGTGCAGCGCATGCTCACCCTGCGCGGCATCTACGGCCGCGAGATGTACGAGACCTGGTACTCCATGTCCGTCCTGCTCCAGGGCGGTCTCGACATCGGCCCGGTCGTCACCCACCGGTTCGGCTACGAGGAGCACGCGGACGCGTTCGCCGCCGCCCGTTCCGGCCAGTGCGGCAAGGTCGTCATCGACTGGACCCAGCCCCTCACGGGGCAGTCCGCCGGCCGCTGACCCCCCGGCCGCCGATCCGCCACGAACCCCAGGAGGACACCGAAGTGTTCGGAACCATGCGTGACGACCTGCGCAGGACGCTCGACGAGATCCGCGAAGCGGGCCTGTACAAGTCGGAGCGGGTGATCGCGAGCCCGCAGTCGTCCGGCATCCGCGTCGGCGACGCGCAGGTCGTCAACTTCTGCTCCAACAACTACCTCGACCTCGCCGACCATCCGGACGTCATCGCCGCCGCCAAGCAGGCGCTGGACGACTGGGGCTTCGGCATGGCGTCCGTCCGGTTCATCTGCGGCACACAGGAGCCGCACACGGTGCTCGAGCGCCGCATCTCGCAGTTCCTGGGGACCGAGGACACCATCCTCTACAGCTCCTGCTTCGACGCCAACGGCGGCGTGTTCGAGACCCTGCTGACCGCCGAGGACGCGGTCATCTCCGACGAGCTCAACCACGCGAGCATCATCGACGGCATCCGGCTGTCCAAGGCCGTCCGCCACCGGTACCGGAACCGGGACATGGCGGACCTGGAGCGCTGCCTGAAGGAGTCGGCGAACGCCCGGCACCGCCTCATCGTCACCGACGGCGTGTTCTCCATGGACGGATATGTCGCGCCGCTGGACGAGATCTGCGACCTCGCCGAGCGCTACGACGCCCTGGTCATGGTCGACGACTCGCACGCAGTGGGCTTCATGGGCGACGGCGGCCGCGGCACGCCCGAGCTCTTCGGTGTCGCCGACCGGGTCGACATCGTCACCGGAACGCTCGGCAAGGCACTCGGCGGCGCCAGCGGCGGCTACGTCGCCGCGCGCGCCGAGATCGTGGAGCTGCTCCGGCAGCGTTCCCGTCCGTACCTGTTCTCCAACTCCCTCGCGCCGTCCATTGTCGGGGCCTCGCTGCGCATCCTGGACCTGCTCGAGACCTCGGGTGACCGCCGTCGCACGCTGCGGGAGAACACCGCGCTGTTCCGCTCCGAGATGACCGCGGCCGGTTTCGACATCCTGCCGGGCGACCACCCCATCACCCCGGTGATGGTCGGCGACGCCGCGCTCGCCGCCGAGATGGCCGCCGCGCTGCTGGAGAAGGGGATCTACGTGATCGCGTTCTCCTACCCGGTGGTGCCGCAGGGCAAGGCACGCATCCGGGTCCAGCTCTCCGCCGCGCACTCCACCGAGGACGTGCGGCGCGCCGTCCGCGCCTTCACCGAGGTCCGCGACGCCGCGGAGGCGTCCGGGTAGCGCCTCCCGGGCAGAACCTGCCGCGAGAAACGCCCGCCGGCGCACACCCCCTCCTGCCCGGTGGTCACAGCAGCGTGAGCTGGGTGGCCTCCGGGCCCGGCGCCGGCGGGTCCTCCTCGGCGTGCTCCGGCGGCAGCCGGTGCACGCCGGGGGAGGAGGGGCCCATCCCGTACTCCGCGGCCAGTTCGTGCACCTGTCCGGTGATCCGGCGCTGGTACCACTTCGGCGCGTAGGCGCCCGCCGCGTACAGCGCCTCGTAGTGCCGCACCAGCTGCGGGTGGTGGGCTTGCAGCCACTGCAGGAACCACTCGCGGGCGCCCGGCCGCAGGTGCAGCGTGAGGGGCGTGACGGACGTGGCGCCGGCTGCGGCGATCGCCCGCACGGTGGTGCGCAGCTGTGCCGGGGAGTCGCCCAGGAACGGGATCACCGGCGCCATCAGCACGCCGCAGGGGATGCCGTGCTCGCTCAGGGCGCGCACCACGTCCAGTCGGCGCTGGGGCGCGGGCGTGCCGGGTTCGACGGTGCGCCACAGCTCCTCGTCGGTGAAGCCGACGGAGACCGAGACGCCGACGTCGGAGACGGCCGCGGCGGACCGCAGGAGCTCCAGGTCGCGCAGGATCAGCGTGCCCTTGGTGAGGATCGAGAACGGGTTCGCGTAGTCGCGCAGGGCGGTGAGGATGCCCGGCATCAGCCGGTAGCGGCCCTCGGCGCGCTGGTAGCAGTCGACGTTCGTGCCCATCGCGATGTGCTCGCCGCGCCAGCGGCGTCCGCCCAGCTCGCGGCGCAGCAGCTCCGGGGCGTTGACCTTGACGACGATCTGGGTGTCGAAGCCGGTCCCGGTGTCCAGGTCGAGGTAGCTGTGCGTCTTGCGGGCGAAGCAGTACACGCACGCGTGCGTGCAGCCGCGGTAGGGGTTCACCGTCCATTCGAACGGCATCCGGGACGCCCCGGGCACCCGGTTGACGATCGAGCGCGCCCGCACCTCGTGGAACGTCACCCCCCGGAACTCGGGCGTGTCGAACGTCCTGGTCACGACGTCGGTACCGAAGAGGCCGGCCGGACCGTCCCCGTTCAGGCTCTCCCACCGCATGAAGTCCTCCTCCGTCGCGCCGCCCTGCCGGGAGCTCGCATTCCCTGAGAATAGAACACCTGTTCCCTTCCGTTCTGTCAACCTGGATTTGGGCCCCCGGCGCGAGGGTGGTTGGCTTGCCGTGGAGACCGCCGCGGCGCCCGCGGAAGGCTCCTCGAAGCGACCGAAGTGCACACCACAGGAGGACCCATGGCGCAGGTCGAGGCCGTGACGCAGCGAGAGATCGCTGCGAAGCCGGACGACGTGTTCGACGCGCTCGCCGACTACAGCGGCACCCGGCAGAAGCTGCTGTCCGAGCACTTCAGCGAGTACGAGGTCCGGGAGGGCGGGGACGGCGAGGGCACGCTGGTCCACTGGAAGCTCCAGGCGACCAGCAAGCGGGTCCGCGACTGCCTGCTGGATGTGACCGAGCCGGAGGACGACGAGCTGGTCGAGACGGACCGCAACTCCTCCATGGTCACCACCTGGAAGGTCACCCCCGGCGGCCGTGAGGGCACCGCCGTCGTCGTGGTGCGCACCGTGTGGAACGGCGCGGGCGGCATCGGTGGCTTCTTCGAGAAGATCTTCGCCCCCAAGGGCCTCGGCCGGATCTACGACGCGATGCTCGCCAACCTCGCCGCCGCGACGGAGAAGTAGCCGCCGTCGCACTCTCACCGGAAAGAGTGGACTTCGAGGCCCGCCGGGATGTGCCCGGCGGGCCTCGGGCATGGCGTCCCGGGGGTCGAACCTCCTGATGGGGCGCCGACGAATGCCCCGGGCAACGGAGTTGAGCGGCCCCGGTGATTCGCCGCGTGCGCGTGGCGCCGACTTGCCCACCCTTGTCGCCGAATGCACAGAATGCTCCCCGTGAGGCGTCCGGGCCGTGCCAACGGCCGGAACGCGGGCGGCGCAGCGGGCGAGAGGCGGACGGGATGAGCGGGTCGACGCTGGGCGGCGTCCGTCGGGGCGGCGCGCCCGCCGGGGTCGAAGTCACCGTCGAGATCCCGTCGTTCGCCGCCGAAGCCGCTCCCGCCGCAGCCACCACCACGGCGACCGCCGCGACCGCCGCGGTCACGGAGCCGCCCGCAACGCCCGCCGACGAGGCGTCGCCTCCTCCCGGAGCACCCGGTTCCGGGGCATCCGGCACGGGGCAGGCGCCGCTCGGCCCCGCGCGCGTCCGCCTGGTGTTCACCGGCCTGATGGCGGCCCTGCTGCTCGCGGCGCTGGAGCAGACCATCGTCGCCACGGCGCTCCCCGAGATCGTCGGCGACCTGCACGGCCTGGACCGCATGGCCTGGGCCGTGACCTCCTACCTGCTCGCCGCCACCATCGGGCTCCCCGTCTACGGCAAACTCGGCGACCTCTACGGCCGCAAGAGCGTCTTCCTCTTCGCCATCGTCGTCTTCGTCGTCGGCTCGGCACTCGCCGGCTGGTCCCGCTCGATGGACGAACTCATCGCCTTCCGCGCTCTCCAGGGCCTCGGTGCGGGCGGGCTGATGATCGGCGTTCAGGCGATCATCGCCGACCTCGTCCCGGCCCGCGAACGCGGCCGGTACATGGGGTTGATCGGCGCCTCGTTCGGTCTCGCCTCGGTCGCGGGGCCGCTGCTCGGCGGCTGGTTCACCGACGAGCTGTCCTGGCGCTGGTGCTTCTGGATCAACGTCCCGTTCGGCCTACTGACCCTGCTGGTCACCGCGTTCGTCCTGCGCCTGCCCCCACCGCCGCGCCGCCGCCGTCGGCTCGACGTGCTCGGGGCGCTGCTGCTCACCGCCTTCTCCACATGCCTGGTGCTCCTCACGACCTGGGGCGGCACCACGTACGACTGGGACGACCCGGTCGTGCTCGCCCTCGGCGCCGGGTCGGCCGCCTCGGCCGTGCTCTTCCTGGTGGTCGAACGGTTCGCCGGTGAGCCGCTGATGCCGCTGCACCTCTTCCGCGACTCCGTCTTCAACATCACCGGTCTGGTCGGGGCCGTCGTCGGCGTCGCCCTCTTCGGCGCCGCGAGCTACCTGCCGAGCTTCCTCCAGATGGTCGATGGGGCGACCGCGACCGAGTCCGGTCTCCTGATGCTGCCGATGATGGGCGGCATCGTCTGCGCCTCCGTCGTCTGCGGCCAACTCGTCTCCCGCACCGGCCGGTACAAGGCGTACCCGGTGCTCGGCTGCCTGGTCTCCGCCGTCGGCATGTGGCTGCTCTCCCTCCTGGACGCCGGCACCGCCCGGGCGACGTACAGCGTCTGGATGGCCGTGCTCGGCGCGGGCATCGGCATGGTGCTGCCGGTGCTGATCGTCGCCGTGCAGAACTCCGTGCGGCCCGCCGACCTCGGCACCGCCACCAGCGCCGGGAACTACTTCCGGCAGATCGGCGGCAGCGTCGGCGCCGCCGTGTTCGGCACCCTGTTCACCCACCGGCTCGCCGACGCGCTGGCCCGCGAGGTTCCCGAACCGCCCCCCGGCGTGCGGCTGCCGCCGCCCGAGGCGATCACCCCCGACGCCGTGCACGCGCTGCCCGCCGCGCTCCGCGACGGCTACGTGCTGGCGTACGCCGACGCCATGCCGCGGATCTTCCTCTACCTCGTGCCGGTGCTGGTCCTCGGCTTCCTGTTCGCCCTGCTCCTCAAGGAGAAACCCCTGGTGACCCCCGAGCTCTCCGTCCCCGAAGCCCGCACCGCCGCCGAGGCGCCCGCCCGCGCCGCGAATATCGCCGACCCGCTTTTGCACCCCGCGGGGGTACCGGTGTGCGGCAGCGTGCGTCACCCCGACGGCAGCACCGTGCCGCGCGCCGCACTCACCCTCATCGACACCACCGGGCGGCAGATCGGGCGCGGCGCCACCGGCGAGGACGGCCGCTACGCGCTCAGCACGCCCGGCGCGGGGGCGTACGTGCTGATCGCCGCCGCCGGCGGGCATCAGCCGCAGGCCGTCAGCGTCGCGGTTGGCGAACGGGCCGTGGAACTCGACCTGGTCCTCGGCGGTGCCGGGCGGCTCGTCGGCACGGTGCTCACGGCCGACGGCACCCCGGTGCGGGACGCCGCGGTCACCCTCACCGACGCGCGCGGCGAGGTCGTCGCGGCCTGCCGCAGCGACCGCGAGGGCCGGTACGCGATCCCCGACCTCGTGGCGGGCGAGTACACCCTCGCGGTGAGCTCACCCGCGTACCGCCCGGTCGCGCTGCCGCTGACGGTCCAGGCGTCCCGCGAGACCTGTCAGGACGTGGAGCTGGCCGGCGGCGCCGTGCTGCGCGGGACGGTGCGCGCCGGAGGCGGCCGTGCCGTGGAGGACGCCCGGGTGACCCTGATGGACGCGGCCGGAAACGTCGTCGACACCGCGGTCACCGGCCCGGACGGCGTCTTCCGGTTCGTCGACCTCGCGTCGGGCGAGTACACGGTGGTCGCCGCCGGCTACCCGCCCGTCGCCACCGTCCTGCGGGTCGCCCCCGGCACCCGCACCGACCGCGACCTCCAGCTCTGCCACGGCGACTGACGCCCGTCAGCCGGCCCGGAAGCGGCGCAGGCGCAGGCTGTTGCCGACGACGAAGACCGACGAGAAGGCCATCGCCGCACCGGCGATCATCGGGCTGAGCATGCCCGCCGCGGCCAGCGGAAGCGCGGCGACGTTGTAGGCGAACGCCCAGAAGAGGTTGCCCTTGATGGTCGCCAGGGTGCGGCGGGACAGGCGGATCGCGTCCGCCGCCACCCTGAGGTCGCCGCGTACCAGGGTGAGGTCGCCCGCCTCCATGGCCGCGTCCGTCCCCGTGCCCATGGCCAGCCCCAGGTCGGCCTGCGCGAGCGCTGCCGCGTCGTTCACCCCGTCGCCGACCATCGCCACCGAACGCCCCTCGGCCTGAAGCCGCTCGACGACGTCGACCTTGTCCTCGGGCAGGACCTCCGAAACGACCTCGTCGATGCCCACTTCGGCCGCGACCGCCGCGGCGACCGCCGCGTTGTCACCAGTGAGGAGTACCGGGGTCAGCCCCAGGGCGCGGAGCCTGCGGACGGCCTCGGCGCTGGTGTCCCGGACCGCGTCCGCCACCTCGAGCAGCGCGCGCGCCCGGCCGTCCCAGGCGACCGCCACGACCGTACGGCCCGCCCTCTCGGCGTCGTCCCGGGCGGCGGCGAGTTCGGCCGGCAGCGCCACCGACCGGTCGCGGAGCAGCCGCGCGCGGCCGACGAGCACGGCACGGCCGTCCACGACGCCCCGCACGCCGAGCCCGGGGATGCTGGCGAACTCCACAGGCGACGGGAGGTCGCCCACCCGGGCGGCCGCGCCGGCCGCGACGGCGCGGGCGACGGGGTGTTCGGAGGCGTGCTCCAGCGCGCCGGCCAGCCGCAGCACCTCCTCCTCGTCCTCGCCCCCGGCCGTCCGCACGGCCAGCAGCGTCATCCGGCCGGTGGTCACGGTGCCGGTCTTGTCGAGCACGACCGTGTCCGCGCGGCGGGTGTTCTCCAGCACCTCGGGCCCCTTGATGAGGATGCCGAGTTGTGCGCCGCGCCCGGTGCCGACCATCAGCGCGGTCGGGGTCGCCAGCCCCAGCGCGCAGGGGCAGGCGATGATGAGGACCGCCACCCCGGCGGTGAACGCCGCCGTCACCGACCCGCCGACGGCCAGCCAGACGCCCAGTGTCGCGAGGGCGAGAAGGATCACCGCGGGCACGAACACGGCGGAGATGCGGTCGGCGAGCCGCTGCGCGGCCGCCTTGCCGTTCTGGGCGTCCTCCACCAGCTTCGCCATGCGTGCGAGCTGTGTCTCGGAGCCGACGCGGGTGGCCTCGACCACCAGCCGCCCGCCCGCGTTGAGGGTCGCACCGGTCACCGGGTCGCCCGCGGCGACCTCCACCGGCACCGACTCGCCGGTGAGCAGGGAGGCGTCGACGGCCGAGGAGCCCTCGACCACCGTGCCGTCGGTGGCGATCTTCTCGCCGGGGCGCACCGTGAAACGGTCGCCGACGGCCAGTTCGGCGACGGGCACGCGCTGTTCACGGCCGTCCCGCAGGACGGTGACCTCCTGCGCGCCCAGCTCCATCAGTGCGCGCAACGCCGCTCCGGCCCGTCGCTTGGCACGGGCCTCGAAGTAGCGGCCCGCGAGGAGGAAGGCGGTGACGCCCGCCGCGGCCTCGAGGTAGATGGTGCCGGCGCCGTCCGTGCGGGAGACGGTGAACTCGAAGGGGTGCGTCATGCCCGGCATGCCGGCGGTCCCCAGGAACAGTGCCCACACCGACCAGAGGAAGGCCGCGCCCGTACCGACCGAGACCAGCGTGTCCATGGTGGCCGCGCCGTGCCGCAGGTTCGTCCAGGCGGCGCGGTGGAAGGGCCATCCGGCGTAGACGACCACGGGCGCGGCAAGGGTGAGTGAAAGCCACTGCCAGGAGGTGAACTGGAGGGCCGGCACCATCGCCATCGCGACGACGGGCACCGCGAGGATCACGGCGGTGAGCAGCCGCAGGCGCAGCGGACGCAGCTCGTCGGGCTCCGCCTCCACCGGTGCGCCCGGCTCCGGGGCGGACGGGGAGCGCGGCGGAGGCGGAGCGGCGGTGTAGCCGGTGGCCTCGACGGTGGCGATCAGGTCGGCCACGGCCAGGTCCTCGGTGTAGCTGACCCGCGCCTTCTCGGTGGCGTAGTTCACGCTCGCCTGCACGCCGTCCATGCGGTTGAGCTTCTTCTCGACACGCGCGGCGCACGCGGCGCAGGTCATCCCGCCGATGGCGAGTTCGACCTCGGCGGTGCGCGGCGTGGGCGTCGTGGTGGTCATCTGCGTGCTCCTCGGGCGCATCGTATCGGGGGCGGCCGGCCCTCCCGGAGTCTATACCCATAGGGGGTATCTCACGTTCTCCTTTATACCCCCACGGGGTAAGAGGGGCAAGCGTGGTCCCGGCGTCGCGGAGCCCGGTCGAGTGGTATAGACCACTGGCTGTCCACAGGGCTTTCTCCGCCGTTCGCGACGGCGTAACGTGACGCTTCATGAAGATCTTGATCAGCGCGGACATGGAAGGCGCGACCGGCGTCACCTGGCCCGCGGACGTGCTTCCGGGCACCCCCCAGTGGGAGCGCTGCCGACCGATGTTCACCTCCGACGTGAACGCCGCGGTCACCGGATTCCTCGAAGGGGGCGCTGACGAGGTCCTCATCAACGAGGCCCACTGGACCATGCGCAACCTGCTGCTGGAACGACTCGACGACCGGGCCCAGATGCTCACCGGGCGCCACAAGTCCCTCAGCATGGTCGAGGGTGTGCAGCACGGCGACGTCGACGGCATCGCCTTCGTCGGCTACCACACCGGCGCCGGCGCCGAGGGCGTCCTCGCCCACACCTACCTCGCCAACTCGCTCACCGGCGTGTGGGTCGACGGCACCCGCGCGAGCGAGGGCCTGCTGAACGCCCTGGTCGTCGCCGAGTACGGCGTGCCCGTCGTCCTGGTCACCGGAGACGACCGCACCTGCGAGGACGCCAAGGGCTACGCGCCGCAGGCCCGTACGGTCGCCGTGAAGGACTACGTCTCCCGCTACGCCGCCGTCTGCCGCACGCCTGCCCGCACCGCCCGGGACATCCACGCGGCGGCGCGCGAGGCCGCGGAGCTGGCCGTGCGCCACGAGCCGGTCACCGCCGGGCCGCACGAGGTGGCGCTCGAGTTCGACGCCGAACACCTGGCCGGTGCCGCGACCGTCGTGCCCGGTGTCGAGCAGACCGGCGAACGGCGCGTCGCCTACACCGCGCCGACCATGTACGAGGGCATCCGCTGCTTCAAAGCGGTCACCACCGTCGTCTCGTCAGCAGTGGAGAAGCAGTATGGCTGAGGCACACATCGACACCAGGGCGCTGGACGAGGCGGTCACGTTCACCTCCCAGCTCATCCGCATCGACACCACCAACCACGGCGGCGGCGACGGCGTGGAACGCCCGGCCGCCGAGTACGTCGGGGAGCGGCTGAGCGAGGCCGGGCTGGAGCCGGTCTTCCTGGAGAAGGCCCCGGACCGGACGAACGTCGTGGCCCGCATCGAGGGCACCGACCCCTCCGCCGACGCCCTGCTGGTCCACGGCCACCTGGACGTCGTGCCCGCCCGGCCCGACGACTGGACCGTGCACCCGTTCTCCGGCGAGGTGCGGGACGGTGTGGTGTGGGGCCGCGGCGCCATCGACATGAAGAACATGGACGCGATGGTGCTGTCCGTCGTACGGGCGTGGGCGCGGGCCGGCGTCCGGCCGCGGCGGGACATCGTGCTGGCCTTCACCGCCGACGAGGAGGACAGCGCCGAGTACGGCGCCGACTACCTCACCGAGAAGCACGCCGAACTGTTCGAAGGCTGCACCGAGGGCATCAGCGAGTCCGGCGCCTTCACCTTCCACGCAGGCGACGGCCTGCGGCTCTACCCGGTCGCGGCGGGCGAGCGGGGCACCGCGTGGATGCGCCTCACCGCCCGTGGGCGCGCCGGCCACGGCTCCAAGGTGAACCGGGAGAACGCGGTGAGCCGGCTCGCCGCCGCCGTGCACCGGATCGGCGAGTACGCCTGGCCGGTGCGGCTGACCCCGACCGTGCGCGCGGCGCTGATCGAACTCTCCCTCGCCGCCGGAGTGGAGCCCCCGGACCTGGACGCCTCCGACTTCGACGTCGACGCGCTGCTGGCCCGGCTCGGCCGGTCCGCCGCGCTGGTCGCCCCGACCGTCCGCAACAGCGCCAACCCGACGATGCTGAACGCCGGTTACAAGGTCAACGTCATCCCCGAGCAGGCCACCGCACAGGTCGACGGCCGGATGCTGCCCGGCGCGGAGGACGAGTTCACCGCCACGATGGACCGGCTCACCGGCCCGCACGTCGACTGGGAGTTCCAGCACCGCGAGGTGCCGCTCCAGGCCCCCGTCGACGTGCCCGCCTTCGCCGTGCTCCGCGAGTCCCTGGAGCACTTCGACCCCACCGCCCGGGTGGTGCCGTACTGCATGTCCGGCGGCACCGACGCCAAGCAGTTCTCCCGGCTGGGCATCCGGGGCTACGGCTTCTCGCCGCTGAAACTGCCGGAGGGCTTCGACTACCAGGCCATGTTCCACGGCGTGGACGAGCGGGTGCCCGTCGAGGCGCTCCACTTCGGCGTCCACGTTCTCGACCGGGCCCTGCGCGCCCTGTAGAGGCGGCCGGCCGGACCTACTGCCCCCGTCCACGCCCCTCGGCACCGGGGCCGGCCCGCGTCCACCCCACCCAACCCGCACCGCGACGCACCGCGCCAGACACCCCCCGACCCACGGAAGGCCGCTGCTCATGCCGCACCGCACCGCCCCCTACGGCAGCTGGCCGTCCCCCGTGGACGCGCGCCTCGTCGCCGCCCACGACGGACGCCCCGAATACCTCGGCGCCGTCGGCGACGAACTGTGGTGGACCGCGCCCCGCCCCGAGGAGGGCGGCCGTCGCGCGCTGATCCGGCAGCGGCCCGGCGCCGAGCCGGAGTCCGTGCTGCCGCCGCCGTGGAACATCCGCAACCGGGTCATCGAGTACGGCGGCCGACCCTGGGCCGGTGCTCCGGGCAGCCCCGGCGGCGAGGGCCCGCTCGTGGTCTTCACCCACTTCCCCGACCAGCGCCTCTACCTGCTGCGCCCCGACCCGGCCCCCGACGGCGACGGCCCCGGCGCACGGGCCGAGCCGGTGCCGCTGACGCCCGTCTCGGGAACGGGCGGCGGGCTGCGCTGGTGCGACCCCGTCGTCCGGCCCGCCCACGGGGACGTGGTCTGCGTGCTCGAGGAGTTCACCGGCGACGGACCCACCGACGTCCGCCGCACGCTGGCCTCCGTCCCGCTGGACGGCTCGGCCGCCGACGACCGGACCCGCGTGCGCGACCTCACCGACGACGCACACCGCTTCCTCACCGGCGCCCGCTTCTCCCCGGACGGCCGCCGGGTCGCCTGGCTCGCCTGGGACCATCCCGCCATGCCCTGGGACGGCACCCTGGTCCGCGTCGCCGACGTCACCGGCGACGGAGCCTTCACCGGAGCCCGCACGCTCCTCGGCGGCCCCGAGGAATCCGTGGCGCAGGTCGAGTGGGCGGCCGACGGGCGGACCCTGCTGGCGGCCACCGACCGCACCGGCTGGTGGAACCTGCACCGCGTGGACCCCGCCACCGGCGAGGCGGTCAACCTCTGCCCGCGCGAGGAGGAGTTCGGCGGCGGCCTGTGGAAGATCGGCCTGCGCTGGTTCGCACCGCTCCCCGGCGGACTCGTCGCCGTCCTGCACGGCCGGGGCCGTCAGGCGCTGGGCCTGCTCGACCCCGCCACCGGCGAACTCGCCGACGCACCCGGGCCGTGGACGGAGTGGGCGCCCGCGCTCGCCGTCGCGGACACCCGCGTCGTGGGCATCGCCGCCGGCACGCACAGCGCGTACGAGATCGTCGAACTGGACACCGGCAGCGGGCACGCCCGGGTCGTCGCCGAGGAGCACCGGCCCGCCGTCGACCCCGCCCACCTTCCGCAGCCGCAGGAGCGCACCTTCACCGGACCCGGCGGGCGGGACGTGCACGCCCACGTCTACCCGCCCCGCCACCCCGACCATAAGGGACCGGCCGGTGAACTGCCGCCGTACGTGATCTGGGTGCACGGCGGCCCCACCAGCCGCGTCCCCATGGTCCTGGACCTGGAGATCGCCTACTTCACCTCGCGCGGCATCGGCGTCGCCGAGGTCGACTACGGCGGCTCCACCGGGTACGGGCGAGAGTACCGGAACCGGCTGCGTGGCCAGTGGGGCGTGGTGGACGTCGAGGACTGCGCCGCCGTCGCCCGCGCGCTGGCCGACGAAGGCACGGCCGACCCGGCGCGGCTGGCGATCCGCGGCGGCAGCGCCGGTGGCTGGACCAGCGCCGCCTCGCTCACCTCGCCGGCCGGCGAGGTCTACGCCTGCGCCACCATCACCTACCCGATCCTCGACCTGAAGGGCTGGGCCACCGGCGAGACCCACGACTTCGAGTCGCAGTACCTGCGTTCCCTCGTCGGCGACCCGGAGGCCGACGCCGACCGCTACCACGACCGCTCGCCCGTCCACCACGCCGACCGCATCGACCGTCCGTTCCTGTTGCTCCAGGGGCTGGACGACGTGATCTGCCCGCCCGTGCAGTGCGAGCGCTTCCTGGAGCGGATCGCCGGCCGCGGCGTCCCGCACGCCTACCTCGCCTTCGAGGGCGAGGGCCACGGCTTCCGCCGCGCCGACACCATCGTCCGCGCGGTCGAGGCGGAATTCTCCCTGTACGCCCAGACGTTCGGCATCGAACGGGACGACGTGCCGACGCTCCCCCTGAAGGAGGACATGTGACGGACGCCCCCGGCCGCGCCGAACCGTCGCACCGCCTCGCCGACCCGCGGGAACTGCTCGCCGGCCAGCTGGACTACTACCGGGCCACGCTGCTGCACAAGCTCGACGGCATGCCGGACGGGGAGCTGCGCGCCGCCCGGCTCCCCTCCGGCTGGACGCCGCTGGAGCTGCTGCGCCACCTCACGCACGTCGAACGGCGCTGGCTGTGCTGGGGCTTCGCCGCCGAGCAGGTTCCCGACCCCTGGGCCGACGACGGGCCCGACGGCCGCTGGTACGTGCCGGACGGCGTCACCGCCGAGCAGCTGCGGGCGGAATTCACCGCCCAGTGCGAACGGTCGAGGGCGATCGCCGCCGGGGCGGGGCTGGAGGACCGTGCCGCCGTCGGCGGCCGCTTCCCGACGGCGGAGGACACGCCGACGCTCGGCTGGATCCTGCTGCACCTGCTCCAGGAGTACGCGCGCCACGTCGGCCAGCTGGACGTCGTCCGCGAACTGGCCGACGGAGCGGTCGGGGAGTGACGGTGGTGCCGCCCTCGCGGCACCACCGCCCCGCGCCGGGCAGGTCCTCAGCTGTGGGCGTAGACGTTCTCCACGAACTTCGCGATCTGGTCGTCCGTCAGGTGATGTGCGATATCCGCCTCGCTGATCATGCCGACCAGCCGCTTGTTCTCCACCACCGGGAGCCGGCGGATCCGGTGGCTCTGCATCTCCTCCAGCACCTGCGACACGTCGGCGCTCGCCTCGATCCAGCGCGGTGTGCCGCGCGCCATGTCGCCGGCCGTCACGCGTGACGGGTCCCGGCCCTCGGCAACGCAGCCGATGACGATGTCCCGGTCGGTCAGAATGCCGCACATCCGCTCGTCGGCGTCGCTGATCGGCAACGCCCCGACGTCCAGGCGGCGCATCAGCTGCGCCGCGCGGTCCAGGGTCTCGGTGGCGGGAATCCACTCCGCGCCGGGGTGCATGATCTCTGCAGCCGTGGTCATGGCGACCTCCCGAACAGGGGACGGGGTTCGTTCCACCATCGCGGGTCACCGCCGCACGACGGGGGAAACCACTCCGTCCTCCAGCGCCGGTCTCCGCACCCTCACAGGCCGGCGAGGTCGGCCAGCAGCCGGGCCTGCCGCATCAGGCCGATGCTCCGGTCGAGGTCCTCGTCCTCGACCACCGACCACAGCACGTACTCCACGTGCCGTGCCACTGCCCACGCCCGCACCCGCTGCGGGTCGAGCCCCAGCTCCCCGGCGACCAGCGCCGTGCGGTGCGCCAGCACCCCGGGCGGGTTCGCCGCGGCGAACGGGTCGTCGACCTGCTCCACCAGCGGCCACAGGTCGTACGCCGGGTCGCCGCGCATCGGCTTCGGGTCGATGGCCAGCCACGGCCGCCGCCGCGCGGTCAGGACGTTGCCCGGGTTGAAGTCGCCGTGCAGCAGCACCTCCCGCCCGGCGCTCCCCGGCAGGTCGCGCAGCAGCCCCGCGCCCAGCGCGAACAGGCCGGTGTCGATGCCCACCGGCCACCGGCGCGCGGCCCGCTCCTCGGCCAGGCCCGCCCACTGAGCCGTCACGTCCGCCAGTCCCGGCAGCACGGGCCCCTCCGCGCCGGGTGCGGGCAGCGGCGCGGTCCACAGGTCCCGCAACACGTCCGCCCCGTGCACCAGCCGCTCGTCCGCGGGCACGCCGTGCGACCGGCCCAGCTCGGTGCCCGGCACGCAGCGTTCCAGCAGCAACGCCTGCCGTTCCGCGTCATAGGCGT
Source organism: Streptomyces sp. RKND-216 (assembly GCF_004795255.1). NCBI lineage: Bacteria > Bacillati > Actinomycetota > Actinomycetes > Kitasatosporales > Streptomycetaceae > Streptomyces > Streptomyces sp. RKND-216. The sequence goes on along the minus strand of NZ_SSBQ01000002.1, from coordinate 497,335 downwards.
GCAGGCGCACCGCCCCGCGGCCGTCCCACAGCGCCAGCCCCGGTGCCTCGGCGAGCGCCTCGGGATGCGGCCACGTCACCTTCAGCACCAGCGGTTCCGCCGCGCCGGGGCCGGCTTCCCGCCGGACCGGTGCTGCCCACGAGCAGCTTCCGCCGTGAATCGGTTCCTCCAGCCGCAGCCCCCACATCTCCCGGAGTTCGCCGAGCATCTCCGGCAGCGCCTCCAGCCACTTCCGGCCGCTCTGGTGCCGCCCCATCTCGGCCACACACGGCAGGGAGGCCGGTACCCGCACGCTTCGCACCATGCCGGAATCCTCGCACCCTCGGGCAGAATGCGGTCATGTCCCGCAGCCTCGTCCTGATCGACGCCCCCTCCAACCTCGGTCTGCGCGCCCCGGTGCCGGGGGCCGTTCCCGGCTGCCACAAGCTGGCCGGCGCGCTGCGCGACGAAGGGCTGCTGCGGCGCCTCGGCGCCCGGGAGGGCGGCGTCGTCGTGGCGCCGCGGTACGACCCGGGCGACTGGCGGCCGGGGGACGGGGTGTTCCACGCCGACCGGATCGCGGCCTACTCGCGTCGGCTCGCGGACCGCCTGGAGCAGCACGTGCGGGCGGGCGAGTTCCCCGTCGTGCTCGGGGGCGACTGCTCCATCGAGCTGGGAACCGCCCTGGCGCTGCGCCGCATCGGACGCTTCGGACTCGCCTACTTCGACGGCCACGACGACTTCCGCCACCCCGGCAACGCCCCGGCGGGCGTGGGCGCGGCGGGTGGCGAGGACGTCGCCCTGATCACCGGCCGCGGCCAGCGCGACCTCACCGACCTGGAAGGGCTCGGCCCGTCCCTCGCCGACGAGGACGTGTGGCTGCTCGGCCTGCGCGACCCGGAGAACGAGCCGGACAGCGCGCAACCCGAACTGGACCGCCTCGGCATCGGGTACGCCACGGTGGCAGACGTCCGGCGCGACGGCCCGCAGACCGTCGCCCGCGCCGCTCTCGCCCGGCTCGCCGACCACGCACTCGACGGCTTCTGGCTGCACATCGACGCCGACGTCCTCGACCCCTCGGTGATGCCCGCCGTCGACAGCCCCGACCCCGGCGGTCTCACCCTCGACGAACTACGTGCCCTGCTGGGGCCGTTGGCCCGCTCGCCGCGCTGCGCCGGCTTCCAGCTCACCATCTACGACCCCGACCTGGACCCGGACGGGCGCTGCGCGGCCCTGCTGGCCGACCTGCTCGTGGACACCCTCGCCGGCTGACCACCCCCGCTGCCCCGCCGGGAGACCGCGGCCGGGGCGCGCCCCGGCTCCCGCGCGCCCCGCCGACCCCCGCGCCGCCCGAACGGGCGAAGAACGGGCACGTCCCTGCCCGAAACGGGCGCCATCCGGGCAGTGCTCCCCATGTCCGTCCCGGTAGAGCGCTCTCAGTGCCGCCTCCGAACGGGCGAAACCGGTCAGCATCCCTCCCGCGCCGAGCCTGGTTGCGGCCCGTCCGGACCGGTAGAACTCTTCCCACAGGCCCGAACGGTCAGCCCGATGCCCGTTCGGCAACCCCACGGGAGAGGGACGCGGAGTCCGATGAGCGCGGAGGAACGGCAGCGGGAGATCGTCGGTACGGCCCGCCGTACCGGGTCGGTCGAGGTCGGCGCGCTCGCCGCCTCCCTCGGGGTAGCACGCGAGACCGTGCGCCGCGACCTGCGCGTCCTGGAGTCCCACGGTCTCCTCCGGCGTACGCACGGCGGTGCGTACCCGGTGGAGAGCGCGGGCTTCGAGACCACCCTCGCCTTCCGCGGCACGCTGCACGTGCCCGAGAAGCGGCGGATCGCCGCGGCGGCGGCCGACCTGCTGGGCGACGGGGAGACGGTCTTCGTCGACGAGGGCTTCACCCCGCAGCTCATCGCCGAGGCCCTGCCGCGGGACCGACAGCTGACCGTCGTCACCGCCTCGCTCGCCGCCGCCGGGGTCCTGGCCGACGTGGACACCTTCACCGTGCTCCTCCTCGGCGGGCGGCTGCGCGGCGGGACCCTGGCGACGGTCGACCACTGGACCACGGCCATGCTCTCCGGATTCGTCATCGACCTGGCGTTCCTCGGAGCCAACGGCGTCTCCCGCGAGCACGGCCTGACCACTCCCGACCCGGCCGTCAGCGAGGTGAAGGCCCAGGCCATCCGCTGCGCCCGGCGGAGAATCTTCGTCGGCGTGCACACCAAATTCGGCGCGGTGAGCTTCTGCCGCTTCGCGCAGATCGGCGACTTCGAGTCCATCGTCACCTCCACCGGCCTGCCCGCGCCCGAAGCCCACCGCTACTCGCTGCTCGGACCCCAGGTCATCCGGGTCTGACCAGAACCCCCGACCCACCGCCCCGCATCCCCGGCACGACGAACCGGAGCCCCGCATGCGCACACGCATACCCTTTTCCGCCTCTACGCCCCCTACCTCCCGGTCCCGGCGCGGCGCCGCCCGCGCGGCCGTGGCCGCCGTTTCGGCGGCCGCCCTCCTCGCCGGCTGCGCCGGGGCGGGCGGCGGCGGCGAAGACGACCGTTCCGTCAACGTCCTCATGGTGAACAACCCGCCGATGAAGACGCTGCAGAAGCTCACGGCCGAGCACTTCACCGGGAAGACCGGCATCACGGTCAACTTCACGGTGCTCCCGGAGAACCAGGTCCGCGACAAGATCAGCCAGGACTTCGCCAGCCAGGCCGGGCAGTACGACGTCGCCACCCTCAGCAACTACGAGACCCCGATCTACGCCGAGCGCGACTGGCTCTACGCCCTCGACCCGTACGTGCAGAAGGACGAGAAGTACGACCAGGACGACATCCTGACGTCCATGCAGCTTTCGCTCACGGGCGAGGACGGCAAGATCTACGCGGAGCCGTTCTACGGCGAGTCGTCGTTCCTGATGTACCGCAAGGACGTCTTCGCGAAGCACGGCCTGGAGATGCCCGAGAAGCCCACCTGGGACCAGGTCGCGGACCTGGCCGCCGAAGTGGACGGGGCCGAGGCGGGGATGAAGGGCATCTGCCTGCGCGGACTGCCCGGCTGGGGGCAGGTCATCGCCCCGCTGACCACGGTCGTCAACACCTTCGGCGGCACCTGGTTCGACGAGAACTGGGAGGCGCAGCTGGACTCGCCGGAGTTCACCGAGGCCACGAAGTTCTACGTCGACCTGGTGCGCGAGCACGGTCAGGCGGGCCCCGCACAGGCCGGGTTCGCCGAGTGCCTCAACAGCATGACGCAGGGCAGGACCGCCATGTGGTACGACGCCACCGCCGGTGCCGGTGAGCTGGAACGCGACGACTCCCCGGTCAAGGGCAAGGTCGGCTACGCCCCCGCCCCGGTGAAGGAGACCGAGAGCTCGGGCTGGCTCTACACCTGGGCCCTCGGAATGCAGAAGGCGTCCGACAATCCCGACGACGCCTGGGAGTTCATCTCCTGGGCCACCGGCAAGGAGTACGAGCAGCTCGTCGGCGAGGAGGTCGGCTGGACCAGCGTCCCCGCCGGCAAGCGCACGTCGACCTACGACGACCCGCGCTACCGGAAGGAGTCCGGCGCCTTCGGCGATGAGGTCTTCCAGGCCATCGAGAACACCGACCCCCGCGACCCGGGCGTGAAGAAGCGGCCCTACTCCGGCATCCAGTTCGTCGGCATACCCGAGTTCACGTCCCTCGGCACCGACGTCTCCCAGGAGATCAGCGCCGCGATCGCCGGCCGTCAGTCCGTCGAGCAGGCCCTCGCCGACTCGCAGAAGCTGGCGGAGAAGGTCGGGGAGGAGTACCGGAACCGATGACCGCCACCCCGGCGACCGCGTCCCCGTCGGGCGCCGCCACCCGAGCCCCCGGCCGGCCGGAGCACCGGCCGGGGGCGCCCGGCGGCTGCGCGACTGGGCGACCCGCGCCCCCCTGATGCCCGCCCTCGTCTTCCTCATCGTCGTCACCCAGCTGCCGTTCGCGGCGACCCTGGTGATCTCCCTCTTCGACTGGAACTCCCTCTACCCCGAGGACCGCGAGTTCGCCGGCCTGTCCAACTTCGGGACAGTGGTCAGCACCCCCGAGCTGCGGGATGCCGTGCTGACCACGGCGGTGCTGACCGCCGCAGTGGTCCTGGTGAGTCTCGGGCTGGGCCTGGCCGTCGCCCTGCTCCTGGACCGCTCCTTCCGCGGCCGCGCACTGGTGCGCACCATGCTCATCGCACCGTTCCTGCTGGTGCCGGTCGCGGCGGCGCTGCTGTGGAAGCACATGCTGCTCAACCCGGAGTACGGCCTGGTCAACGGCGTGATCAACGCGCTCGCCGGACTCTTCGGCGTGGACGACCCGCCGCAGCCGGTGTGGATCTCCGAGATGCCGCTGATCGCCGTCGAGGCCGCGCTGATCTGGCAGTGGACGCCGTTCATGATGCTGATCCTGCTTGCCGGACTGCAGAGCCGCCCGCTCGACGTCATCGAGGCCGCGCGCATCGACGGCGCGGGAAGCTGGCAGATCTTCCGTCACATCACCCTGCCGCACCTGCGGCGCTACCTGGAACTGGGCGCCCTGCTCGGCTCGATCTTCATCGTGCAGAACTTCGACGCCGTCTACACCCTCACCTCCGGCGGACTGGGTACCGCCAACCTGCCGTACGCCATCTACCAGACCTTCTACAAGTCCCACGAGTACGGTCTCGCGTCCGCCGCGGGCGTCCTCGTCGTCATCGGCTCCATCGCGCTGGCGACGTTCGCGCTGCGCGTGGTGTCGTCCCTGTTCAGCGAGGAGGTCTCCCGCGGATGAGCACGCTCACCGCCCCCGCGCGCACCCGCCGCCCGCGGACGCCGGTCCCCCCGCCGGTGCGCCGGGCGCGCCGGCGCGGCTCCGCCCTGGCCCTGCTGGCCTGGGCGACCGGCATCCTGTTCTTCCTGCCGCTCGCGTGGATGGTGCTCACCTCCTTCCACTCCGAGCCGGCCGCCGCGACCAACCCGCCGTCCCTCGTGGCGCCGCTGACGCTCGACGCCTACCGCACCTTCTTCTCCGCGGGCGGCGCCGACGGCCCCTGGCCGCCGCTGATCAACTCCATGACGGCGGCGCTGTGTTCGACGCTCCTGGTGCTGCTGCTGGCGCTCCCCGCGGCGTACGCGCTGTCCCTCCGCCCGGTGCGCAAGTGGCGCGACGTGATGTTCTTCTTCCTGTCCACCAAGATGCTGCCGCTGGTCGCCGGCCTGCTGCCGGTCTACCTGTTCGCGAGCAACTCCGGACTGCTGGACAACATCTGGCTGCTGGTCGTCCTCTACACGGCCATGAACCTGCCCATCGCCGTGTGGATGCTCCAGTCCTTCCTCGCCGAGATCCCAGTCTCGGTCATCGAGGCCGCGCAGATCGACGGCGCCCGGCTGCCCACCGTGCTGCGCCGGGTGATCGCCCCCATCGCGGGGCCCGGCATGGCGGCCACCGCGCTGATCTGCTTCATCTTCAGCTGGAACGAGCTGCTGTTCGCCCTCGTGCTCACCGGCGTGCGGGCGGAGACCGCGCCGGTCTTCCTCACCGGCTTCATCACCAGCCAGGGCCTGTTCCTGGCCAAGGTGTCCGCCGCCTCCCTCGCCATCTCACTCCCGGTGCTGGTCGCCGGATTCGCCGCCCAGGACAAGCTGGTCCAGGGCCTGTCGCTAGGAGCCGTGAAATGAAGGCCGCCCTCGTCGAAGCCCCTGGCAAGGTCTCCCTGACCACGGTGCCCGACCCTGCGCCCGGGCCCCGGCAGGTCGTGGTCGACGTCGCCGCGTGCGGGCTGTGCGGGACGGACCTGCACATCCTCCAGGGCGAGTTCGCCCCCACGCTGCCGGTGGTGCCCGGCCACGAGTTCGCCGGCGAGGTCGTCGCCGTCGGGAGTGAGGTGACCGAGCTGGCGGTCGGCGACCGGGTCGCCGTCGACCCCTCGCTGTACTGCTACGAGTGCCGCTACTGCCGGGCCGGTCACAACAACCTCTGCGATCGCTGGGCCGCGATCGGCGTCACCACGGCCGGCGGCGCGGCCGAGTACGCCGTCGCCCCCGTCGCCAACTGCGTGAAGCTCCCGGACCACGTCCGCACCCAGGACGCCGCACTCATCGAGCCGCTTTCCTGCGCCGTGCGCGGCTACGACGTGCTGCGCAGCAGCCTCGGCTCCCACGTGCTGATCTACGGCTCCGGCACGATGGGCCTGATGATGCTGGAACTGGCCAAGCGCACCGGTGCCGCCAGCGTCGACGTCCTCGACCTCAACCCGGCACGGCTGGCCACCGCGAAGCAACTCGGCTGCACGGGCGCCGCCGCCCGCGCCGAGGAGCTGGACCGCCCGCAGGGCTGGGACCTCGTCATCGACGCGACCGGCAACGCCGCGGCCATCCAGGACGGCCTCGGCCGCGTCGCCAAAGCCGGCACCTTCCTCCAGTTCGGCGTCGCGGACTATGCGACCACGGCCACCATCGACCCGTACCGCATCTACAACCAGGAGATCACCATCACCGGCTCCATGGCCGTCCTGCACAGCTACGAGCGCGCCGCCGAACTCTTCGCCGCCGGCGTCCTCGACCCCGACGTCTTCGTCTCCGACCGAATGCCCCTGGCCGACTACCCCGCCGCCCTCGATCGCTTCGCCGCCGGCCAGGGGCGCAAGATCCTCGTCGTCCCGTAGCCCCACCGAGGCGCCTGACTGCCGGGCCCGGGGAACCGGGCGCCGTCAGTGGCCGTGGCGGCCCTCGCCGGCGGTGAAGCGGGCGGCGCCCGCAAGGGCGTCGGGGAGGACCGCCACGCCGTGGGCGAACTCGCGGGCGAGAGCGGCCTCCTCGGCCTCCTCGGCCTCGGCGCCCTCCTCGGCGCCTTCGGCGTCGAGGAGGGCGGCGCGGTCGCTGCGCAGGCACGCCTGGGGGAGAGCGGAGAGTTCGCGGGCCAGTCGCTCCGCGGCGGCGCGCGCCCCACCGGTCGGCACGACGCGGTCGGCGAGGCCGATGGCGTGCGCCTCCGGCGCCGCGACCGCGCGCCCGGTCAGCACCATGTCGCGCGCCCGGCCCGCTCCCACCACGCGCGGCAGCCGCACCGTGCCGCCGTCGATCAGCGGCACGCCCCAGCGGCGGCAGAAGACGCCGAACACCGCGTCCTCCTCGGCCACGCGCAGATCGCACCAGAGCGCGAGTTCGAGGCCGCCCGCGACCGCGTGGCCGGCGACCGCGGCGATCACCGGCTTGCCGAGCCGCATACGGGTCGGCCCCATCGGGCCGTCGCCGTCGGCGGCGACCCGGTTGCCGCGCGGCGTACCCATGGCCTTGAGATCCGCGCCGGAGCAGAACGTGCCGCCCTCGCCCCACAGCACCGCCACCGACGCCGACGCGTCCGCGTCGAAGGCACGGAACGCCTCTGCGAGCGCCGCCGCCGTCGGCCCGTCGACCGCGTTGCGCGTCCGGGGCCGGGACAGCACGACCGTCGTGACCGGCCCGTCCCGTTCGACGCGGACGCTCACGCCCGCGCCCGTTCCAGTACGCCGCCCAGGTCGGTGCCGGACGGCAGCGTGCCGTAGGCGTGGCCCCACTCGCCGCCCAGCCGGGAGGCGCAGAACGCGTCCGCCACCGCCGGAGTGCTGTGGCGCACCAGCAGCGAGCCCTGAAGCACCAGCGTCAGCCGCTCCGCCAGCCGCCGGGCGGCGAGCTGCGCGGCGGCCGGGTCTGACAGAACCGCCAGGTCCTTGCGCAGGGCCGCGACCGCGGCGTCCAGGTGCCGGTCGGCGCCCGCGGCCGCGTCCACCTCGGCCAGCAGGGCGTCCAGCGTGGCGGGGTCCTTGGCCACGGCGCGCAGCACGTCCAGCGCGGCGACGTTCCCGGAGCCCTCCCAGATGGACAGCAGCGGTGCCTCGCGATACAGCCGCGGCATCCCCGACTCCTCCACGTAGCCGTTGCCGCCCAGGCACTCCAGGGCCTCTCCGACGTGCGCCGAACCCCGCTTGCACACGTGGTACTTGCCCGCCGCCAGGCCCAGCCGCCGCAGCGCGGCCTCCCGTTCGTCGCCCGCCAGCGAACGGTCCAGCGCGGCGGCCAGCCGCAGACCCAGCACCGTCGCGGCCTCCGACTCGACGGCCAGGTCGGCCAGCACGTTCCGCATCAGCGGCTGTTCCAGGAGCGGCGCGCCGAACGCCCGGCGGTGCCGGGCGTGGTGCAGCGCCTGCCGCAGTCCGGCGCGCATGGCCGCCGCCGAGCCGAGGACACAGTCCAGCCGGGTCATGTTGACCATCTCCACGATGGTCCGCACGCCGCGTCCCGCCTCGCCGACCCGCCACCCCACCGCGTCCTCGTACTCGATCTCCGAGGAGGCGTTGGAACGGTTGCCCAGCTTGTCCTTGAGGCGTTGCAGCCGCAGCGCGTTGCGGCTGCCGTCGGGGAGCACGCGGGGGAGGAGGAAGCAGGTCACCCCCTCCTCGGTCTGCGCGAGCGTCAGGAAGACGTCGCTCATCGGCGCGGAGGTGAACCACTTGTGCCCGGTGAGCCGGTACGCGCCGTCGCCGCCGCCGTCCGGCACCGCGCGCGTGGTGTTGGCGCGCACGTCCGACCCGCCCTGCTTCTCGGTCATCGACATCCCCGCGATGAGCCCGGCCTTGCCCAGCGGCGGGCGCAGGCCGAAGTCGTAGACGCGCGAGGCGAGCAGCGGCTCGTACAGCGCGGCCAGTTCCGGCTCGGCGCGCAGCGCGGGCACGGCCGCGTACGTCATGGAGACCGGGCAGCCGTGCCCGGCCTCGGCCTGCGACCACACGTAGAACTTCGCGGCCCGCAGCAAGTGTGCGCCCGCACCCGGTTCCGCCCAGGGCGCGGCGTGCAGCCCGTGCCGCACGGCGGTCGTCATCAGGCTGTGCCACGCCGGGTGGAACTCGACCTCGTCGATCCGGTGGCCGTACCGGTCGTGGGTGCGCAGCCGCGGCGGATTCTCCTCGGCCTGCCGCGCCAGCTCCTGCGTCCCCGCGGACCCGGCTAGCTCCCCGAGCTCCCGCAGCTCCGCCTCGCCCGCGCCCGCGCCGTCCCGCCGCACGGCGTCCAGCAGGGCCGGCTCGTCCGCCGCGGTGAAGCCGGTCAGGGGCGGCGCCTGGTTGAAGATCTCGTGGGTAGCCATACCCCTGACATTACGCCTGTCGTGCACGTGGCGAGAAGAGGTAACCCGGTGCGCCCGCGCCCGATAGACTTCAGTAGCCGATGAACGACACCGCACCTGCGCACACGACCCTCGGACTCCGTCCGCTGACGGCCCGCTCGATCGTCCTGAGCACCCTGCTCGGGCACCACCCGCCCCGGCTGCCCGCCCGCGTCCTGGTTCGGGTCGGGGAACTCTTCGGGGTCGCCGAGGGCACCGTGCGCGTCGCCCTGTCCCGCATGGTCGCCGCCGGTGACCTCGACCAGGACGGCCAGGGCTACGGTCTCACCGCCCGCCTGCTGCGCCGCCAGGCGCGCCAGGACGACAGTCGCGCGCCCCGGCTGCGGACGTGGGACGGCGACTGGGAGATCGCCGTGGTCACCGCCGATCGCCGCCCCGCCGCCGAGCGCGCCGCGCTGCGCCGCACCATGGCCCGCCTGCGTCTCGGCGAGCTCCGCGAGGGCACATGGGTGCGGCCCGCGAACCTGGACCGCGCGCTCGACGCGGACGCCCTTCGCCCCTGCACGGTCTTCACCGGTGCCGCCCCGGCCAGGGAGGACCCCGTCGCGCTCGCGGCCCGCCTGTGGGACCTGCCCGGCTGGGCCCGCCGCGCCGACGAGCTCGCCGCCGCCCTCGACCGGGCGGAGAACCTGGCCGACCGGTTCACGGTCTCGGCCGCGGCGCTGCGGCACCTCCTCGCGGACCCGGTGCTCCCCGCAGCCCTGCTCCCCGGGGACTGGCCGGGCGCCGGTCTGCGGCTGCGCTACGACACCTTCGAGGGTGAACTGTGCGAGGTGCTGCGCCGGCACGTCACCTCCGCGGGGGACACCGGGGAATGAGCGCCACGCCCCGGGTCGTTCCCCGGGCATGAAGGCAATCGTCACGAACGGCTACGACGGACCCGACGGACTGGAGCTCACCGAGCAGCCCGACCCGAAGGTCGCCCCCGACCACGTGCTCGTCCGGGTGAAAGCCGCGGGAGTCAACCCCGTCGACTGGAAAGTCGCCTCCGGCGGCCTCGACGCGATCTACGAGACCCGGTTCCCGCTGATCCCCGGCTGGGACGTCTCCGGCGTGGTGGAGGCGCTCGGCGTCGACGCCACCGAGTTCGAGGTCGGCGACGAGGTCATGGGCTACCTGCGCAAGGACGAGATCGGACACGGCACGTACGCCGAACTCGTCGCCGCACCGGTCCGGGCACTCGCCCGCAAGCCGTCCTCGCTGAGCTGGGAGCAGGCGGCCGGTCTGCCGCTCGCCGGCCTGACGGCCCACCAGGCGTTGCATCGCCTGGGCGTGACCGGCGGCGACACGGTCCTCGTGCACGCCGCGGCCGGGGGCGTGGGCTCCATGGCCGTGCAGATCGCCGTCGCCCTCGGTGCCCGGGTCATCGGCACCGCGAGCGAGCGGAACCACGACTACCTGCGGAGCCTGGGCGCCGAACCCGTCCCCTACGGCGACGGACTCGCGGAACGGGTGCGCGCCCTGGCCCCGGGAGGCGTCGACGCGGCGGTCGACTTCGTCGGCGGCGACGCGGCGGAGGTCTCCCGGCAGGTGCTGAAGAAGGCCGAACGGGTGCTGTCCGTCGTGGATCCGCAGGTGCGCGCGGAGGGCGGCCGGTACCTGTTCGTACGGCCCGACGCCGCCGGTCTCACCGCGCTGGGCGACCTCGCCGACGCCGGGCGCCTCGCCGTCCACGTGGACCGGGCCCTTCCCCTCGCCCAGGCCGCCGAGGCGTGGCGGGCGAGCCGTGAGGGGCGCACCCGCGGCAAGATCGTCCTCCAGGTCTCCTGACCGGGGAGCGGTCCGGGGGAGCGGTCCGGAGAGCGGCCCGCTCCCCGCGCGACATCACACCCTGACGATGCGCCAGGAGGTGTTGAAGTGGCACTGGCCCGACATCGGGTTCGTCTGGTCGATGACGAAACCGGTGAGCGCGTCGCCGTTCCAGCCGCAGATCGACTGACCGCTCTGGGGGCGGCGACCAGGCGCCTCCGGCGTCCCGCGCGACCACCACGTTGCGCGGCGACAGCCGGTGGTACGGCTCGCTGGCCGCCCACCACTCCCGGTAGCCCCGCCCGGCGAGAGCGGCACCGAGCACCTCCGCGTCGCCGGCACGGATGCGGTCCGCGCGGTAACGGGAACTGCCGTCCCAGCAGTACGCCCACCGCAGCAGATGCGCCAGGTCGGTGATGACCGTCCGGCCTCCCAGCAGCGCCCACCGGTGCAGGTGCTCGGCCACCCGGCCGCGCAGCGCCCGTTCCCTGGCCGGCCGGGCGCCGAGCAGGCTGTCCCGCACCGGTTCCCGGACGGCGTCGTGCAGCGTCACCGTGTCGCCGACCCGGTCGACGAAGGGCAGTCCCGACAGCCAGCCGAACGAGCCCTCGGCGTCGCCGCCCGCGTCCAGGGTGTCCGCGAGCAGTTCGAGCGTCGTCCGTCTGGCGATGGCGCAGGTGGCGAGCGCGTCGTACTGCGTGGTGTCCCACTCGACGGCGGTCGTCAGCCGTACCAGCGTCGTCACCAGGCCCGGCTCGGGCGCCACCCGGCCGTGCCGGTGGTAGGCGCCCGCCGCCAGCACGAGGACGAGCGGCGAGCCCGCCGTCCACCGCGTGATCTCCCGCGCCGGCACGGCCGGGACGCCGTGCTCGGCGAGCAGTCCGACGGAGCCCTCGGCGCTCAGTTCGGCCAGTTCCACCACGAGGGCGACCTGCGCCCAGCCCCCGCCGAACCAGCCGGGGTCCGGGCTGCTGCGCCCGGCGATCACCACGACGACGTCGCCGGGCAGCCGGGGCAGCATCTCCTCGCGCAGCTCCTTCGCCCCGGCGACGATGCGTTCGAACCCGTCGAGGAACACCACCGTGCCGGGGGGTGACGTCGTGCAGCACGGCTGCCAGCGCGGCGGGGAACGGGTCGATGGTCCGGGCGTCGACCCATCGGGTCGCCCGCCCGTCCGCGCGGGCGGCCGTCGCCGCTGCGTGCAGGAGCGTCGTCTTGCCGATCCCGTCGGGACCGTGCACCAGGAGCACGTTGCGGTCGAGCGTCCCGGTCAGCACCCGGCCGAACAGCTCCAGTTCGCGGCTGCGCCCGACCAGGCGGCCGGCCCGCCGGGCCACACGGTCACCGATCGTCCTACCGTCCATCCCCACCCGTTCCCCGTCACCTGGTTCCCTGTGCCCGGAGCTCGGGAGAAACGGCACGGAAGGCGCCCCGCCGGGGGCACCGCCGGATGCGGGGCCGGGCTACGGGCGGGCGACCGGTGCGCGGTCGACGTACTCGAAGACGGCGCCGTCGGGGTGGCGGGCGACGACGTTGCGGCCGGCGGGGGTGGACTGGGGGCCGGCGATGATCTCCGCGCCCACGGCGCCGAGGTCGGCCAGCGCCTCGTCGACGTCCGCGACGGCGATCGTCGCGGCGATCTTCCGCAGCACCTCCAGGTGGCCCTCCGGCCCGCTCATCAGGAAGAAGGGCCCCACGGCGGCGACCGACACCGGCCCGGTGGTGAAGCGGTGGGCCTCGGCCCCGGTGAGCTTCTCGTACACCGGAATGGCGGCGTCCAGGTCGTCGACGCAGATCCGAAGCGAGGTCCCGTGAATCTCCATGCCCGGCAGCCTAGTTGTTCCCGGTCAGCACCGACACCGCCCCGGCCCGCAGCGTGCGGACCGGGGCGGTGTCGGTGCTGACCGGGAACCGTGGGCCGCCGGCGGTCAGGCGGCGCCGGGCGCCTGGTCCTGGCGGGTCGGCGGGCCGCCGTAGGGCCAGCGCAGCAGGGCGCCGAGACCGCCGACGGGCAGGCCGTCCGGGACATCGGGTTCCAGGTCGCCGCTGCGCACGCACAGCACCTCCGCGCCGGTGGCCGCGGCCGAACGCAGCAGTGCGTCGTCGGCGCGGGCCGCCGACGGCTGCGGGTCGCCCAGGTACCGGCTGTCCGCGCGGCGTACGGCGATCTGGTCCGGCGCGTCCCCGACCCAGACCTCGCGGTGCCGTTCCGCGCCGTCCGGGCGGATCAGCAGCGCTCCGATGCGGTGTTCGCGCGCCGCCTCGACCAGCGTGGGAACGCCTTCGGTGGCGGAGGTGCGGCCGTCGCCGTCCGGGACGCGCCCGGCGCGGAAGCGGTCCATGGCCCGGGCGATCTCCTGCTGTGCGTGCCGCTGCCGGGCTCGGTCGGTCTCCTCGGCGAGGAGCTGCTGCCCCTTCTCCGCGTCGCTGCCCTGGTCGTGGTCCTCCCGTCCGCCGTGCTCGGCCTCCACGGCACGCTCGCCCAGGTGCTCCGGCAGCGCGTCGTGCACGGCACGCACCATGCGGCGGTCGCCGGCGAGGACGACCAGTTCGGCGCCGGACCGCTCGTAGCTCTCGCGCACCTCCTCGGCGACCGCCGAGGCGTTCTGCTCCCAGGTGTTCTCCACGGAGTTCTGGAACTTGCGCTCGGACCAGTCACCCGACGCCGTGCGGTGCACGGGCCAGTCCCGGCCGTGCACGCGGCCGGTGTCCCCGCGTCCGCCGAAGGAGTCCTGCAGCCGCAGTTCGGCGCCCGTGCGATCGACGCGTGCGACCAGCGCGGCCGGCAGCCCCGCCGCCAGCTCCGGCAGCGGCCCCACGTGCGGGAGGGCCGACCAGCACACGTCGTGCCCGCCCGGCGGGGCCGAGGCCAGCGGCACGCGCAGGACGACCTCTCCGTCCGCGGCGAACACGGCGTGACCGGGCGGCGCGGCCGACCGGGGCAGCGCGTCGAGCGCGCCGTGGATTGCCCGGCAGGTGGCGGCGTCGGCGCCCTGCTCGTGCAGCCGGTCGGAAACGGCGCGGGCGTTCAGCTCCTGGCGTGTCGCGGCGTCCTCTGCGGCGACGTCGGTGCCGACGTAGACGGACGCCCACGGGCCGGGACGGTCGTACAGGGGGTCCAGGAATGCGAGCTTCATGTCTCCCTCCTTGTAACGGCCCGGAACGGGTACCCGTGCGCCGCCGGACGACACGGGACCGGTGTGCACGAGGAGGGTGCCATGGGTATCGATCCGCGGGAGCTGTCGGACGCCCAGCTGCTGAAGGAGCTGGAGATGATCCACCGGACCCGTCACGACGCGCTGCTGCACGGTTCCCCGGACGCGCTGAGCGCCCACAACGCGCGCATGGCGGAGCTGGAGGGCGAGTACCTGCGCCGCAACCCGCAGCGGCCGGTCGCCGCGGGCCGTACGCGCAAGGGCGCTCGGGAACGGGGACGGGAGGGCTGCTGAGCGGCCGTCCGGCCGCCCGCCGCCCGGCTCACCCGGCCCCGGCCCCGTCCGGGCCGACGCCTGCGCCCGCGCCACCAGCAGGGCGAACGGCCGCCCGCGCCTCCGAGTGCGGATGTGCGCGGGTCGGTGCATGGCGTTACCCCTCCTGTGCGTGACGGTCGCCGACGAGGTCGCCGGGCAGCGGGGTGGGCGGACCGCCCTGGTAGGTCACGCGCCACAGCGCGGACTTCTCGCGCGGAGAAGAAGCCGCGGCCGTGGTCGAGGACGTACAAGGCCCCGTCCGGGCCGAACTTCCAGTCCATGAGATTGCGGACGCCGTCCTCGCCCTCGGGGACGATCTGCTCAAGGCCCTCCGCGTGCACCGGCAGACCGCCGCCGGCGTTCGCCGGGTGGATGCGCAGGATCTTGCCGTTGAGGTCGTTGTTGTTGCCCGCGGTGCGGCGCGCGTCGGCGAACGAGACGCCGCCGAAGTCCGGCTCGGGGTTGTTGCCTGAGTAACCGTCGCTGAACCGGGAGAGGTCGGTGTCCCCGGTGGCGACGTAGAGGTTTCCCCCGCTGTCGAAGTCCATGCCGCCGCCGGCATGGCAGCAGCTGTGGATCTGCACCGGCCAGCTCAGCAGCACCTTCTCCGAGGCGAGGTCGAGCGTGCCGCTCGTTCGGTCGAGGGTGAAGCGGGAGACGCGCCGCTGCGCCGTGTGCCTCTCGCGGTCGATCCCGGAGTGCGGCGTCCAGTGCAGGTAGACGTCTGCGGTCCCGGCCGGCTCGTTCGGCTTCCAGGTGATCGCAGGGGAGGGCGCCGGACCTGGCGCGTGCATGTACGACTGCCACGTCCAGAGTCGCGCGGACAGGGGCATGGCGGGCCGGTTCAAGGTCACCGACCGGAACGGCGACCTGCCCTGACCTCCTGGTTCCGCCCGCGCCTCGATCCACCGGGCGTCACCGGTTTGGCTCCCGGCGTGCCGGGCACGCGGACAGAAGTGCTTCGGACCCGTAGGCACATCCGCGGAAGCGCGACCCACTGTGCGTCGCCCCGCCCGTGCCTCGCAGCTCCCGCGGTGACCGCCCGTCCCGCCCACTCAGGGAGCGCCGCAGGTATGACCAGCACGCAGCCCGCACGGGAGCCCCGCCACCGGCCCGCCCGCCGGCCCCACGACGACGCGCCCGACACCGACGCTGCCTTCCGCCGCATGCGGGAGCTGGCGGACGGCCCAGAGCGGGACGAGATCCGGCAGCGGATCGTCACCGCCTGGATGCCCATGGCCCACCGGCTGGCCCGCCGGTTCCGCAACCGCGGCGAGGCGCTCGAAGACCTCCAGCAGGTCGCGGACCTGGGTCTGATCAAGGCCGTCACCCGCTACGACCCCGACCGGGGCCACGCCTTCGAGAGTTTCGCCGTCCCCACCATCGTCGGCGAGATCAAGCGCCACTTCCGCGACCACATGTGGGACCTGCACGTCCCGCGCCGGGTCCAGGAACTCCGCAACAAGGTGCGCACCAGCAGGCGCGAACTCGCCCTCGCCACCGAGGGGCCCGCGCCGACCGTCGCCGAGATCGCCGAGCACAGCGGTCTCAGCGAGGAGGACGTCCTGGTCGGGATGGAGGCCCTGGAGAGCTACCGCACTCTCTCCCTCGACGCCGAACTCCCCGGCTCCGACGACGGGTACGCCCTGGTCGACACCCTCGGCGACTCCGAGCCCGGCTTCGACCTGGTGCTCTACCGGGAGGCGGTCAAGCCCGAGCTGGAGCGTCTTCCCGAGCGCGAACGCCGCATCCTCTACCTGCGCTTCTTCCAGGACATGACGCAGAGCGGGATCGCCGAGCAGCTCGGCATCTCCCAGATGCACGTCTCCCGGCTCATCAGCCGCTCCTGCCACCGCATCCACGACCACCTCGAGGAAGAGGAGGCGAAAGCGGACGCGTACGTGGACGCGGACCGTATCCGCACACCCGCGCGCACGCACACCCGCGCACGCACACCCGTGCACGCGTAACCGCGCATGCCCCCCGGCAGGCGGTCCGCCCCCCGCTGCGCTCGCGCGCCCGGGGCGACGACCGCGCGCCGGTCTGTGAGAGTGGAGGCCATGCGCCACACCGACGGGCACGGCGGCCCGCACCTGACCGCGCTGCGCGACGCCGCCTGCGCGTACTGGCACCGACGCGGCCTGCACACCGGCCCCGGCCAGGTCGTCGCCGCGCCCGGGGCCCCGCTGCTGCTCCTCGCCCTGCTCTCGGCGGGCGACCCGTCGGGCGGAGGGGTGCTGCTGCCCCGGCCCGCCGCCGACTGGCACGCCGTTCCCGCCCGGCTGCTGGGGCGCCCCGTCCACCGGGTGCCCGCCCCCGCCGACTGCGGCGGCGTCCCCGACCCCTTCGTCCTGCTGGAGACGGTCCGGCGCGCCCGGTCCGCCGGGGACGACCCGCGGACACTGGTCCTCTCCGTCGCCGACGACCCCACGGGTACCGCCGTCCCGCCCGAACTGCTGCACGAGGTGTGCGAGGCCGCCTCCGGCGAGGGACTCCTCGTCGTCAGTGACGAGAGCGAGCGCGACACTTCCCACGACCCGCACGGCACGGTGGTCGTCAGCCCCGCGGAGATGCTCGGCGCCGCCGACTCCGGCTCCGTCGTCGTCCTCACCGGTACGCCGTCCGTCGCCCTGGGCCGCTTCCCCGACACCGCGCGCGGCCACGGTCTGGCCCGCGAGGTGCGCGCCGTCCTCACCGCGCTGCACGCCCGGGTCTTCGAGGAGGCCGCGTTGAGCGGGGCCCAGTGGTTCGCGGAGCCCCCCGAACTGCGCGAACGGCGTGCCGCGGAGGCCGTACGGCAGGGCGTGCTGGCCCGGGCGCTGCACGACGCGGTGACGGAGGCCGGGGCCCTGTGCCGGCCTCCGCAGGTCGGGCGGCACGTGTACGCGGACCTCGAACCGGCCCGCGGCGCGCTGGCCGCGCACGGCGTCGAGAACGCCGCGGACCTCGAGGCGGAGCTGGTGCGGCGGCTCGGGGCGGGGGCCGACGGCGGCCACCGCTACGGCGACGAGCCGGGCGCGCTGCGGGTGCGTCTGTCGACGCTGCTGCTGACCGGCGCCGACCATCCCGAAGCCCCCGACCCCCTGCGCGCGCCGCACACCGCCCACGCGCTGAGCGTCCTCCGCTCCACTCTCGCCGCCCTCACCGCCACACCCTGACCCTGCTCCCGGCCCCGGCCCCGGGCACGCCGCCGCGGCGAAGCCTTACGCGTCGCGCACGCGGGGCCCGCGGAAGCGGCGCCACACCGAGGGCACGAAGCTGACCAGCAGCGCCAGTCCCACGGCCGCCGCCACGCCCTCCCACGGCTCCGGGAACAACGACCCGCCCACCACCCCCACCAGCTGGTACGTCGCCGCCCAGGCCAGGCACGCCGGGAGGTTTCCGCGCACGAACGTCCGCAGCCGCAAGTGCGCCAGCAGGCACGCCAGCATCACCGGTATCCGCCCCGCAGGGACGAGCCGGGAGACGACCAGCACGGCCACGCCGTGGCGTTCCAGACCCCGCCGTGCCTGTTCCAGCCGGTCCGGCGGCGCCTTCTGCCGCAACCGTTCCAGCCACACCGAGCCGCCCTTGGAACGCAGACCACGGCTGCCGAGCCAGTACAGCGCGACGTCCCCGGCGAAGGCGGCGAGCGAGGCCACGGCGAAGACGAAGAACAGCGGCACCACCGGCATGGCCTGGTGGAAGGCGACCACGGCCACGCTGCTCACCAGCGCGCCGGTCGGCACCACGGGGACCAGCGCGCCGAAGGCGATCAGCACGAAGAGCGTCGGGTAGGCGATGACCTGCTGGGTGTCCACCGGCAGCGTGCTCGCCGCAGAGGCGAGCTGTCCGAGCCCGGAGACCGCATCCGCCGTCATCGGTGCGCCTCCAGCTGAGCCGTCTCCCCGTGCCGCAGGCGGTGCACGGCGACGCCGGGCGCGAGCCGCCCGGCCAGCCGGGCGAACTCGTCGCCCGGCGCGTGGAACTCGTGTGGCCGCACGGCGTCCATGCCGATCGGCCAGTACGTGCCGTAGTGCACCGGCACCGCACTGGCCGGGGACAGCCGGTTCAGGGCCTGCGCCGCGCGCCGCGCGTCGAGGTGGCCGTCGCCCAGGAACGGGCCCCAGCCTCCGACCGGCAGCAGCGCCACGTCCACCGGCCCGACCGCGTCGGCCATGCCGGCGAAGAGGCCGGTGTCGCCCGCGAAGTAGGTGCGGACCTCGCCCTCCACCACGTAGCCCAGGGCACGGATCTGCTGCGGCCCGTAGGGCAGGCGGCGGCCGTCGTGGGCCGCCGGGACGGCGCGGACCCGCACCGGTCCGGCGGGCACCTCGTCCCCGGCCTCGACCTCGACCAGATCGAGCCAGGAGGAGCCGAGCCTGCGCAGGCCGGCCACCGCGTCGGGCGCGCCGCGCGGCACCACGACCCGCGTCCCGGCCGGGAGCCGGGACAGCGAGCCCAGGTGCAGATGGTCGGCGTGCAGATGGGACACCAGCACCACGTCCACCGTCGTCACCGAGGGCGGCGGCAGCGCTCCGCGGCGCCGCCGCAGATGTGCGAGCCGCTGCACGAGCACCGGGTCGGTGAGCACCGAGACACCGGAGTCCCGCACCGTCGCCGTGGCATGGCCCCACCACGTCACGTCGACCGGCACTGGCGCTCCTCCCACTGGGCTGACTCGGCTGAGTCGTGGGTACCCGGTGCGGCGACCCCGCACCCCTCCGAGCGTATGTCCGGCGACGGCATCCCTGCCCGGTCGGGAGCGCACTGTGAAAAAGTGGAGAATGTCGTGCACGCGCAGGGGGCGGTGCGCGGCGGCGAAGTGAGGAGGGGACGGCGTGCGGGTTGTGTTGCCCCCGTGGCGCGGGCTGGGCGCCGCGGCACTGCGGGTCCTCGCGGTGTGGGCGGTCAGCACCGTCACGATGCTGATCCTCGCGGGAGGTCTCCCCGACTTCCGCATCCAGCAGCCCGGCGGCGACAGCGCCACCCGTACCGCGGTCACCGCTGCGCTGGGGGCGGGGGTGTTCGGCCTGCTGAGCGCCCTGGTCTGGCCGTTGCTGGTGCGGGCGCTGCTGCTGGTGCCGGCCCTCGTGCTGGGAATCCTGGTCTTCTTCCTCAACGGTTCGCTCCTGTGGCTCGCGCTGGTGCTCATTCCCGAGCGGGGAGACGCGGATCCGGAGACCGCGGTTGTCGTCGCGGCGGCCATGTCCGCGGCCTCGTCCGCGACCAGTGGTTTCCTCGCCGTCCGGGACGACGGCGCCTACCGCCGCCGGCTGGCGCGGCTCGCCGACCGACGGCGGCGGCGTGCGGGCGCCCGGCCGCCCGGCACCCCGGGAATCGTGTTCGTGCAGCTGGACGGGCTGGGCCACGACGTGCTGCGTGAGGCGCTGTCCGGCCCGGAGCCGGTGATGCCCACGATCGCCGCCATGGCCCGCACCACGCACCGGCTCACCCCCTGGCAGACCGACTGGTCCAGCCAGACCGGTGCCAGCCAGCTCGGCATCCTGCACGGCAGCAACGACGACGTCCCCGCTTTCCGCTGGTACGAGAAGGAGACCGGCGAGGTGATGGTCACCAACCGGCCGACCGGCGCCGCGGAACTCCAGCGCCGCGCGGTGGAACGCACGGGCGACCACGGCCTGCTCGCCTCCGACGGCGCCAGCCGCGGCAACCTGTTCAGCGGCGGGGCGCGCCAACTCGCCCTGGTGCTGTCGGTCGCCGCCCGGCGGGGCCGGGACACCCGCTCCCGCGCCGGGTACTTCGCGTACTTCTCCGACCCGGCCAACGCCACCCGCACCGCCGTCTCGTTCTTCGCGGAGCTGTTCCGGGAGGTCGGCCAGTCCGTACGGGCCCGGATGCGCGGCGACCGGCCCCGGGTGGGGCGCGGCGGCCTCTATCCGTTCATCCGCGCCTTCGCCACCGTCGTCGAGCGCGACGTCGTCGTCGCCGCCGTCATCGGCGACGTGCTCAACGGGCGGGCCGCCGTCTACGCGGACCTGGTCGGATACGACGAGGTGGCGCACCACAGCGGACCGCGCGGCGGGGACACCCGGCAGGTGCTCCGCGCCCTGGACCGGGCGATCGCGCTGATGGCCAAGGCCGCCGACCACGCGCCGCGCCCGTACCGGCTGGTGCTGCTCTCCGACCACGGGCAGAGCGGCGGAGAGCCGTTTCGCAGCGCCTACGGGCTGACGCTGGAGGACCTGGTGCGGGCGGGCTGCGGCGTGCCGGTGTCCCGCAGCGCCCGTGCCACACACAGCGGCGCCGAGGCGCGCGCCGCGGCCCGTGCGGCGCTGCACCGCCCCGAGGACGGGCACACACCGGGCGGCGGGGAGCTGCCGCGCAAGTCCGCCGAGCCGGTCGTGCTGGCCTCGGGCAACCTCGGCCTGGTCTCCTTCCCCGACGTTCCCGGCCGGATGAGCCGGGAGGCCATCGAAGCACGCCACCCGGCGCTGCTGCGCGCGCTCGCCGACCACCCGGGCATCGGCTTCCTGCTGGTCCACAGCGAGGAGCACGGCCCGGTGGTGATCGGCCCCGGCGCCTGCGAACACCGGCTGGACAAGGGCGAGGTGGTCGGCGAGCGCGACCCGCTGGCACCGTTCGGCCCGTACGCGGCGGACGTGGTGCTGCGCTCTTCGCGCTTCCCGCACACCGCCGACATCATGGTCAACTCCTGCGTCGCACCCGACACCGGGCATGTGCACGCCTTCGAGGAGCAGATCGGTTCGCACGGCGGACTCGGCGGCGAGCAGAGCCGGGCGTTCCTGCTCTCCCCGCTCGCCCTGACGGCGCCGGTCACCTCGGACGAGGACGAACTGGTCGGCGCCGAGCAGGTGCACCTGGTGCTGCGCCGCTGGCTCCGGGAGACCCGGACGCTGGGCGAGCGCTGGTCCACCGTTCCGGCGGGAACCGGCGCGACCGCCGTGCGGGCCGCCGGTGACGCGGCGGCGGACGGCGACGGCAGGCGCGTGCGCGGCGCGGGCGGGCCGGGCCGTTCCCGTCCCGGCCGGCCGGACCGAGAACCCTGCCCCGACCCCGCCCGGGAGGCCGGGGCGGGGGAGCCGGTGGGCGACACCACCTCCTGAGCCCGCCGCCCCGCACGTCCGCCGCGCCGATCCGCACCTACCCGTCGGCCCCGCACCTACCCGTCGGTCCGTGCCGAGCCGTTCCCCGTGCGCAGCGGCACGCCCGCGTCCCGCAGGTGCCGCAGCGCCTCCCGCCAGGACTGCACCAGCCCGGTCTCGTGGTACGGAATGCCCAGCTCCGCGCAGTGCTCCCGGACCAGCGTCCGGGCACGGCGCAGGTTCGGAGCGGGCATGCTGGGGAAGAGATGGTGTTCGATCTGGTGGTTGAGCCCGCCCAGCGCGACGTCCGTGAGCCGCCCGCCGCGCACGTTGCGGGAGGTGAGCACCTGCCGCCGCAGGAAATTGGGGCGTTCGGAGCCGCGCAGCGTGGGCATGCCCTTGTGGTTGGGGCGAAGATGCAGCCCAGGTACACGCCGAAGGTCGCCTGGTGCACGAAGTGAACGCCAGCGCCGTGCCGGGCGGCAGCATCAGGAACAGCGCCGCGAGGTAACCCCCGAGATGACTGAGAAGCAGCGCGCCCTCCAGTACCGGCCGTTTGGTCTCCGGCCGGCGCAGCGCCCGCACGCTCGATACGTGCAGGTTGAAGCCCTCCAGTGTCAGCAGGGGGAAGAACAGCGCCGCTTGGTGCCGTCCGACGAAGCGGGGCAGCCCCCGGGCCGCCCGCGCCTGGTCGCGGGACCACACCAGGATGTCCGGCGCCACGTCGGGGTCGAGTTCCTCGTGGTTGGGATTGGCGTGGTGCCGGGTGTGCTTGGTCATCCACCAGCCGTACGACATGCCGATGCCGAGGTTTCCGACCAGCCGCCCGGCGGTCTCGCTCCCCTCCGGCCGGTGAACACCTGCCGGTGCGCCAGGTCGTGTGCGGCCAGCGCCAGTTGGCCGAAGACCAGGCCGAGGAACGCGGCGACGGCCAGCTGCCACCAGGACGCGCCGAGCGCGGCGAAGGCGGTCCATCCGCCCACCAAGGCGGCACCGACCAGGACGAACCGCAGGGCGTAGTGGCCGGGTCGGCGTTCCAGCAGTCCGGCCGCGGAGACTGTGCGCGCCAGCCGGGCGAAGTCGCTGCCGCCCGGCCCCGCGCGACGTGCCGGAGGTTGCGGCGTTCGCACGGCAAGGCGTGGCACGCTGGAATCGGCGGCTCCGTGCGGACCGCCGTCACAGCCCGCGCCACCGACGAAGGGAACGCCCGCCATGGCACCCGAGGCCCTGTCCCGGCAGCAGATCGACGAGGCGCTGTCCGGGCTTCCCGGCTGGCAGGCCGACGGCGACACCCTCGCCCGCACCTACGCGTTCGACACGCACCTGCCCGCCGCCGCCATGGCCCTGCACGTCGCGATGATCCAGGACGAACTGAACCATCACGCCGAACTGACCCTCGGCTACAACCGTCTGGGCATCGCGGTGAACACGCACAGCGCCGGCGGGCGGATCACGGAGCTCGACACGGCACTGGCCCGCCGGATCACGGACATCGCGGCGGGCCACGGCGCGCGCTGACACCGGCGGGCCGGCCCGCCGCGGGCGTCACATCTTCGGCATCAGCACGCCGTCGATGATGTAGACGGTCGCGTTGGCGGTCTGCACGTTGCCGCAGACGACGCCGGCGCCGTCGTTGACGGTGAAGTCCTCACCCGAGCCGGAGACGGTGAGCTTCTCCTTGGCCAGGGTGTCGTAGCTGCCGTCCTCCAGGTCCGCCGGGGTCAGCTTCTCGCCGACCACGTGGTAGGTGAGGACCTTGGTGAGGGCCTCCTTGTCGTTGAGCAGCGAGTTGAGGTCCTCCTCCGGGACGGCCTCGAACGCGGCGTTGGCAGGCGCGAACACCGTGATGTTCTCGGCGTTGTTGAGCGTGTCGACCAGCCCGGCCTTCTTCACGGCCGTGACCAGCGTCGACAGCGCCGGGTTGTTCGACGCCGCGGTGGCGACCGAGTCCTTAGCCATGCCGTCGAAGGACCCGGCGCCGTCCTTCGGCACCGACTGGCAGGCCGGGCCGAACGGGCCGTCGGCCTGGGTCGCGCCGCCGGTCTCCTCGTTCTTCTGGCCCTGGTCCCGCTTCTTCTCCTCGGAGGAGGACGACCCGGAGCCGGAGCCGCTGTCCCCGCCGTCGCTGCCGCAGGCGGTGATGCTCAGGGGCAGGACGGCGGCGGCGACGGTGGCGACGGCGGCACGGCGTACACGGGTGGCGTTCATGAGGGATGCTCCTTCTTCGAGGGTGACAACTGGCACATGTATGGAGAAATAGGTACTCGGTGGGCGCACGAGGTTCCGGTGCGCGGTGTCGAGGCTGGGCGGCCGGTGGCCGGTCCGGCCCCGGTCAGCTCACGTCGACCACCACCGAGTGCCATCCGGTCGCGCCGTCGGGTACGGTCCCGGCGCGCTCACCGGCCTGTACCTCGCCGTCGCCGTCCGTGGCGCGGACCTCGAGCGTGTGCGACCCGGTTGTGGCGGGCCACTCCCACACCCACTGGCGCCAGGTGTCGACGCCGGCCTGCTCGGCCAGCCGCGCCTCCCGCCACGGGCCTCCGTCGACGCGGACCTCCACCCGGCTGATGCCGCGGTGCTGGGCCCAGGCGACACCGGCCACCGGCACGGTGCCCGCCTCCGGCGAGGCGAACGGCTTGGGGGTGTCGATGCGCGACTGGGTCTTGATCGGCGCCTTCGCCGCCCAGTTCCTGCGCACCCAGTAGGCGTCGTAGGCGTCGAACGTCGTGAGTTCGATGTCCTCGATCCATTTGCAGGCGGAGACGTAGCCGTACAGGCCGGGCACCAGCATCCGCACCGGGAAACCGTTGTCGAAGGGCAGCGGCTGTCCGTTCATGCCGACCGCCAGCATCGCGTCACGCCCGTCCATCACGGTCTCCACCGGGGTGCCGATGGTCATGCCGTCGACCGAGCGGGCGACGATCTGGTCGGCCCGGCCACCCTCGGACGGCGGCCGCACGCCGGCCTCCCGCAGCAGCGCCGCCAAGGGGACGCCGATCCACCGCGCGGTACCCACGTAGTTGCCGCCCACCGGGTTGGAGACGCAGGTCATGGTGATGTCCCGCTCGATCAGGCGCCGCTCGAGCAGGTCCCGGAAGCGGTACGTGACCGGCTCGCGTACTCCGCGGCCGTGCAGTCGCAGACGCCACGTCGTGGCGTCGACCTTCGGCACCACCAGTGCGGTGTCGACGCGGTAGAAGTCGCCGTTCGGCGTGGTGAACCGGCTCACCCCCGGCACCTTCAGGCCGGCGCCGGCGGGGATCGGCCGCGCGGCGTCGTCCGGGCGCGGCAGGCGCACCCGGCGCCGGGACGCGGCGGCCGAGGAGCTGCCGCCCAGCTCGAGCCCCGCTGCGCCCGCGCCCGCGGAGGCCACCGCAGCGGTCGTCGCGGCGATCACGAAGCCCCGCCGGTCGAAATCCCACCGGCCCGCGCCCGAGGGGCGCATCACCGCCGGCTGCTCCGCCTCCTCCTCGGCTCCCTCGGGCGTCGTGCCCGGCACGGAGGCCACGGTACGGCCGCCCGCAGCAGCCTCGGTCGCGTCGGTCCCATCGGTGGTGTCGGCGCCGAGACGGCCGCTGAGCAGGTACAGCACCCCTGCCCCGGCGAGTCCGCCCAGCACCGACGGCAGCGCGTCGAGCGCGGCGGCGTCCGTCCTGCTGAGCGCCGCCGCGACCCCGACGACGCCGAAGAGCAGTACTCCCACGGAGGCGAGCCGCCGGTGCCGAAGCGCCAGCAGGCCGAGTCCGAGCGCGAACAGCCCGGTCAGCGTGAGCGTGCCGATCTCCAGCACCAGCTTGTTGTTCGAGCCGAACGTGTCCAGGCCGAACTGGGTCACCGCTGGCGGCGACTGCTCGATCACCGCGTCGCCCACCGCGTTCAGCGGTGCCGCCTCCGGGCGTACGAAGACGGCGGTGAACTGCGCCACGGCCAGGGCCGCGCATCCGGCCAGCAGGCCGCTCAGCGCGCCCAGCGCCGGACGCATGGTCCGCGGGGTGTCTCGATCTTCGCTCACGTCCGCCATTCGGCGCGGGGCCGCCCCGCGGATTGGTCCCTCATCCGAAAGAGTGGAATCCGCCGCGGTCGCCGTCGCCTCCTTCGCGGCGGCGGCGCCGGCGGCCACGGCGACACGGGACGGCAACTGCTGCTGACCGCGCTGACCGTGGTGTGGGGGCTGCGGCTGGCCGTGCACATCGGGCGCCGGGGCGCCGGCCACGGCGAGGACCCCCGCTACGCGAAGATGCTCGCCAAGGCGCCCGGCAACCCCGCGCTGTACGCGCTGCGCATGGTGTACCTGCTCCAGGCCGCCCTGGTGTGGCTGGTCACGCTGCCCGTCCAGGCCGGCCAGTACGTGGGGTGCCGGTCCCGGATGGCTCGCCGCCGTCGCCCTGTGGGCGATCGGCATGTTCTTCGAGGCGGTAGGGGACGCCCAACTGCACCGCTTCAAGTCCGACCCCGCGAACAAGGGCCGTCTGATAGACCGCGGCCTGTGGTCCTGGACCCGGCATCCCAACTGTTTCGGGGACTTCTGCGTGTGGTGGGGGATCTTCCTGGTCGCCGCGGGCGACCCGGGCGTCGCCGCGCTGTGAGCGATCGCCCCGCTGGTGATGAGCTACCTGCTGATCCGGGGGAGCGGCAAGCGCCTGCCGGAACGCCACATGGCCGAACGCCCCGGCTACGCGGAGTACGCCCGTCGCGTCAGCGGCTTCTTCCCCCGCCCCCCGCGCCGGTCCGAGGGGTAGCTCCTTCTCGTGCCCCGGCCTGCTGCGGGCTCCGTCGCTCCCGTGGCCCTGCGGGCTCCCGGCAGCGACGGAGGCGGGGCGGACGGCTCCCCCGTAGAGGTCGTCCGCCCCGCCCCGCCCGGGAGGGCCGTCAGGCCGGCAGCTCCATCAGCGCCACCGGTTCCGACGTGGGCTGCTCGGAGCCCCCCGCGGGCTCCACCGTGATGCCCATCCCGGTCGCGTCCCCGACCGGGCCCTCCATCAGCACGGCCCCGGTCCGTTCACCGGACTCCATGAGGCCGGCCGGCCGCATCGTGCCGTGGTCGCTGAACCAGAGCTGGTAGACCTTGCCCTGGGGTGCCTCCGGCATCCCGGAGGCGAAGAACGCGGCCCTGTCCTCGCTGCGCGAGACCACGACCGAGCCGCTGGCGCCGTCGGGCAGCTCTCCGACCGCGACCCGGGCATCCTCGGCCGCCAGTACCCGGGCGATGGTCTCGCCGCGCTGTTCGGCCTGCGCGGCTCGTTCCTGCGCGTCCTGTGCGAGCTGGTACTGCCAGACGGAGACACCGCCGAGCGCCGCCGCCGCGGCGATCGACGCCGCGAGGGCGAACCGCGGCAGCCGCCGCACCCGGCCGGAACTCCCGCCGCCGGACCGCCGGTGCGACCGGGGGACCTGCGGCGGTTCCTGGCGCACGTTGGCGATCTCGGCGAGCACCCGCTCGCGCAGCGCCGGAGGCGGTGTGAGCGCGGAGGCGAGGCCCAGCTTGGCGGCCGTCGCGCTCAGCTCGCGCACCTCCTGCGTGCAGGACTCGCACGCCCCGAGGTGCCGCTGGAACTCCTCGCGCTCGGCGTCCGGCAGCGCATGAACGCTGTAGGCGCCGGTCAGCGTGTGCAGATCGGCCGTGGTCATACGCTCACCCCCAGGCAGTCGCGCAGGCGGATCAGTCCGTCCCGCAGGCGTGTCTTCACCGTTCCCAGCGGCAGCGCCAGCAGCTCCGCCACCTCACGGTAGGTATGGCCGCGGTAGTAGGCCAGCGTCACCGACTCGTGCTGGACCTCGGTCAGGGTCCGCATGCAGCGGCGCACCTGCTCGCGTTCCAGTCGCGCCTCCACCTGCTCGGTGACCTCGTCGAACGCGGGCGTACGGTCCAGCAGGGCCGCACGATGCTCCCGGTTGCTCGCCGCCTGCGCCGACCGTACGCGGTCCACGGCCCGGCGGTGTGCCAGCGTCATCACCCAGGACATGGCGCTGCCGCGTTCGGGCTGGTAGCGCGCGGCGCACCGCCAGACCTCCACCAGCACCTCCTGCGCGACCTCCTCGGACTGCGCCGGGTCCCGCAGAATGCTGCGGACCAGGCCCATGACGGGCCCGGCCACGGCCTCGTAGACGGTGGCGAACGCCTTCTGGTCGCCCCGCGCCACCTGTCCCAGCAGCTCGGGAAGGTCGGGACCCGGCTCCCGGGGGGCGTCGGTGAGCCGCGCGTCGTGCCTCATGAAGTCCCGCTTTCCGGCCGGGCCGGTCGCGGCGGTCGGGGCGGAGCGGCAGCTGCCATGTGTTCCTCCGTGTTGCCGGCGGCCCGGAGGGCGCCGAGTCCTGCGCGTGACGTGCTTGATTCGTCGCCGCCGCCTGCGTGGATTGGTCGCGGCAGCACGACGCCACGGCCGCCGAGCGCAGCGGCGGCCGTGGCGTCGTGGGGTCCGGGCCGGGCGGGCCGGTGGGGGAGGAGTCAGCCCAGCCAGTTCATGGTGTCCGGGTCCGGCCCCAGGCGGGCTCCCGCATCCAGGGCGGCGATCCGCTCCCGGTCCTCCGCGTCCAGCTCGAACCCGAACACGTCGATGTTCTCCCGGATGCGGGAGGGGGTGACCGACTTCGGGATCACCACGTTGCCCGTCTGGAGGTGCCAGCGCAGCACGACCTGCGCGACCGTGACACCGTGCTTCCGCGCGATCCCGCCGAGCACCGGGTCCTGCAGCAGGTCCTTCCCCTGGCCCAGCGGCGACCAGGCCTCGGTGGCGATGCCGTGGTCGGCGTGGAAGGCGCGGGGAACGGGCTGCTGGAGCCGCGGGTGCAGCTCGAT
Source organism: Streptomyces sp. RKND-216 (assembly GCF_004795255.1). Taxonomy (NCBI): domain Bacteria; kingdom Bacillati; phylum Actinomycetota; class Actinomycetes; order Kitasatosporales; family Streptomycetaceae; genus Streptomyces; species Streptomyces sp. RKND-216. Next base: position 469,149 of record NZ_SSBQ01000002.1, on the reverse strand, counting down.
CTGGTTGAGCGCCGGCACGGTGGCGGTCTCGTCGATCACCCGCTGGAGGTGGGCCGGGTTGAAATTCGACACGCCGACGGCGCGGGCGCGGCCGTCGGCCAGGATGCGCTCGAAGGCCTTCCAGGTGTCGACGTACCGATCCTGCTCGGGCACCGGCCAGTGGATGAGGTACAGGTCGACGTGCTCCAGGCCGAGGCGGGCCAGTGAGGCGTCGAAGGCGCGGAGCGTCGCGTCGTAGCCCTGCTCGCTGTTCCACAGCTTGGTCGTGACGAACAGGTCCTCACGCGGAATGCCGGAGGCGGCCAGCGCGCGCCCGGTGCCCTTCTCGTTCTCGTAGATCGCGGCGGTGTCGATGCTGCGGTACCCGGCCTCGAGCGCGGCGCCGACCGCGTCGGCCGCCTCGTCGTCGGGCACCTGCCACACGCCGAAGCCGAGCTGGGGCATCTCGACGCCGTTGTTCAGAGTGAGGGTGGGAACGGTGGGGGTGGTCACCGGTTGCGTCCTAACGAGTCGGCTGTGCGTTCTCCTGAGGCCAACGATCACCGGCCGCCGCACATTCCCGCGTCCCGCACCCGTCACCCGCCGGCCCTCCGCCCGCACCGGGTGTGAGGTCACCCCTGGTACAGGGCCTCGATCTCGACCGCGTACGCCTTCTCGATCGCGTTCCGCCTCAGTTTCAGGGACGGCGTCAGCATGCCCTCCTCCTCGGTGAACTGCGCCGCCAGGATGCGGAAGGTGCGGATCGACTCGGGCTTGGACACCTGCGTGTTGGCCGCCACCACGGCCCGCCGGATCTCCGTCTCCAGATCGGGGTCGCGCACCAGCTCCGCCGGGCCCATCCGCGGCTTGTGCCGCATGGCGAGCCAGTGCTCCACGGCCTCCGCGTCCAGGGTGACCAGCGCCGACACGTACGGCCGGTCGTTGCCCACCACGATGCACTGCCCGACCAACGGGTGCGCGCGTACCCGGTCCTCCAGCGCGACCGGTGAGACGGTCTTGCCGCCGGAGGTCACCAGCACCTCCTTCTTCCGGCCGGTGATCGTCAGGTACCCGTCCTCGTCCAGGTGCCCGAGGTCGCCGCTGGCCAGCCAGCCGTCGTGCAGCGTCGCCGCGGTGGCCTGCGGGTTGTTCAGGTAGCCGCCGAAGACCTGGCCGCCGCGCAGCCACACCTCGCCGTCGTCCGCGATGCGCACGGTGGTGCCGGGAACGGGCCTGCCCACCGTCCCGAACCGGGTCTGCTCGGGCGGGTTCGCCGTCGCCGCGGCCGTGGTCTCGGTCAGGCCGTACCCCTCGAAGATGCGCACCCCCGCTCCGTCGAAGAACAGCCCCAGCCGCCTCTCCATCGCGCTGCCGCCCGACATCGCGTGCACGCACCTGCCGCCCAGCGCGGCCCGCAGCTTGCCGTACACGACCTTGTCGAAGAACTGGTGCTGCACCCGCAGCCCGGCGCCGGGCCCCGGCCCTTTGCCGAACGCGCGCTGCTCGGCCGCCTCCGCGTACCGGACGGCCACGTCGACGGCCTTGTCGAACGCCGTGGCCCTGCCCTCCAGCTCCGCCTTCCGCCGGGCCGCCCCGAAGACCCGCTCGAAGATGTAGGGGACGGCGAGGATGAACGTCGGGCGGAACGCCTCCAGGTCGGGCAGCAGCGCGGCCGCGTTCAGGTTCGGCTGGTGGCCGAGCCGCACCCGCCCGCGGATCGCCGCCACCTCCACCATCCTGCCGAAGACGTGCGCGAGCGGCAGGAAGAGCAGGGTCGCCGCCTCGTCGCCGGGCCGGGAGCGGAACACCGGCTCGTAGCGGGTGACGATGTTGTCCGTCTCGGCCATGAAGTTGGCGTGCGTGAGCACGCACCCCTTGGGCCGTCCCGTGGTGCCGGAGGTGTAGATGACGGTCGCCACGGTGTCCGGGGTGAGCGCCAACCGGTGCCGGTGCACCACCTCGTCGCCCAGATGCGCCCCGGCGGCCGTCAGCTCCGCCTCGGCGCCCGCGTCCAGCTGCCACAGCCGGCCCAGGCCCGGCAGCCGGTCCACCACCGACCCGATCGTCATGGCGTGGTCCTCGTGCTCCACGACCGCCGCGGACACGCCCGCGTCGTGCAGCATCCAGTACACCTGCTCCGCGGAGGACGTCGGGTACACCGGGACGGGCTGCGCGCCGACGGTCCACAGCGCGAAGTCGAAGAGCGTCCACTCGTACCGCGTGCGCGACATGATCGCGACCCGGTCGCCGAACCGCACCCCCTGTGCCAGGAGGCCCTTCGCGAGCGCGAGCACCTGATCGCGGAACGCGCCCGCGGTCACGTCGCGCCACACACCGTCCTCGTCCTTGCGGGCCAGGGCGACCCGGTCCGGGTCCGCAGCGGCGTTGTCGAAGACGGCATCCGCCAGTCCGCCGACCTGCGGCTCCGTCACCACGGCGGGGACGGTGATCTCGCGCAAGGGTTCCGCTCCTCCAAGTGCAGGGCAGCACAGGCGTGGCGACCGTATCCGATACCCGACGCTCCGCGGGAGGAGCCGCGGAGCAGGGGGGTGGGGCAATTCTGGTCACATCGGCCGGTGCACTGCCAGGGCGTTGCCGCTCACCGACGACATCTGCACCGAACCTCCTCCACGCGGTCCGGGCCAGCGATGCATCCCGGCCACCCGGGCCCGGGGAGGGCGCGCCGGGCCGTCCCGGGACCAGCCGGTGCTGGGCCTTCGCGGGGCGGACGGCTGCGGGACGCCGTACAGCCGTCTCTCCGACACCGTCCGTTCGCCCGCATGCCGTGGGATGGCGGCACGAGGGGTCCCACGGCCAGGAGGGCCGCGGAGAGGGACGCCGAGCCCCGAGGGCGGGGCCCGTCCCGCCCCCGGCAGGACGTTCACTCCAGAAAGGCGCCAGCAGCATGCGGGACCCGCGCACACAGACCGTCGGCAAGGGACTGCGGCGCCGGGGCCGGCTGCTCGCCGAGGCGCTGCGGCCCCCCGGCGGAGCAGCCGTGCGGCCCCGGCCCCCCGCCCGCCCCGACCGAGAGGAGAAAGGGTACGTCGCGCCGCACGCCGGCCGGCTGGTCGCGTCGCCGGTTTTCCTGCTCTCCCCGGTGCGTTCGGGCTCCACCCTGCTGCGGGTCCTGCTCAACAGCCACTCGCGAATCCGCGCCCCGCACGAGATGCATCTGCGCACCGTGCACGTGCGGATGGGCCGCGACTTCACCCCGGGCGCGATGCGCGAACTGGAACTGGACAAGGAGGAGCTGGAGCACCTGCTGTGGGACCGCGTGCTGCATCTGGAGCTGGAGCGCAGCGGCAAGAGCCTGATCGTCGACAAGACCCCGCCCAACACGCTGATCTGGCCCCGGCTGGACCGCTGCTGGCCGCAGGCGCGCTACCTGTTCCTGCTGCGCCATCCGGCGGCGATCGTCAGCTCGCTGGTCAACCGCCGTCAGGACCCGGACCCGGCGCAGATCCACGACGAGGTGCTCGCGTACGCGGAACGGCTGGAGGAGGCCCGGCAGAGCCTCACCGGCCTGACCGTGCGCTACGAGGAACTCACCGCGGAGCCGGAGAAGGTCACCCGGGAGATCTGCCGGCACCTCGGCGTCGAATGGGAGGCGGGCATGCTCGACTACGGAAGCCGCGACCACGGCGCGTTCCGTCCGCACATCGGCGACTGGAGCAGCAACATCCGGTCCGGGCGGATCCAGCCCGCGCGCAGCGGCGCCACCCTCGACGGCCTGCCGCCGCGGCTGGCGCGCCTCGCCGAGACCTGGGGCTACGGGGCCGGCGACTGAACCGGCAGCGGCTCCAGCCGTCCGGCACCGGCGTAGACGTTCATCGAGCTGCCGCGCAGGAAGCCGACGAGGGTCATGCCCGTCTCGTCCGCCAGCTCCACGGCCAGCGACGAGGGTGCGGACACGGCGGCCAGCGCCGGGATGCCCGCCATCACGGCCTTCTGAACCAGCTCGAACGACGCCCGCCCGGACACCATCAGCACTGCTCCCGCCAGCGGCAGGAGCCCTTCGCGCAGTGCGCGGCCGACCAGCTTGTCCACCGCGTTGTGCCGGCCCACGTCCTCCCGTAGGTCGAGCAGCTCACCGGCGGGGGAGAACAGCGCGGCCGCGTGCAGCCCGCCGGTGCGGTCGAAGACGCGCTGCGCGGAGCGCAGGGTGTCCGGCAGGCCGCTGAGGACCGCGGGCGTGAGGTGCAGCGGCGCCGCCGAGCCCTGCTCGGGCCGCCAGCGCGCGGTGGTGCGCACGGCCTCCAGGCTCGCCTTCCCGCACAGGCCGCAGGAGGAAGTGGTGTAGACGTTCCGTTCCAGCGAGACCTCCGGCACCGGGACGCCGTCCGCCAGCCGCACGTCGACGACGTTGTAGGTGTTCGCGCCGTCCTCGGTCGCGCCCGCGCAGTAGCGGATGTGCGCGACCTCGCCCGCGGCGGCGACCACGCCCTCGCTGACCAGGAAGCCCGCCGCCAGCGCGAAGTCGTCGCCGGGGGTGCGCATGGTCACCGCCAGCCGCCGCCCGTTCAGCCGGATCTCCAGCGGCTCCTCGACCACCAGCGTGTCCGGCCGTTCCGAGACGGCGCCGTCCCGGATGCGGACGACGCGGTGTCGTGCGGTGACCCGTCCCATGGCGGCGGTTCCTCCTCCTCGTGTGGCCTGCGGTGGCCTGCGGTGGCCTGCGGTCATTCTCCCGCACGGGTGCCCGTGCCCGCCGCGCGGCGAACCGGAACGCCCGGTTCGCGCGGTGCGCCGGACCGCCGCGCGGTGGACCGGGGCGGCGACTAGGCTGGCCCGATGACGGAGAAGCGGCCGCTCGCGGTGTTCGACCTGGACGGCACCCTTTCCGACACCCGGCACCGGCTGCACCACGTCGCCTCCGCGCCGCGCGACTGGGACGCCTTCTTCCGCGCCGCCGTGGACGACCCTCCGCTGTCCGACGGCATCGCGCTCGCCCGGGACTGGGCCGAGCGCTGCGACCTCGGCTATGTCACCGGCCGGCCCGAGCGCTGCCGCCGGGACACCGAGGACTGGCTCGCCGCGCAGGGGCTGCCCGCCGGCGAGCTGTGGATGCGCGACGACACCGACCGCCGCCCGGCCCGCATCACCAAACCGCGGCTTCTCCAGCGGGTGGCGCGCCGCCGCAGCGTCGAGATCGTCGTCGACGACGACCGGCTGGTCTGCGACGCGTACCGCCGCGCCGGGTTCACCGTCGTCCTCGCCGACTGGATGCCGCCCTCGGAGGCTCTGGAGGAGGCCCAGGAGGACACCGGCCGCACCTGAGCCGCCCCGGGCGCCCCGCCCGGGCCACCGCGTCACGCGACGGCCACCACCTCCCCCGGCTCCCCCGACTGTCTCGGCCGGAGCGCGTCCCGCAGGCGACGCGCCTCCCGCACCCGGCGCGACGACCCGCCGGCGGAGGCGACGGCGTCCAGCCCCACCACGGTGTCGCCCGCCGGACGACGGCGCTCGGCGCAGTCCGCCGCCAGCCCCAGCAGTTCGCCCGCGTTGCGGTGCGGCACCTCGCCCGCCAGCACCACCGGCAGCACGGGCCGCAGCACCGACCACGCCGTGCGGTACGCGCCCGTCGCCGCCAGCGAACGCAGCGCCGACGTCAGCCGGTTGCCCTTAACCGACCCGATCCCGACCAGCGTGCCGAGCTCGCCGCCCAGCGTCTCCGGGTTCAACTGCCGCCGTGCGGCCAGGACGAGCAGTGCGTCCACCGCCGCGAGGCGGTCCTCCGCATGCCCAGCGCCCAGGCCGTACGCCAGCGCGAGGTGCAGCGCGAGCCCTGCCGTGCCCTCGGGGGCCGCCTCCGCCTCGGCGAGGGCCGGCAGGTCCCGGGCGGTCGTACGGGCGCCGCTGTCGGCGCATGCGGCCAGCGTGGCGAGCCGCCGGGCGGCGACGGCTTCACGGTGCCACGGCAGGACGCCGAGCCACGCAGCCGACTCCGCCCCGTGCCCGTAGCGGCCCGTGGCCGAGGGGGTTGCGGCGCCGATCCGGTCGAAGACCGCGTGGAAACCGTCGCCGCGCCCGGTCGGCAGGCCCTCGTCCCGGACGAGGATGCGGCGCGGACTCACCTCCGTGTACCACGTGTTGCGCCGGTGCACCCGCTCCGGCTCGTCGACACGTGCGCTCACCGGTGCGGGGAGTCCGCCGTTCGCCAGCCAGGCGGCCAGCCGTCTGCCGGCCCGCCCGCCCAGCTCGCCGGCGGGCGCCCACCGGGCGTCCGGACGCACCCGCAGCAGGGCCTGGTCGAAGTCCGCGGCGCCCGGCCGCAGGCCGAGCCGCCGGTATGTCCGCAGCCGCTCCAGCAGAATGTCCGGTTCCACGACGCCGCTCTCCCCGTCGGGAGCGGCCAGCAGCATCGGTATCCCTCCCGCGAGGATGCCGGCGGCGGCCTCGCGCACCCGCACGGCCCGTACCGCGGTGGGGGCGTCGTAGTGCCCCGCTCCCGTGGCGGGTTTGCGCAGGTCCCTGGGGGAGAGTTCGCTGACCACCGCGGCGACCGCCTCCGCGACGCCCCAGCTCCCGGAATGCCGCAGCAGCCGTTCGCGGGCGAGGCGCTGCCTCGCCCAGACCGGGCGCAGCGCCTCAGCCAGCCCCGCCCGGTCCCGGTGGGCGTGCCGGACGAGGCCGTCCAGCACGCGCTCGAACGCGGGGACGCCGGCCG